>JAAYLH010000045.1 GCA_012521995.1 Bacteroidales bacterium | reverse complement strand
TACTGGAAGGTAAAAAGCATGGGGCATGGGGCATGGGGCTCCCTCAACCTCAACCTCAACCTTAACCTCAACCTCAACCTTAACCTTAACCTTAACCTTAACCTTAAAATTATAATTCTTTCTTAAGTTTATCAGGGTGCTGGCGGGTGTCGAAAAGGGCAGCGACCTGGATGGTTTTGCTGTCGTAGCGATAGAATAAGGTGGTTTGTTTGGTTACCACGCAGCGGTGGAGGCCTTTTACGGATTCGGATTCAGGGGTGCTGTCGGGGTGTTTGGTAATCTGGTGAATGGATCGGTCCAGTTTTTTAATAAAATCTTTTTTGGCTTTCTCCGACCATTCTCTTTCAAGGAACTGGAGCAATTCTTCCAGCCTGATGGAAGCCCTTCTTGAGAAGACTACCTTGCGCATCACCGATGCTTTTTCAGGAGCTCTTCATAATCGGTAAGCTCGCCCTGCTCGATTTCCTTAAAGCCCACAAGGATTTCATCCTGTTCCTCCCGGGAAAGGCTGAGCCAAAAGTCAGGGCTTTCTTCCTTGCGGAAGATTTTGCGGATGGTTTCGAGGATACCAGGATTGTCGGTTTCCAGAACCATCCTGATGATCTCAATTTTTGCGGACTGGAGGTCCATGGGTTCTTTTTTTTCAAATTTACGAAAAAAGAAAATAATGTGATGATGTGATGATTCGCGGATTAGCGGATTTTCTTACCAACAACCTTTGCGTCTTTGCGCCTTGGCGGTGAAAATTTTAACGCTAAGACGCTCAGAACGCTAAGAAGACCTTCCTTTCAAGTCAATTTGCAAAAAAAATGATCTGTGCTAATCCCTTAATCTGTGGAAATCTGCGGATAAAAAAAGAAACCCTCCACTGATACACACTAATGAAAAACAGGGATAAACGCTGATGTCTTATCAGAGAATATCTATGGATTCATCAGTAAAATTGGATTCCACGGATTGTTACGGATTCCACGGATTATCCACCAATCTACTGATTTACCAATCCACTTTTTATCAGTGAACATCAGCGTCTTCATCAGAGAACATCAGTGGAAGGTTTTTCTTTGCGTCTTAGCGCCTTGGTGGTGAAGGAGGCATTAGACAGTATGCAGCAGACAGTAAGCAGCAAACAGGAGGTCCTGGTATTCAACTCATTAGTACATCAGCACATTAACACATTAACTGATCCGCGTTGAACGGAGTTCATCCGTGGCATCCGCGTTCCATTAAGTCAGTAAGAAGAAAAAAGTAAGAAGTGAGAGGTGAGCCAGGAGCCATAAGGATCTGCAAGAAAGGGGTTGGAAGGCTTTCTTTTTTTCCGTAACTTTATCATTCAAAATTGCCTGTTATGACAACGCTTGACCTGAAAAAAGAGCTGGTGGAAAAGATCAATGAAATTGATGATGTTTCGTTTCTGAAGGCCATCAAGATCCTGTTAGAGACGAGAACCAGCGGGCCGGTTATTTCACTTACCCCTGAGCAGCAAAGGGACATTGAGCTTTCAAAAAAGGAAATTGAAAAAGGCCAGTATTTGAGTCAGGAAGACATTGACAAAATGTTCGGGCAATGGGTAAACGAAAAATAATCTGGTCGCAACGGGCTAAGATTAAACTTTTTGAAATCCTTGATTTCTATACCACACGGAATCAAAGTCCTTCCTATTCTAAAAAAACTTTTCAAAAAGTTCAGGAAAGAACTCAACACCCTTACAAAGCTACCCTATCTTGGTCATAAAACGGATGATGATTCGGTCAGGGGTTTGATTGTGGAAAAGCATTTTATTTTATTTTACACTTTCACAGACCATCATATCATTTTGCTTGCCATTTGGGATTGCCGTAAAAATCCAGAAGATTTGATCATCAAGTAACTGCAAAAAGCTAATGGCAGATGAGAGGATTAGCAGATTTTTTCATGCCAACATACGCTGGCTAGCGGACAACACCTAATAAACTAACTCCTCAACTCCTCAACTTCTCAACTGAGAACATCCGTGTTTTCATCAGAGTGCATCAATGGAAGGTTTTTCTTTCGCGGGAATTTGGCAAAAGATTGGGATGAAATTTGCCCAATTATTCGTAATGGTAGCGGCAGGCAACAATTTCTATGGAGGTATCCGTAACCATATAAACCAGGCGGTGTTCTCCGGTTATGCGGCGGGACCAGCAGCCTGAAAATTGATGTTTAAGTTTCTCGGGTTTGCCGGTTTCTTCAAAGGGGGTCCGGCGAGTTTCTTCAATGAGGGATACCAGTTTCCTGAAAACAAGCTTATCTTTCTCTCTCCATTGATTAAAATCATCAAAAGATGAGCCCTTAAACACAATATCCCGCTTTCCAGGTGTCATTCCGGTTTGTTTACATAATCCTGAAAGTCCTTTGCGGTGAAGGTAGCGGCAGGTTCAGCGCTGATGTTTTCAAGAATGTGTTTCTCGTTGGCGGGGTAAAATGAGAGGAAGGCGGTTTCATCAAAATCAGCAGATACTTTGATGATGATATCCTTATCCCTGAAAAGTTTTTTGATTGAATCAATGAGCCGCTGATCCAATTCACTGGCTTTGACTTTAAATAGGGCTTCCATAACTGTTTTTCTTTGTTCAAATTTACGAAAAAAAAGAGGATGTGGTAATGTGATAATTAGCAAATTAGCAGATTGGTTTCGGGTGTCGGAGCTTCGCCTGTCCGACTCCCGGCGGATCAGCTAGCCAGCGGATGTCGGGTATTGGGTCATTGGTCATTGGTCATTGGTCATTGGGAAAACGTTCTGAGTTAGGGAGCTTGTCCGCTGGCCAGCGGATTTGGGGTTACTCCCCCTTTGGAGGGGGTTGGGGGGAGGTCCTTTCTCCTGGCAGCTTCCCATCCTTTTAATTCCCGCGTCTTCGCGTCTTAGCGGTGAAATTTCCAACGCAAAGGGCGCAAAGAAAAATCCGCGATGATCCGCGTTCCAATAAAAAAACCGTCCACTGATAAACGCTGATGTCTTATCAGAGAACATCAGTGTCTTCATCAGAGAACATCAGTGGATAATTCCTTTTCGCGTTAATTAGCTAAAAATTCGCATGACAATCCCAAAGGCCGGATACCTTTCAAAAGTTGAGGAGTTGAGGAGTTGAGGAGTTTAGGAGTTTAGGGGTTGAGGAGTTGAGGGGTTGAGGAAACGCCCAAACCTCAAATCTTTACTTCCCGATGCAGAACTTCTCAAAGATATTCCCCAGGATCTCGTCATTGGTCACCTCGCCGGTGATGGTGCCCAGGTGGTGGAGGGCGGTGCGCAGGTCGACGGCCATCAGGTCGCCGGGCAGGTTTTCTTCAATGCCCTTGTGCACGGCGGCTATGGCTTCAGCGGTTTTTGCCAGGGCCTCATAATGGCGGCTGTTGGTCACGATGGCCTGGTTCTCCTCTTCCGGGGCTACGCTTACCGAGCTCAGCAGGCTCTCGGCGATGATTGAGATGTTCTCTTTCCGTTTGGCGGAGACAAATATCGTCTCGAGCTCCACCAGGTTACGGAAATGATGGGGGATTTCCTGCATCAGGTCTATCTTGTTGGCCACCAGTATCAGGCGCTTATGCTCGTCGTAGAACTTCTCACGCAGTTCATTCAGGGTGGCGGTGATCTCCTCCAGTGTGGTCTCGCTGGCGTCGAAGACATAGAGAATGATTGCAGCCTGTCGTATCTTCTCATAGGTGCGTTCAATGCCAGCCGTCTCAATCACATCCCTGCTGTGGCGCAGGCCTGCCGTGTCGATAAATCGGAATGCCACCCCTTCGATGACGATCACATCCTCTATGGTGTCTCTTGTGGTGCCCGGGATCTCGCTGACGATGGCCCGCTCTTCGTTGAGCAGGGCGTTGAGCAGGGTTGATTTACCCACATTGGGCTTGCCGATGATGGCCACGGGGATGCCGTTCTTCAGCACGTTGCCCATTCTGAACGACTGCTTCAGGCGTCCGATCTCTGTTTCAATGGTATCCAGCAGGCGGGACAGGCTGCTGCGGTCGGCGAACTCCACATCCTCCTCGCTGAAGTCCAGCTCCAGCTCAATAAGTCCTGCAAAGTTCACCAGCTGGCGGCGCAGCTCGGTGATCCTTTCGGAGAAGTGTCCGCGCATCTGCCGGAACGCCATTTTGTGTGATGCCGAGGAGTTGGAGGCGATGAGGTCGGCCACCGCTTCGGCCTGGGAGAGGTCCATGCGCCCATTGAGGAAGGCACGCAGGGTGAACTCTCCGGGTCGTGCCATCCGGGCACCCGCATCGATCAACAGCTTCAGGATCTCCTGCTGGATGAATGGCGAGCCGTGGCAGGAGATCTCCACCAGGTCATCGCCGGTATAGGTATGGGGGGCCACAAAGCGCGTCAGCAGGACCTCATCCACAGGCTGCCCGGAGGCGTGTATCAGCCCGAACACCGCCCGGTGGGATGGCATGTGGTCAAACTTCAGCCCCTTTTTCCGGGGCTCAAAACAGCCCGCAGCAATGGCAAAAGCCTTGGGTCCGGAAAGCCTGATCACCGCGATGGCCGCCATCCCCGCTGCTGTGGCAGGCGCACAGATCGTATCTTTTGTCCCATATCCTTCCATAATGCCCTCCTTCCTTTCTGAATATTACAAATATAAACCATTATCAAGGCCCTCAGTAAAAAAATCAAAAATCGGAACTAAATAGCCTGCTTTTCAGAGAACATCATTTTTTTTAGGGAATACAGAATATTAGGGTGTTGGGTTTTGGGTGTTGGGTTTTGGGTTTTGGGTGTTGGGTGTTGGGTGTTGGGTTTTGGGTGTTGGGTTTTGGGTTTTGGGTTTTGGGTTTCAGGGTTGTCATGCGAATTTTGGCGAATTACCGCGAAAGGGGGCTTTTTACTTTCTACTTTTTACTTTTTACTTCTTACTTACTACTTTTTCTCGTCCTCGCGTCCTCGGTGTCAGGTCATTGTTAAATTGTTAAATTGTGGAATGGTCATTGGTCAGTAGTCATTAGGGTTTCGGGTTTCGGGTGTCAGGTGTCAGGTGCTCCATGCCCCATGCAATTTCTTCCACTGATTTTCGCTGATGAAGACACTGATGTTCACTGATAAGAGATCAGTTTTTATCCGTGTTTTTCATCAGAGAACATCAGTGGACGGGTTATTAAGTTTTCTCGCAAAGAACGCAAAGCCTTAAATCGCAAAGAACGCAAAGGTTTTCCTGGCAAACTCTGCGTGAAGCTTTCGTGGCGGGCTTGGCGTGATTTTTTTTGTTTCACAGAGTAACACAGTGTTATACACGGTGTTACACAGTGAAAAAAGTCAGGGCTTGACTTGAAGTCAAACCCTGACAAAACCAGGCAGGGGCCATCTGTCCATCCGTTTAAATATAATTGCTTTATTGAATTAAGGCTGAAAGAGTTGCTGTCAGGCGGCTTTGCCATGCTTTTTTATATCTTTGTGTTAAGGATTTTTTTGCGGAATTTTAGAAGGAATGAATGAAAAGGATGTTTTTGTTTAATTTTTGACCCTTAATTAGAAATCCTTTCTGTTGTTGTTTTATGTCAAAAGTTCAGACGCCCGATAACAGCACCATACAAGAAGAGAAGCAATTTTTGGCGTGGGTGATCAAAAAACTCACCGACACTTTGAAGCTGTACAGTGAGCGGATCAAGGGTTTGTCGGAGGATATGCTTGACGCCAGGAGATACCTTTATGATCAGAAGACGGGGATGGACCGCATGGAGCGTTATGCCATCCTGCAGAGCCTCTTTCGCGGCAACCTGGTAGGCGAGTCTGCCGTTGAGCGCAGGAAGAACATTGAGAAGCTGGTGGTGTCGCCCTATTTCGGGCGCATCGACTTCAGGGAGAAAAACGGCGAGGAGGTGTTTGCGCTGTATATCGGCATCCATTCGTTTTACGATCAGGAGGCGCAAGCCAACTTAATTCATGACTGGCGGGCGCCTGTTTCAAGTATGTTTTACGACTTTGAACCGGGCGCGTCTTTTTTTGACACTCCAGCGGGCAGGGTAGAGGGTGACATCACGCTCAAGCGGCAGTATCGCATCCGCAATGGCAGGATGGAATACATGCTTGAGAATCCTTCGGCGGTGTACGATGAGGTGTTGCAACAGGTGTTGAGTGAGCGTTCAGACCGTAAGATGCGGAACATCGTGGCCACGATCCAGCGTGACCAGAACCCCATCGTCAGGAACGAGAAGTCGCGGGTGCTGATCATACAGGGGGTGGCAGGCTCGGGCAAGACCTCCATAGCCCTTCACCGCATCGCCTTTCTGCTGTACCGTTTTAAGGACAGCATCAAGGCCGATAACATCCTGATCATTTCGCCCAACAAGGTGTATGCCGACTACATCGCCAACGTGCTTCCCGAGCTGGGTGAGGAGCGGGTGCCTGAGATGGGGATGGAAGAGCTGGCAACCGGCTTGCTACAGGGAAGGTATAAGTTTCAGACCTTCTTTGAGCAGGTCACTCATATGATGGAGCAAAACGACAAAGCCTTCAGGGAACGCATTGAATTCAAGGCAACGGCAGAGTTGCTTTCAAAGATGGACCAGTACCTTGTGTATGTCAGCAATGAATTTTTTCAGGCTGCCGACCTGTGGGTGGGTCGCAGCCTGGTGCCCGAATGGTTTATCAGGGAGCAGTTTGAGTCGCTTCACCGTCTTCCTGTGATGAAGCGTTTTGGGGTGATAGCCAAAGCCATAGAGGACAACATTGTGTTTTATTACCGCCGTGATGTGGGTCCTGAGGAGCGTAAGTACATCCTGAAGGAGGTGAGGGCGATGTTCAGGATCACCAATCTCAGGCAGCTGTACAAGGACTTTTATGCGTGGCTGGGGCGGCCTGAGATGTTTAAGGCGACCTCCAGGTCGAGGCTTGAGTATGCCGATGTGTTTCCGATGGTTTACCTGGCCATACGTTTTGAAGGCTACCAGCCCTATGAGCAGGTGAAGCACCTTTTGGTGGACGAAATGCAGGATTACACCCCTGTGCAGTATGCATTGCTGGCCCGGCTGTTCCCCTGCAACAAGACCATACTGGGCGACGCCAGTCAGAAGGTGAGCCTGTCGGGCTCCTCCACGGCGGAGATGATCCGTGAGGTGATGCCTGATGCCGATGTGGTGAAGCTCAGGCGCAGCTATCGCAGCACCTTGGAGATCACCCGCTTTGCCCAGCAGATCCTGCCCGACAGCCTGCTGATCGCAGTGGAACGCCACGGAGCACCCCCACAGGTGAAGAAGCTCGCGGGCCAAGAAGAGGAAGTGCTGTATATTGCTGAACAGATTGCGGAATTCAGACAGTCGGGACATCAGTCCATGGGGATCATCTGCAAGACCCCGAAACAGGCGGAGTGGCTCAGGGAACAGCTCGAGGGCCTGCAGGAAGAATTTGCTTTTGTTGATGATCAGAGTAAGGCGTTTTCGAAAGGGGTGGTGCTTCTGTCCATACATCTGTCAAAGGGCCTGGAGTTTGACCGGGTGATCGTGCCTTTTGCCTCCGCCCAAAATTATAAAACAGAACCCGACAGGCACCTGCTTTATATTGCCTGCACACGGGCGATGCACCAATTAAGTGTTTGCTTTTCGAATCAATGCAGTACATTTATTGCCTGATACCTTCACATGATCGGATCAATGGACGGGAAGGATTTAACGTCTTCCTTTTCCTGCCGGTAAGCATTGCGAAGCTTGATGTTGTTGGGTTGAACAGGCCCGGGTTTGATCAGGGTAATCCGGGAAGGATAAAAAAAGCCCGGCTCAATGAATCATGGGCCGGGCTTATAGATGCTGATGAGGCCTTACCTGATAATCCGTATTTTTGTTGCAGTGACACCTTCAGAAGAAAGCGTCTGAACAATATACATTCCTTGGGGCAGATTACTGACGTCTATGCTTGTTTCTCTTTGGAAGACAGATTGCTGATAAACCGGCCTTCCGAAAATGTCTGTAATTCTGACCTCTTCCAGGGCCACGGGGGATTGTATTGTCAAATGGTTGTTTGCAGGATTTGGGAATACTATAATCTGCTTGTTGGAGTGCTGAGGTACGTGTACATTGTCCGGCACCCCAAAGACATCATTGATTATTTGCGGGCCTGATACCGTCAATGAGCGGTTGTTTTCGGATGTCCATTCAGCGCCGTCCCAGCCGGGGTTCAGGAAATATTTGTATTCGTAGCCGTCTTCTTCCAGCCACAGGGATTTTGTGAAGATCACCGGGTTGTCATCGGAGGGCTGCATCTGCTGGTTGAGGGGATCATCGCCCGGGGTATCCCAGTTGAAAATTCCCGCCATGAACACTTTGTCGTTGTCGGGGTTGAACCCTTCGACGTTTTCCATATTCACCCTGAAGGTGATCTGATGGCCGCCTGTTTTTTCCAAGGCATTGGAGAATGCCGGCTGTGAAAAGGCCTCGGCTGCATATTCAGCCACGACGGCATATTGCCAGAGTGAAGGCTCGAGGCCATTCCAGGCGGGGTCGAAGAACAGGGTGTCGGCCGTGCTGTTTGTCAATTCCTGCCATTGACCGGCCTCATCAAGGGCTTCTGGTTTCAACCGGTACACCCAATAGTTTTGAACAGCTTTGTCTGTCCGGTTTAACTTTTCAAACTGCTGGGACAAGGAGGCTATATGGCCGGATAAGCTTGTGCCCCGTCTGGATTTCAGGAGGCTTGAGTTATTTGCATAAAAGGTTTTGGCCTTAAGCGGTTCCTTGAGGCCGTAACCTGAATATATCCACAGGTTGATGAGGAAATCACCGATGTCACCGGTCAGCTCAAAGGCAGCCGGGTCGTTGACAGGGGCAAGGACGGAAAAGCCATCCGGGGTACCGTCAGCCGTTAAACAGGGATAGGCATCAGAAGGACTGCCGCCCTGAGCTTGGATAAAGACCCCCAGTAAATTGACTCCTGAGGCGTCGAAGTCACCCGGAAGGATCTCTGACTCCCAGTCGTCGTTGTTTTGGGTAGAGAAAGGGCCATAGGATGCCAGGATTGCATAATTTTCAAAGTCGACCAGGTGGATCATATATTGGTATGAATCCATGGGGGCGCCCCATTGCAAATGATGGAAGTCGAGGTGACTCAAGCGGGCATCGGGGAAGTCGGAAAGGTCGAAAACGGTACCATACATTAAGTCGTGGTACTGGTATAATGCATCGGGGATTTCAGGGAGCGCTCCGTCGTGTTGAAACAGTTTCAGCAGGGATTCGCCGGCAGGCGGTGTCCATTGTACTTTCACGCCGCCCGGGAGCAATTCTGCCGTTACATTGCTAACAGGGAAAGCAATGGGCTGTAGGATGAATGTGCCGGTGTTCAGGTCGCTCTCTTCAACCACAATGCTTTGAACGACAGAGGCGTAGCCCTGTGCAAGGATTTTGATAGTATAGGTGTTTTGAGCAAAGACATCATGGATCAGGAAATGCCCGTCGTCGGCTGAGCTTACCGCATAGTCTTCATATCCTTTTAATGATACAAAAGCCCCGCTTATTCCATTTTCAGGATTGTCCATTCCGGCTACCTTTCCGGTTATTGTGACCAAGGGGATGGCTTCCAATGAGGCATTGACCGTGGTGGATTCAAATTCTTCCACCACCACATCCTCGACTATGAAGTCGAAGTATCCGTGTTTTGAAAAGATCAGCTCATAAGTCCCGGCCTGAATCATTGGGAATGCGTAGTATCCGTTTTGATCAGATGTGGTGCTGATGCTGAAATCAGCGATCTGTACAGTTACCTCTGACAGGGGTTCACCGTTTGAAGTGATCATCCCTTCAAGGCTTCCCATCTCGGAAGTTGAAAAAAGGAAAGAGATGTTTGGATGGTATTCACTGTTGTAGCTGTAAGGAGGGAGGTTGTCGGGGTTAAACCCTTCATCGTCATTTTCAGCAATCCGGGATCGCCAAACTCCGGGTGTCCTTGAATTGTAGAATGCCCGGCCTAACAGGTGATATTCATCATAGGTTTTGTGGGAATAAATCACCAGGTTTTCGCCGCCATAAAGGTAGGGCTCGGAGAATTGTATGAACAGCTCATTTTCACCTTTTTGAAAACTCATCAGGCCATCGAAGACCCTGCTCATTATGGAGGGTTCGACCCAGCCTTCAGACAGGTCGCCGGCATCGGTTTCCCCAATCCAGATTTGAAGGGGAACATCATCGGTTTGTTCATCAAAATAGCTGACATATTTAATGCCGCTGATGATACCGCCATTCAGGCCAATCTCTTCAGGATAATAAAGGTTTTGGGTCAGGCTGTGGTAGTTAAAAAAGTTATAGGGTTGAAACTTAAGCGGTTCCGATTCATTGCCTATGCTGACAATGATAATGTCAGCAGCCTGAATTGTAAGTTGGAGGCCTTCGGTTTGATTGTTTTCCTGATGATCATCGTCATCAAACACAATGGACCCAAAGATGCTAAGATTTTCTTTTGTATCGTCCGTTGGGGTCCAGGGGATTTGATAGGAGATCCGCTCGCCGAAAGCAATGGGATCTCCATCGAGGGAAGCCAGGATGCTGCCGTCGCCGGATACAAGGTTTACCGAATAATCATTTTGGGAAAGGCTGCCGGCATTGGTAAGATCGAAGGTGTACACCGATTCAGTTCCAATAACAGGGGTTGTATTTCCCGAAAGGGAAAGGGCAAGGAGGTCATTTTCCGGGGCAGGCTTGATGATGATGTCATCAATAAGCCACAGGTTGATCACATAGGAAAGGCCATCAAAACGGATCGCCAGTTGAAACTGTTCAGCCTCCTGGGGGACGGTTATGGAATAACTGTATTCATCCTGATGGATGTTTGCAATGCCCAGGTCCATGGCCCAAATCTGCTCCCAGCTAGTGCCCCCATCGAAGGAAACATCAAAACCAATATTTTCATTGTTGATGGCTTCGTAATTGATGAGGTATTGTTTAAAGCTGAGGTTAAGGTACTGATGACCATTTGTAGGAATAGGGCTGCTAACCAGGCGGCTGTTTCCCATAGCCATTGAATAGCTGAGGCAAAGCTCAGGAGGGTTGCCTCCTGCCATTTGGCTCTCAGTAAGGGTCCAGGTGTGTTGCGTGCCATTGAGGGTCCAGCCCGGGGGCAGCTGGCCGGCAGGATATTGAAAAGGTTCATAAAAGATGACGTTGCCTGAGGCCAGCAAAGCATAATCAGACGTGGCGAAACCACCGGCTCCCATCTCGTTTGCTGCTGTCACTGAATAGAAGTAATTGCCCATTTCAGGGACGGTGGTGTCGAGGAATTCTGTGTCGGTCAGGTCTTCAATAAGCAGAACATTGTCGGGGAACCGTGTGATTGAATAGCTGATGTTGGTGCCACAATAACCACCATGGAGGCCTTGCTCAGGAGGATCCCAGGAGATGAGGCCATCATTGCCCACTGCGGTTAAGGTAAGCAGCTCAGGAGCTGCAGGGACATCCAGGCCGATATAGACAGAATAAGCCTTTTTAGGGCCGGCGCCTGCTTCGTTGATGCCATAAACCAGGTAGGTGTAAATGCCGGGTTCTGCGATGTCTTGGTCGAGGTAGCTTGCCGGCGCTCCGATTTGCGGGTTGTTGATTGTGTGAATGGGCTCGCCATCGCGTTCTAAAACTACAGAATTGAGCTGGTCCAAGGGATAACCACCATAAGTTGCAGAGGGGTTTGTCCATTGAATGTTGGCTTCCAATTGTCCCATGGATCCAGCCAATGCTGTAATATCATCAATAGCGGCAGGGGCCTGATTTCCTGCAAGGGAATAGGGAATTGCAAAACCGGCCAGTTCTGCTATGAACTGGTGAATAAGGGTCGCCTCACCCGTTTCGGTGTTTATTTGATAGAACCCACCAATTTCTTCTGTCGCTTCATAGAGGGTTCCATAGAGCAGGTTGTTTGTACGGTCGCAGGCAATATCCTGGGCATAATTAATCTCCAGGCCCAATAAACCAATAAGGGTCCCATGGCCATTTTTGGGGTTGATGTCGTACAAACCTCCGTCATTCAGGTTTATTCCAAAAATATTCCCATTGGCGTCGGCTGCAATGCCAATAATGGTTCCATCGGTAATCAGGCCTATTGGGGAGGCACTTCCTGATTGCAAATCCACAGTAAAGAGATAGCTGCTTTCCTCAATAATCCCTGAGGCATACAAAACATCGGCGGTGGGGTCCCAGGCCAGGCCGGTCATGCTGTAGCCCATAGAGCCGGCCAAGATGGCTTCTCCTGTATATTCATCGATAATAAACAAACCGGAATTGTCAGGATGGTAGGCAATGGCATACCAGTCATCATCGACAAAGTCGGCACCGATCATCCAGATCATCTGGGCGTTGATTTCCAGGATGGATGTGATGGTTCCGGCTGATAAGTTAATGGCAACGGGGCCCGTAGGGACTCCTGAAGAACCGGGAAAAGTGTTCCAGGCATAAGCGTTTTGACCGGTTTTAAAGACGGGCTGAGAAAACCCAGGCAAAAAATCCCGCTTATTTACCGGTGCACGATCCATGCTTTTCCATGTTTGAGGTTCCTGTTTGATTGCGCCTTCAGGAAGGGCTGATCTTCTCCCTTCGGTTTCAGGGAAGGGGGATTGGGCATTTGCAAGGATAAGGAAGGTAAAGAAACCAAACAGGAGGATTATTCGTTTCATAATGGGTTGTTTCAAGAAAGTATTTGGAGGAAAAAGATCCTTAAATGGCAATTGGCTAAGGTTTGCTGTTTTGTTAAAGGCCTATGCAGAAAACGGACTGCACAGGCCTCTATTGTTTATGGTTGCTTTAGACCGGGTATGGACTATTCATCTTTGATGCAACGAACAGAATAACCCATTGTTTGTTGTGTGGGGTTTCCGCTGAAGTCTCCACTGCTGTATTCCACCCTGAAGGTCCATGCATTATCCTCTGAGAACAAGGAAGTAGTCCACCAATAAACGTGTTGTCCAAGGGAATAATAATCACCGTTTCCTGTTCTGTAACCGGAGGGGAGGGCATTGAAGCCATACACATCGAGGTGGTTATAGTCTTCCCATTCATAAGCGTCCCATCGTGGATGGGGGTCAGGGGCCACGCTTGTGGAACGCAGGGCATCGGCGACTCCTTCGACGGAGTTCCATTCATTTGGATAACCTTCTCCAATGGCAAAGTCACGAAGTGCTTCATAGTCTTCCAGGGTAGGGATTCGCCAACCTGTTGGGCAGACCCCTCTTTCATCCACAACAGCATACCAGTTATAAAGGATGCCATAGGCGTTGATCATTTCCCCATCGGAATCAATGCCCTCTATGGGGTTGCCCCAACTATCGCCGGTGTGTGGAAAAACGGAATAGGCCCCTGATGTTGTATTCTGCCAGGCTTCGTTCGCCAGACCTGTGGTGATATCATCACCGTTGTTGTATTTTGTGGTTTGCAGGTTCTTGGCCATCCAGGTTTGCGTTCCAATCACCACATAGGGGTAAACATTGCCTTCAACATCGGTTACGGTGGCTTCCACTTTGTTGGCGATAATCTTCACCATTGCTTCTTCAGTGAATATATCGGGGTGGCTGGCCAGCCCGTCCCAAATGATTTGAAAACCTGTGCCGGGAGCCACCTCCACCAAATCCCCGGAGAGGTATTCAGGTGCCACGGGGGAGAATGTACTTCCGCCATCAAAACTTGCCTCAAGGCTGATGTTGTAGTTTGCTGTGCCGGAGTGAAGCAGGTCAAAGTATATGTCAACAATTCCGGAGCCATCGGTACGCTGCTCCACGTCAATGTTTTCTATGGAACCTACCTGTCCAAAAGAGAGGAAACTTAAAAACAGGATCGCAAAAAGTGTTGTGAGTTTTTTCATGGTGATTTAGTTTGAATTTAAGATGGTTTTTGTTTGTCAGCGATTTGAGACGGGTGTTATTTAACAATAATAATTTGCCTTGTAAGGACACCCAGGTCACTGTGAACCCGGATTATATAAGTGCCTTCCCTGTAATGGGCAGTAAGTAGCTCAGTCTGATAGTCTTGCACTTTAATGTTTTCCAATAGCCTGCCCGAGGCATCAAAAACCAGGATCCTTTGAATCATTCTTTCTGACTCAATAAAAATCCTTTCCCCGGCAGGGTTTGGGAAGATGCGAATCGTATTGGTGTTTAAATCGGCTACGGAGACGTCGGTAAAGAAATTGGCTGAAAGGGCCACATCGGTTTCGGGCATAATAAACACGTAGGTTGCTTGATCAGATAATTCTTCCCCAGAGCCATCCGACCATGATTCAAAAACATAATCCTCATTTGGATACGCCACCAGCGTCACTTCCGCTCCGGGAAGAAAGGTTCCGGTCCCGGTGACCTGTCCCGCGCCTTCAGGATGGATTTGGACCGTTACTTCAAAATATTCAGGCTGTGCGAGGGTGTTAAACACAAAAGGTTCGGAGATGCCAATGATTTCATTTGAGGTGGTGTTAAAGGTAAACAAGCCTGAGTGCCCTGTGATGGCAGGTTCAAGGGTGTTGAACACAAAAGCTTCTGAGTATCCAATGATGGTGTTGCTTAGTGTGTTAAAAGAGAATAATTCTGAATACCCTGTTATTTCTTGTACCCGGGTGTTGAAAACAAAGGGTTGCGAAGTGCCGGTGATTTGGTTGAGCGCGGTGTTAAAGGTGAATAAACCGGAAAAACCAAAAAAGGATTCGCTTTGGGTGTCAAATGTAAATAAGTCAGAAAGCCCAAAAAAGTTTCCTTGTTTTGTGTTGAATTCAAATAAATCAGAATAAGCCCAAAGATTTGCCTCTCTTACCCTGAATCCGGAATGCCGGGCGTTGTTTTGGAAAAACGCTGTCCGGGCAGCAAAGGAATCAAATGTTCCAACGCATAAGAAAAAGAATGCAAAGAAATATAGAACAGTTTTTTTCATTATTTTCCGGTTTAGGTTTAGGGTTACAAAGTAAGGGGATTTGTTTTTTTACCGCAATTGGTGAATGACGCTATTTTTAGGAATTGTTTTCATTAAGTGCCAGCAACAATAGCCCTTGTTGTTGCTACCTATTTTGGTCATTTTCAGCAGAAAACTTAAGGCCAAAACATTATAAGACTTAATTTCGCAGAACATTGAACCAAACATCAGACATCATAATTATGCAATGGTTTAAGGAAAATATTTTCTCATTTCCCATAAATTCGCATCACCGGATATTTGATTTTATGGGCGGGGTCATCTTGTCCATTGTTTTATTGGCCCTCTTGTCATCCTGTCACAGACCGCAAGATAAGCATTTGCAACTTTCACTGACAGCGTATGAGGAAAGCATAGTAGAAGACATTCATAAAATCTTATATGAAAACCCTCTGAGCTCCAGGCAAGAAGCGATACAAATTCTTGATACCCTGAGTGAAGCCAAGGTTTTGATGAAGATCTCCCTTCTGAAGGCTTTGGGATCCTCATATGTTCTGGAGGCAAATTATTCTGAAGGCCTTAAGTACTATAATGATGCATTGTTGCGCGCAAAGGATGTTGAAAATTATTTTGAAATAGCCAACATCAATAATAATATTGGGGTGGTATACAGAGAAATTGGAGACATAAAATCGGCTTATTTGCATTTTGTTGAAGCATTGGATTTTTATGATTTGGCCCAAAACTACGGGAAGAAGATAGGGGCATTAAACAATATTGGCCTTGTATACCTCCATTTGAACAATTGCGAAAAAGCGATGGGGTATTTTAATGAAGCCCTTGAATATAAAGGAGAAGCCCTGGATAGCATTCTTATCGTTTCGGTTTTGAACAATGCTGCACTTTGCAAGCTATCACAGGAGAAGGCCAAAGAAGCACTCGAACATTTGGACGAGGCATTGCAGCTCTCCCAAAAGATAAATAACACCTATGGTTTGTGCATCTCATATCAGATCAAGGGGAAAGTCTATTCTGAGCTTAACGATCCGGACAAGGCATTGGAAGCGTATGCCCTGAGCAGTGAAATTGCCCGGTCAACCAGTTTTGAGTTTCAGCTGGCCATCTCTGAAATGGGCATTGCCGAAGTACTCCTTAACTCGGGGCGAATAGAAGAATCACTTGTGGTGACCCAAAATGTAATGAAGATGGCCGATGAGCAGGATAATTTGAGCCTGAAAAACGGAGCCCATTTTTTATTTTCTCAGATTTATGAGCGAAGGGGTGATTTTGAAAAAAGCTTGTTTCACCATAAGGAATATATCAATGCCCAACAAGAGATCGTTAACCAAACGACCATTCATCAGGTCTATGATATTGAGCTGAACTACCTCAATAATTTGAATAAGATGCAGGAGCTTGAAATAGAAAAGAAGGAGCTGGTCATCAGTAAGAAGAATTACCTTTTGGGGTTCTCTTTTTTGATATTTGTGCTGCTTTTGGTGGGCTTGTATTTGATTTATGTAAACTTACGGCACAAGCAAGAGGTGAAGTTTCAGAAGACCATCATTGAGTTGAATAAGAAAAAAGCCCATGCGGCCCTGGTGGCTGAGATCCAGGAGCGTAAAAGAATTGGCCAGGAGCTGCACGACAGCCTTGGCCATTTGCTTTCGCTTGCAGGAATCCACGCAAGTGTGTTGCATAAACGAAACCACGATTTCGAGGAAAACAAAAGGAAGGAATTGCTTGAAACTTTGATGAAGACCATTGACGATGCCTTCATTGAAGTTCGGACCATTTCCCATAACTTAGCGCCATCTCTATTGTCAGAAAGGGGGCTTCAGGGTGCCCTGAAGAGTATTTCTGACCGGGTGAATCAAAGCCCAAATTTGAGAATGACGTATAAAACTTTTGGCCTGAACGGGAAGCTTGATAAGCTGATAGAAAACACGCTGTTTCGGACCATTCAGGAAATCGTGAATAACACGATTAAACACTCAAAAGCCAGCGACCTTTATGTGCAAATTGTCAAGGGGAACAATGAAATCACCCTGATGGCCGAAGATAATGGCAGCGGTTTTGATGTCAATGAGATTTCGGATCGCGGAAACGGCTTATCAAATATGAAGTCAAGGATTGAAAACCTCAAAGGCAACCTGTTCATTGATTCAAATCCACAAAGGGGCACCATTATTAGTATTTTAATCCCATTGGAATAATTGTTTATGCATTATGGAACCCATTAAAGTATTGATTGTTGACGATCATCAAATAATGATAGAGGGATTGAAGTCCCTGTTAGAAGGAGAGCAGGATATTCAATTTGTTGAAGGGGCGAACTCTTTTGCCGAGACCCTGGATCTTCTTGAGATGAATTCCATTGATGTGGTACTCATGGATATTAATATGCCCGGAGGTTCAGGAATTGATGCCACAAAAAGCATTAAGGAATTGCATCCGGAAGTGAAAGTCGTTGCCCTGACTATGTATGACGATATCTCGATCATTACAAAAATGGTTGAAGCAGGTGCCTCAGGGTATGTTGTGAAACGGACAAAGCTTCACGAGGTGATTGAGGCTGTCAGGGCAGTGCACAGGGGCGAGCGCTACTTGTGTGCTTATACGCAACAAATTTTGATGGATAATCTTAATAGCTCCATTGATCTTTCAGATTCCAAAGAAGAGTCAAAAAGCCTGTTGTCTTCAAGAGAGCTGGAAGTTTTGCAGCTGATGGCCAGGGAGTACAGCAACGCTCAGATTGCAGATAAACTCTTTATAAGCGAACGAACTGTGGAAGCCCATAGAAGGAGTATCTTCATCAAAACCAAGACCAAGACCATAGTGGGGCTCATGAAGTTTGCCATAAATAAAGGTCTTGTTGAATTTGAGCCATGATGATTCTGTCCTGAGCTTGTGCTATACGGGCCCTTCCCCGGCTTCTTTGCGGGTTTTCATATCTGTTTTTCCGTTTTAGAAAGGAATTAGTCCATTTCGGGCGGGACTTTGTCATTTCAGACGGAGAATGAATTCTCCGGCATTTTTTTAGCAGTACCTTTGCGCCATGTTTAAGACCGATAACCTGCTCAGGCGGCTTTTACGCATATCCCTGTTCACCTCACTGCTGATGGCGGTGGTGTCGGTGACGCCATTTTTTACGGTTCAGCGGGTGTTTTCCGCCGAATTTTTCGTGTTTTTCATCATGAGCCTGTTTGTCACCGTGCTGGTGATGTGGCAGATAAACATTGCGCTGGTTTATTTTTATGAACAGCAAAAGATAGGCAGGCGCTATTACTGGACCCGTTTCCTGCTGAGTTTTGTCCTGACTGCAGTCATTGCCGGCCTGCTGGTGGAGGTTTTCCATTCACTCCCGCTGGCAGTAAGGATCAGGATGGATACCGGCATAGAGGCACCCCAAAAGGTAAGCATTATAAGGCCTTTGTTTTCGACGGTTTTTATCAACCTATTCGTTGTGTTTATTCTCGAGCTGGTGATGCTCAGGGAGAAAAAAGCAAAGATTGAGCTGGAGAACGCCCGCCTGCGCATTGAACATGCAGAGGCCATCAATCAGCAGTTGCGTCAGCATATCCATCCCCATTTCCTGTTCAATTCGATGAGTGTGCTGAAGTCGTTGATCAACAAGAATCCGGGGCTTGCTGAGGAATATATCATTAAACTTTCTGACTTTTTACGTGTTTCCATTTCGGCCAACGAGGCCAATGTGGTGAAGCTTTCCGACGAATACAAGCTATGCCTCGACTATATAGAGATGCAGAAGATCCGTTTCGGGGAAGCGCTGCATTTTGCGTTTCATATTCCTGAGGGCAGGCTTGTTAGCGGATATGTCCCGGGTTTTTCACTGCAGGTGCTGCTCGAAAATGCCATCAAGCACAATGTCCTGACAGAGGATATGCCCCTGCACATTGTTGTGGAGTGCCGTCAGGGTTGGCTGAGTGTTTCGAACAACATCCAGAAGAAGCTGTCGTCGGAACAGACCACCAAGCTGGGACTGGCGAACCTGTCGGATCGCTACCGCATTCTTACGGGCGACCGCATCGTGGTGGAGGAAACGGAAGAGCAATTTACGGTAAAGGTAAAAGTGCTGACAGATGAAGATATTGATCATTGAGGATGAGTTGCACACTGCCCAGGATCTGGCCCGCACCATCGAACAGGTGGATGCCGGGGTAGAGATCCTGGGGATACTGAAATCCGTCAGGGAAGCCGTGTCGTATTTCCGTGGGAAGCAGGTGAAGCTTGATCTGATCTTTGCCGACATACAACTGGGCGACGGGCTGAGCTTCGAGATATTCCGGCAAGTGGACATCCATATCCCTGTGGTGTTTTGCACGGCTTATGACGAATATGCCTTGAGGGCTTTTAAGGTGAACAGCATCCATTATATGCTGAAGCCTTTCAATGCACGTACTGTAGCTGAGGCCCTGGCGAAATTCAGGGAGCTGAAGGAAACAATGAGCCCTGAGTTGCCTTCTTACCAGGCCATCATCGAAATGCTGAACGAACGCAAGAACACCAGCTCAGTGCTTGTGTATCAGGGCGACCGCATCGTGGCGGTAAAACTTGAGGACATCGCCTTGTTTTTTATCAAGGAGGATGTGACCCATATACTGACTTTTGATCGCAGGGAATACAAGCTCAACAAGAGTCTGGAGGAGATGGAGCGTTTGTCGCCCGGGAGTTTCTTCAGGGCAAACAGGCAATTCCTTGTCAACCGCAGGGCCATAAAGGATTCTTCGCAGTATTTCGCCCGTAAGCTGGCGGTGAACCTGGTTGTCCCCTTTGAGGAAAAGATCACCATCAGCAAAACCAAGGTGACCGAATACCTGAACTGGTTAAGCGGGCATTGAGAGCATTGAATTTTTGCATGGAAATTTGTCCGTTTCAGCATGATGAATGCCTAATTTTGAATAAATTAAAGTAATTTTGCAGCTCATAAAAAAGACTCAGGCACTAAAATTAAAATAAGAAGAAAATGATCAGGAATTTTTTCACAACATTATGTTTCATTGTTCTTGCCATGCTAGTATTTGGGGGCAAGGTTCTTGCCCAGGAGCCCTTGCGTTTCAGCCTGGAGGGCGCCCGCCAGCACGCGCTTGAATACAATAAGAACATGGCCAATGCCGAGCTCAGCACCCGTGAGGCCCAGGCCCGCCTGAAGGAAACCATTGCCAACGGGCTTCCACAGATCAATGCGGCGGTTGATTACTCGAACTTCTTTGGCTCTAAAGCTTCGCTGGGTATGATGCCGGGATTTGAAATTGAGTTCAATCCCACAAGCAATCTGAGCCTGTCGTTGGGGCAGTTGGTGTTTAGCGGAAGCTATATTGTAGGCATACAAATGGCCAAGCTCTATCAGGAGGTGGCTGAAGCCAGCCGTGAGAAGACAGAGCTCGACATCATACAGCAGGTATCCCAGGCTTATTACCTGGCCCTGATCTCGGGCCGGTCGAAAGAACTGGTGGAGGCCAACCTCGAAAACATGCGCGACATCCTTCAGAAGACCCGTGCCATGGTGTATGCGGGTGTAGCAGAAGAGCTTGATTACGACCAGCTGGCCGTGCAGGTGGCCATGCTGAGCAATACCCTCAGGTCGACAGAGCGGCAACAGGAACTGGCTTACAACATGCTCAGGCTGCAGATGGGCTTAAGTGCTGAAGTCGAAATTGAACTTACCGACAAGCTGGAATCTCTGGCAAGGGGCACCGATCTCACTGCCCAGATGGCACGTACGTTTTCGTTGCGTGACAACGTGGACTTCAGGTTGCTGGAGCTGCAAACCGGGATGGCCGAGAAACAGGTCAATATGGAAAGGGCCGCATACCTGCCTACCCTGGCGGGGTTCTACAATTATACCGAGAAGCTTTTAAAACCCGAGTTTGACATTCAGCCCAAACACGTCATCGGGGTGAACCTTGAAATCCCCATTTTCTCGAGCGGGCTGAGGAAGGCTCGTGTTGACCAGGCACGCATCAACCATGAAGTGGCCCTCAACCAGAAAGAACTGGTGGCCGAGCAGTTGCTGATCCAGGAAAAGCAACTCAGGTTCAACCTGAATACCGCCATCGAGCAATATGAGAGCGAGCAGGCAAACCTGGAAGTGGCACGCAGGGTGAACCAGAACCTCAACAACAAATATGAGCAGGGGATGGTCTCGAGCCTCGACCTGATCACCGCCAACGGCAATTACCTTCAGGCCGAGGGCAGCTACATCAATGCCGTGCTGCAACTGCTTGAAGCAAGCCTTGCCCTGAACAAATTGCTCAACGGTTTTTAAACTACAGAATTTCTTTAACTGAACATATACGACTTAACCTTCATAACCTTTTGAAAATGAAAATCAATAACATCATCAGGCTCAGCCTTATCGCCTTAATTCCAGGAATAATGCTTGGCGGTTGCAGTTCCAAGAAACAGGACCAGGCAGCCACCCAGGAAGACCTCTCCGGGCGGGTTGAAATGGTCAGGGTACAGGAGCTTGCTTTTCGTGAGGTATCACGATCGGCCAATTATACAGCTCATCTTCAGGCCTTCAGGGAAGTACATTTAGCCTCGGCCTCTCCGGGGCGCATTGAGCGTATCTTTGTGGAAGCAGGACAAGGTTTTAACCAGGGGCAGTTGCTGGTGCAGATGGATCAGACCCAACTCAAGCAAGCCGAGATCCAGTTGGCAAGCCTTGAATTGGACTTCCGCCGACTGGATACCCTGCGAAAGGCCGGCAGCATCTCACAGCAGCAGTACGATCAGGTTAAGACACAATATGACCTGGCGAAAAGCAATGTCACCTTCCTGCGCGAAAACACCCGTCTGGTGGCGCCTTTTGCCGGATCGGTCTCAGGGAAATATTTCGAAAATGGGGAGATGTATTCGGGCGCCCCGAATACCCAGGCAGGCAAGGCCGCCATCCTTTCGTTGGTGCAGACCAGCAGGCTCAAGGCCATCGTGAATATTGCCGAACGCTATTATCCCAATGTCAAACGAGGAATGGAAGTTAAGATCAGCACGGATGTATACCCCGGCGAAGTGTTTACGGGTACCGTGTCTATGGTTTATCCCACGATTGATGCGGCCACACGCACCTTCAAGGCGGAGCTCGCAGTGCCCAATTCCCGGGAGAAACTGCGTCCGGGGATGTTTGCCCGTGCCAGCCTCGACTTCGACCAGGTGGATGTCTTCCTTGTGCCTGCGCTGGCCATCCTGAAGCTTCAAGGCTCGAATGAGCGCTACGTCTTCCTGGAAGAGAATGGAAAGGCAAAGCGGGTGTCTGTGGAACTTGGCGAACGTTTTGACGATATGGTGGAGCTTATCTCGGATGATCTTAAACCCGGCGACAAGGTCATCGTGGCCGGGCAGGCGAGGTTGGTGGACGGCGTTGCCGTTACAGTGCAGCCGTAATGTCCCGGGTTGATATTTGTTTTTGCATCTAATATTATTGTACAATGAGTATATACAAAACCGCAGTCAACAAGCCCATCACCACCTTAATGGTTTTCATTGGGGTGATTGTGCTGGGTATCTATTCGCTGATCTACCTGCCGGTTGACCTGTTTCCCGAGATGGACCCGCCCTATATTTCGGTCATTACCAGTTATCCGGGAGCGAATGCCAGCGATATCGAGGTCAACATCACACGGCCCATGGAGGATGCCTTCAACAGTATCGACAACCTGAAGGAAATCACCTCTACCTCGAGTGATAACCTCTCGGTGATTTTTCTTGAATTTGAATGGGAGTCAGATCTTAATGAGGCATCCAATGGGATCAGGGATGCCATTGACCTGATGTACGATTACCTGCCCGATGGGGTGAGCCGTCCCACCATCTTTAAATTCGACTTAAGCATGATGCCTATCGCGGTCTATGCTTTTAAGGCAGGCGACAGCTATCTGGGGCTGGAACAAATCCTGGAGGAGGCGGTAGTAAACCCCCTGAACCGCATCGACGGCATTGGGTCGGTGATGGTCATCGGTACGCCCCAGCGAAGGATATATGTGGAAGCCGACCCTGTAAAACTGGATGCCTATAACCTGACCATAGAACAAATCGGCAACATCATACAGGCGGAAAACCTGGACATGCCCTCGGGAAATATCAAGATGGGCAAGATGGACTACCAGCTAAGGGTAGAGGGTGAAGTGAGGGAGAGCCAGGAGCTGGAGAACCTCGTGGTAGGCAGTTTCCAGGGCGGTGTTGTCTTGCTTAAAGATGTTGCCGTGGTTCGTGATACCACCAAGGACCTGATGCTTGAATCGAGGATTCAAGGCAGCCAGGGCGTGCGAATGATGGTCATGAAGCAGTCGGGAGCGAATACGGTAAAAGTGGCCGACCAAGTGAGAAAAACCATTGAAAATCTGAAGAAAAACCTGCCTCCTGATGTGGAGGTGCTGGAGGTGATGGACTCCTCCGAGTTTATCAGCGACTCGGTGACGAACCTCACCCAAACCATGCTTTGGGCCCTTTTCTTTGTGGTGGTCGTAGTCTTGTTTTTCCTCGGGAAATGGAGGGCTACATTTATAGTGGTCCTTACCATCCCGATTTCCCTTATCGTTTCCTTCATATACCTCTTTGCCACGGGAGGGTCATTAAACATCATATCCCTTGCCTCACTTTCTATAGCCTTGGGTATGGTGGTCGACGATGCCATCGTGGTACTTGAGAACATCACCAGGCACATTGAACGGGGTACCAGTCCGCGCGAGGCAGCCATATACGCCACCAACGAGGTGTGGCTGTCGGTAATCATCACCACCCTTGTGATCGTGGCGGTATTCTTTCCCCTTACCCTGGTGGGTGGCATGACAGGCGTATTGTTTAAGCAGCTGGGATGGATCGTAAGTATTACGGTGACCACCTCAACCCTGGCTGCCATCACGCTTACGCCGATGCTGGCTTCCAAACTTCTTGGCCTGAAAACCAAAAGAAGGGTGCCGCTGCCTTTCTCACACGAGAAAGTGGTTGAACCCTTCCTGACATGGGTTGAGGATTTTTATGAGAAAACGCTCAGGTTTGCCCTGCTGCATAAAAAGCTTGTATTGATCCTGGCGCTTGTCATTTTTGTAGGGTCTCTGTTCCTGGCCCGTTTTGTGAGCTCTGAATTTATCCCTGAATCGGATGAGGCGCAGGTTTCCGTAGAAATAGAGCTGACCACGGGCCTGCGTGTGGAGGAAACCATAAAGGTTGCCGACCGTATTGAAGGCATCATAGGGGAGCGATATCCTGAAGCCGAGATCCATGCCATGATGGCGGGTTCGGATGATGAAGGGGGTATGGCAGGCCTGTTCGGCCAGTCGGGCTCCAACACCATCAGCGTGATGATGCGTCTGTCTCCCCGGGATGAACGCGAGCGCTCGGTATGGGCGATTGCGGATGACTTCAGGGATCAACTCAACCAGATCCCCGAGGTGGTTGAATATACCGTCTCAACGGGTGGGATGAATATGGGTGGCACTTCTGTGGATGTAGAGATCTTTGGTTACGATTTTGAAGTGACCAGCCGGCTTGCCAACGAACTCAGTGAAAAGATAGAAGCCATCCCCGGCGCTTCCGATGTGAAGGTCAGCCGTAAAGACGACCGCCCCGAGCTGCAGGTGGTGCTTGACCGCAAAAAAATGGCTGAGAGCGGCCTCAACACTGCAATGGTGTCGGCCGCCCTGCGTAATCGTGTGGCAGGTATGACCGCCTCCATCTTCCGGGAAGAAGGGGAGGAGTATGATATTGTGGTCCGGTTTGGTGAAGAGTTCAGGAGTTCCATCTCCGACCTTGAATCGTTCTCCATCACAAGCCCTATGGGTACTAGAGTGAAACTGGGAGAGATCGGAGAGGTTCAGGAATACTGGAATCCGCCAAACATCGAACGCAAACGCAGGGAAAGGGTGGTTACCGTTTCGGCAGTTCCTTCAGGCGTTGCCCTGGGAGACCTGGCCCAGGAAATCAATGCCGTTGTGGCCCGGGCTGACGTTCCCCAGGGTATCATTATCAATGTTGGAGGGGCTTACGAGGAAATGATGGACTCATTCATGGACCTTGGCTTGCTGCTGCTCATCAGCCTAATCCTGGTTTTCCTGGTGATGGCCTCGCAGTTCGAATCCTTTGTGATGCCCTTTGTGATTATGTTCTCCATCCCCTTCTCGTTCACAGGGGTTATCCTGGCCCTGCTCATCACCAACACCACCCTTAGTGTGATTGCCGGTTTGGGTGCCGTATTGCTTATCGGGATCGTTGTTAAGAACGGGATCGTGCTGGTTGACTATATCAACCTGATGCGTGACCGTGGCTATGCGCTGAACGAAGCCATTGCCGTTTCAGGCCGTCTGCGTCTGCGTCCCGTATTGATGACGGCATTTACCACAATCCTGGCTATGGTGCCCATGGCGCTGAGCCGTGGCGAAGGTTCGGAGATATGGAGCCCCATGGGAATCTCACTGATCGGCGGCCTGGTGTTCTCCACCATTGTTACCATGGTGTTGGTACCCGTGGTATACGGCATTTTCTCCCGCAGGGGTGAACGTGACAAGATGCGTAAGGTCAGGGAGAAGTTTACATTTTTAAACGAACATAACGATTAAGTTCTATGAAAGCAGTAATGATCATGTTCAACCAGGCCCACAGCGAAAGGGTAGCGTTTATCTTCGACCGTTTAGAAATCAGGGGGTTTAGCTGGTGGAATGAAGTAAGCGGACGCGGCTCCGAGTCTGGTGAACCCCGCATGGGAACCCATACCTGGCCTGAGCTCAATTCCTCTGCCCTGACAATCATCCCCGATGAAAAAGTCGATCCCCTCCTGGAAGCCATACGTAAGCTGGATGAGGTGAACAAGGAAGTGGGCATCCGTGCCTTCGTCATGAACGTTGAGAAGCAATATTAAACAATAATCCAATACTTTTTCCCTTTAGGGGTAAAGACCGGTCTCTGATTTTAGAAAACAGCCCGTGGACAATGCCTGAACAGCATGTTCCACGGGCTTTTTTATTTTAACACTTAAAAGCTTGCGTTCCTATGGTTGTTGGAGCGCAGCACCCGCGGTTTTCCCGGTCCGGATCCGGGTCAGCAGCAGGATAATTAGGGCAAGTGCTGCTGTCACCGGCTGCATCCACGAGATAAAGCCAATGATGGACACCTGGACGATCAGCCAAAGCAGCACCAGCAGGGCAGCGAAGAAGGAAGCCCTGGGGGCAGTCCTTAGGCCGGCAAACATGGCAATGGCGGCAAACAGGAAACTGCCTCCCAAAACCACAAAAAGAAAGAGCCCCGGGATGAAATAGCTTTTAAAAGGACTTCCTTCGAGCAATTCAAGGGGGACTCCATCTGCCCCTGCCATCGCGTAATAGCCCCCACCAAAAGCATTCAAAGCAAGGAATGCAAGCAGCCCTCCCGTCATGTAGCGGATGATCTTCCGGTTCGCGGCGGATTTTATTGTTTTCATGGGATAATGTGGTTTGGATGTCAACAAGTGACTTTGAACTTTTTCCTGTCCGATCTGCAAAGGATTTTTACAAGGCGTTTTCCTGAAAGGACCGATGTGGGCAGGCCTCCCCCCGGCTCCACCCATTGTCCGCACATATAGCAGTTATTAAGGCCGGGGATCTGCTGGGGCATCTTCTTCATGGCGTAGGATGAATTGGAAGGGGTGAGCATCCAACCTTCAAAACTGCCCTTCCAGTTGCCTGTATAGCGCTCAAACGTCAGGGGTGTAGCTACATCAACCATCTCCAGTTGTGATGCCAGCCCAGGATAGTGCAGGTCGAGGATTTCAATGATTTTTTGTGCAGCGTCTGCCTTCTCTTTTTTGTACGATTCTGCGTCAAGGGCTTTCCAGAAATCGTAGTCGCTTGAAAGCATCACCGTCAGAATTGTTTTTCCTTCAGGAGCCATTGAGGGGTCGTGGTTGTAGTAATGAACGGGCAGCCATTCAATATCGGCATCAGCCACCCTTACCTTCTCATTTAACTTGAACACTATCCCTGAAACAGTCCTGGGTTCATTTTCAAACGGGTTTTTGATTCCCAGGGCCACCACCAGTAAGCCACTGAAGGGTTTCCATTCCTTATAGGGCCTGAAGGTCTCCTCCTTGCCAAATTTCCCTTCCAGCATCTTGTACAGGGTGGTATAGCCATCGGCAGCCGAAATGACTTTGTCGGCAAGGTGTTCTTCGCCGTTTGTCAAACGGATGCCCGTGGCCCGGTTACCGGCGGTGAGGATTTTTTCCACCTGCTGTTTATAATGAATGCTGCCTCCCAGCGCAAGGTACCTTCGCTCAAGGGCCCGCGACATGGGCATTGATCCGCCAAGGGGATAGCCTGCATTCTTGTTGTGGAGCCAGGAAAAGGTGAACTGGAGAAAGAACATTGAAAACTCGGGGATCCACAATTGCGTAAAGGCTTCCCGCAAGAGGGGGTCCTTAAAACGGGCTGAAAAATCAGCTGCGCTTGTATTAAGCCATCGTTTCATGGCAGGGCCTTTTGTCATCAAGGTCCACATCAGCCGGAGGCCCACCGACAGTTTTTTTCGGGCAGGGCTGTTCCTGGAGGGCTGTTCAAAGGGGAAGCACATCCTGACCCCGCGGATGAAGTCACGGATGGGTTTTTCATCCCGGGGCGAAAAAGCGAGCAGGCTTTGCTCCAGGCGGTCGAGGTCCGAATAAAAAATAAGCGTGCGTCCGTCTGTCCCTTTCACCCGGAGGTATTCCTCCAGGTTGATGATGTCAAGCTCCCGGGCAATGCCAACCTCGTCCCACATATCGTGGATCGCGCTCCGGGGCGAAGAGCCCACCAGCCAGTGGATGCAGGCATCTATAGTATAGCCTTTCCGTTTCCAGGCCGTGCACAGGCCTCCGGGCTGATCGTGCAACTCAAAGATCTCTGTTTTATATCCGTTCATTTGGGCATAAATCCCGGCTGCCAAACCGGCAAAACCTGCACCTATAATGATGACAGATTCTGAGGTGTTTTCATGATTCATTTTCTTGTTTTCTGGAAATCAACAAACAAATGTATGACCAAATAAAGAAATAACGGATGGGTGTTTTTAAAAAATATTTAAAATAATCGGATAAGCATGATTCTTTGTCTTTCAGGATATCTGAAAATGCTGCCCAAGCCCGGGAGTCTGTAATTATTTTATTGATTGGATTTTTATGCCTTCCAAATAAGTAGTAATTTTATATGATCATTAAGCCTGCGGCCCTTTTCCCTGCAAGGAAAAGCCAAAGGCATTTTAATCCGGTCCCATGGAAAAGGTAGTAAGCTTTGCCCGACAGCGCGACAATGAGTTTAAGAAGACGCTTCACCAGCGCGTCAACGAATATTTTACCCAAACAGGCCTGTCGAAAAAACACAACAAGGCCATGGTGGTCAAGACCATCGTGATGCTATCGCTTTATATCCTTCCCTTTATCCTCATACTCAGCCTGCCAATGCCTTATTGGCTCGTGCTGGTGCTTTACCTGGTGATGGGCATAGGCGTTGCCGGAGTGGGAATGTCGGTGATGCACGACGGCAATCATTACGGGTATTCTGAAAGCCATAAGATAAACCGCCTGATGGGGTTGACAATGAACCTGCTGGGCGCCGATGCCTACAACTGGAAAATTAAGCACAACAAGCTCCATCACGTGTTTACAAACATTTATGGCAAGGACGAGGACATCAACAGCCGGGTAATCCTGAGGTTTGCCTTTAGCGCCCCCCTGAAGGGATACCACCGATTTCAATACCTCTATGCCTGGTTCTTCTATGCCCTGATGACGCTCTCGATGATGTTTGGCGATATCTCAAAACGCATCAGCAACCGCAAGCGGGGCCTGACCAATATTTCGGTGCAGGCATTCAGGCGGTCAATGGCCTGGCTTGTGCTTTCAAAAATTTTATACTTCGGGATCATCATTGGTTTGCCAATCATCCTCACCGGCTTACTCTGGTGGCAGGTCCTGCTGGGATTTCTGCTGATGCACCTGGTGGCAGGCACCATTATGAGCATTATCTTCCAGATGGCCCATGTGGTGGAAGGCACAGTACAGGCTGTCCCCGACGGGAATGGACGCATTCACGACTCGCTGATCGTTCATCAGCTCAAATCAACTGCCGACTTCTCAAAGGGAAACAAACTGATCTCGTGGTATGTGGGGGGGCTTAACTTCCAGATCGAGCATCACCTGTATCCCAAGGTTTGCCACGTTCATTACCCTGCCATCGCCAAAATAGTAGAAGCCACCACCCGAGAGTTTAATATCCCTTACAAAGTGTATGAAACCTTCGGCGAGGCCATGCGTGCCCACCTGCACACCCTGAAACGCCTTGGAAGGGAATATCACCCCTTTCCTGCCTGATCATTCTTTCCTTCTCTTTTACAAGAGCATATTCTGGGCAAAAGCTTCCAAGAAAAGTTCCTTTTTGGAATATTCCGGATATGAAACCCGGACTTAATTTGAATTTGAGTCATAGTTTATACGGAGTTTATACGCTTTAAAGCGTATAAACTCCGTATAAACTCCGTATTAACTAAGAATTTTGTAGCTCCTGATAAATGGAGTAAGCACTGTTTGCCAGAATTTTGGTCTAATACCTTCAGGATTAGAACCAACAGCCAATAGCAGGAACCATTCAATACTTTAACCGGCTGAAAGTATTGGTCAATAGGGTGAAGAATTGCTAAACTGGCGGGTTTATAAGCCTGTTCTTTGGATTTTTTCGTGTGCTACAAGGTATTCGGGCAATGCAGCAGAGCCGTACCAGGTAAAGAGTTCCACTTCAAAGATCCCCTTGGCAATGGTGGGGTCAGCGCTGAGCAGTTCCCTGACTTCTTCCTCAGAGGTGGTGTTGAGGATGAAGATACCCCGGTAGTTTTGTTTGTTTTGGGAAAGGGGGCCGGCAAGGATCAATTTCCCTGCTTCCGACATGATGTTCATGTTTGAGAAATGCCCGGCAAACAGGCTGTCGCGCAGGGCTTTGTCTTCAACGATGGAAGGGCCGGTTTTCAGAATCACGAGGGTGTAGCTTTTCATGCCCATTTCATCAGCGCCCAGTTTTTGGGCCAGTTCGGCATCGTAGGTGGATTCGCCGGTTTGCGTGGTACAGGAAAAACTTAGCGTAAGCAGGAGGATGGAAAGGAACCAGGGTTTCATAAGCCTTAAATTTATTGAATAAAAATACCAAATTACCGGAATTTCCTGACACAAATTATAGAGGTAAGGCAAAAAAAAGACCCTGGCCCAAACGGACCGGGTCTTTTGCGAGGGGGGGTGAAACAACACCCCTGGTAAACAAATTAGTTGGCAGGTGCGAATGCCATAAGATCGTTGTGGATGGAAGTGGCTTTGATTTGAGCTACATTGACTTTTTCGAGGGCGGTGAGGTAGTCGCCATTGCTAACAAGGGTATTTACTTCGCTAACGGCTGATTCGAGCACGGTGATTTCGTTCTGAATGGTTTCAATAGCAGTGCGGTTGCGGTTGTTGATGTTCACTTTTCCAAGGAGGTCTTTCTCCTGGCCAACCATGGTGGTCAGACCTGCAAGAACGTTCTCAACCTCGGTGCGTACTTCAGCCTTACGGGTTTCAGCATCAGCCTTCATGGTTTCGGCAGTGGTGGCAATCCATTCCAGTTTCTCAGTCAGGGGCTTGAAATTCTTGGCGCCGGTTTTTTCGGCCTCAATAGCTGCCATAACAGTGGTCAGTGAATCGTTGATTGCTGTAAATTCTGAAGCAAGATAACGATCGGCTTCAACCGTTTTCAGGGCTTCAACAGCGGCTGTTGCGTTGTCAATAGCAAGCTGGGGAACTTTGTTGCATGAAATCATTACTACTGCCATAATCAGGGTGGCAAAGCCCAACATCATTTTTTTCATTTTCATTGGATTTTAAAGGTTGTGTTGTTTCTTATTTTTTCTGCTTTTGCAGATGCCTTACATTATCAATGTCCGTGCCACTCTTTATAAAGAAGTGAAGATGTGTTTTTTATGAAAATGAGCTGTTTTCTTTACTTATGATCAGAATACGGAAATTGGGGGTAAAAGCTTAGCCGGAGCCTTGTTTTTAGGAGGTTTTAATGAAAGGGCAGGGTATTAAGCAGGTGTAAAGTTTTTTTACACCCGGTAAAGAAATTATCCATAAAAGGGTTTTTAAAAAGGAGAAAAGGGCTTTATTGCTTTTTCTCAAGGCCGTATTTTTCCATGCGTTCGTGAATCATTACCCTGGAGATTCCCAGCAACCTGGCTGCAGCGGCGCGGTTCCATCCTGTTTTTTCAAGAGCCCAGCTGATGATGTCTTTTTCAACCGAGCTAATGACGAGTTCAAAAATTGCTCCTTCACGGGGGATAAACTCGTCCTTCAGGTAATGATTGAGCCCTTCTTCGAGCTGTGTTGGAAGGACTACAGGAGGCATAAATTCCTTGCTGAGGAGTTCAGCGGTGATGACGTTTCCCTTGGCGAGGATCATGGCCCGTTTGATCGTGTTTTCAAGTTCCCTGATGTTGCCCGGCCAGGGGTAATCCATCATTTTTTCAAGGGCTTCAGGATGGATTGTGATATTTTCAAGCCTGGTTTCGTGGGTATGTTTTTTCAGGAAATGTTTGGCCAGGAGGGGAATGTCTTCTTTGCGCAGGCGCAGGGGCGGCAAGGCAATGGTCACCACGCGGATGCGGTAATACAGGTCTTCACGAAATATCTTCTTTTGTATCAGGGCTTCCAGGTTGGCGTTGGTGGCCGTAATGATCCTGACATTGGCATACTGGGTTCGGAGGCTTCCCAGTCGTTCAAAACTGCCTTCCTGCAGCATCCTGAGAAGCTTTGCCTGTATTGCCAGCCCCATGTCGCCAATTTCATCCAGGAACAGGGTGCCCCCATTGGCTTCTTCAAATTTGCCGGGCTTATCTTTATTCGCGCCTGTAAAAGCTCCCTTGTCATAGCCAAAGAGCTCGCTTTCGAGCAGGGTCTCGGGGATGGCAGCGCAGTTCAGGGTAATGAAAGGCTTGGAAGAGCGCTCGCTATATGAGTGAATAGCCCTGGCTACCAGTTCTTTTCCTGTGCCGCTTTCGCCTGTGACCAGGATGCTGGCATCGCTGGCGGCCACCCTTCCGATCAGTTTGTACACTTCCTTGATGGCGGAGCTTTCGCCAATGATCTTGTCGTCCTCACGGTGTGAGAAGCGCTTTTTTTTAGGATTGGCAGGCGAAACGGTGATCTCATCGACAGGGATGGCCTGGGTGGTTTTCAGGGCTTCCTCTATAAGGGAAATGAGCTGGGGTATTTCAAAAGGTTTCTCGATATATTCGTAGGCGCCGTATTTCATGGCTTTGATCACTCTGTCGCCGGAGCCGAAAGCAGTGATGACGATCACGGGGGTGTGCGGAGCCATTTCTTTGAAAGATTGCAGCAACTCCAGGCCGCTTTTGCCGGGCATTTCAATGTCGACAATGGCCAGGTCGGGTTTCAGCTCGCCAAAAACCTTTATTCCCACTTCATAGTTTTCTGCTTCCGACAAAACATAGCGTGAGCCTGCCAGGAGCTTCCGAAAGGAATACCTCACGCTGCTTTCATCATCAACAATCAAAATCTTATACATACACCAAAGTATTAATCCTCAGGAGCCAGGGGCAGGACCACGGAAAACACGGCCCCTTCCTTCGCGGGTTTGTTTTTTGCTTCTATCCAGCCCTTATGCATGCTGGCAATGTTTTGTGAAATGGAAAGCCCCAGGCCCACGCCCTGGTCGTTGCCTTTGATAAAGGGCTCGAACAGGTGGTCAAGGACTTTTTTGGGGATTCCCGGGCCTGTATCCTCAATGCTGATCACCAGGTATTTGGTGCCGTTTTCTCCTTCGGGAACTTCAGGACCTTCCTGTAAGGCTGTGTCCAGGCTCATCGAGCCGCCTGAAGGCATAGCCTCAACGGCATTGATCACCAGATTCATGAACAATTGCTTTAACTGGCTTGCATCGGCATTAACCGTATATTGGTGCCCTTCGGTGTTGTCAATGAGGGCGACTTTGTTGGTCCTGAATTTGGGCATAAGGAGGTGGGTGACTTCCATGAGGACTTCCAGGGGATTGGTCTTTTCGAAAACAGGATCGGCGGGACGCGCAAATTTAAGGAAGTTACGTATGAAAACCTCCATACGGTCGATTTCACTGGAGATAATCTCAAGATCCTGTTGCAGTGGACTTTCCTTGTCCTCTTCCTCCTTCAAGGAATAGATGAGCATCTTAATTGCCGCCAGGGGGTTGCGAATCTCATGGGCAAGGGTAGGGGCCACTTTCCCCAACACAGCATATTTATTAGAGTACTGCAACAGCTCGCGGTTCTTTTCGAGGGCTTCCTGGGTTTTGTTGATGCGTTCGATGAGCGAGCGGATGCGGTTGTCCAGCTCTTCCAGGTCACCGTGTCCTGCCACCTCCAGCTTTTCGAGATAGGTGCCTCCTGAGGCGCCCCTGACCTGCAGGATCAATTGGTTGATGGGGTTCAATACCATCCTTGAGATGATCCAGCCCAGCAGCAAGCCTGTCATAATGCCCCCAAATCCCAGGATGATCATGGTGCGAAGCATGATGTTGTTGGCCTGTGCAATGTTCAGTTCATAGCTTTCTTCAGCCTGGATGTTCAGGGTGATGAAATGGCGGCTTTTTTCGTGAATGGTGCTAAGCAAGTCTTTGGCGGCATAAACAAGCAAGGCATTGGCCTTGGTGATTTGCCATCTCTTTATCAGCTTCTGGGCCTGGATTATGCTTTGGTTGTAATTGGAAAACAGGCCTGATATCTGCTGGATTACCTGCTTTTCTTCCTCGGTATTGGCATTGTACCTGGCACGTTCGAGTAAAATGACAAAGCGGGTCTCCCTGGTATGAATCGAGTCGAGCCACTGAGGGGTGGGGTCAACGAGGTAGGTGAAGGTGAAGCCCCTGAGCCTGACAAGCTCCATTTCCATCTCCTTGGCCACGTTGACGCTTTGGCGGGCGGCGTCAATTCTTTGTTCGGTATCCTTTTGCAGGTTATAAATATAGGCGATGATCAGGTATCCGCCACCCATCACCATGGCGATGAGGAGCAGCATCCATACCAGGAGCCTGTAATTGAAGAAGGACTTGCTTTTCATTGATCAGGCAATTTTACGGGACAGCAGCCAGGCTCCCGCAGCCAAAACAAGCACCAATGCAATGGCAGATGCAATTACTATGCTTTGATAGTCGGTATGGCGTTTGATGATGATGCCTGCAAAAGCCCAGCCCACGGCAAGTGCCAGCCAGGGATTGTTCAGGCGAGCCATGGTGATCATGGTGATGATGGCCCCGATTCCGATCAGGGCGATGGTCCAGGCCTCAGCAGAAATGCTCCAGCCTGCAAAGTTGAGGCTTACCAGCAAGGCTGTGATGTTGGCGATGGTGGCAATGCAGATCCAGCCAAGATAAATGCCGAAAGCGAACTTGGTAATGCTGAAGGGCTGAAGGGCAAGGCGTTGATTGATAAAGATCAGGCTTGCCAGCAGGCCCAACATGATGAGGACAGAAAGCCCCGTTCGCTCGTAATGCCATGCAAGGATCCACAAGCCGTTGAACAGGGCACTGGCCACAAAGGCCCAGCCCATTGAAGAGACAAGCTTTTGCTGGGAACCCCAAAGCTGAAGGATGATAAATACCAGGAGCAGGAGATAAATCACTCCCCAGATGGAAAAAGTGATGCCGGCAGGGGTGAACAGGTTGGGGTATTGATCAGATAATTGTCCTGTAGTTTTTCCGTTCAGGGGCAGGGCATTGGCCAGGTAATTCATGGTGATCATGAAAACAAAGGCGATCAGGTTCAGATATTTCATAAGGCAGGGAATTTTCAAATAAAAGTAATTGATTTTCATAAACAATACGCCCGAAGGCCATGTCCCTGTTAAAATAATTTAATTCTGCTGCAGTTAAGAAACAACTCATTTTCAGTGTATTTTTGCATATGGGAAAAACCATTCATACCTTAACAGCAGGCCTGGTGCTTATCCTGTCCATTGCACAGGCAGGCTTGTTTCCTGTATTGCCTGGCGATCCGGTTTTCCCTTTCTCCGTTGAAAACGCCATTGTGCCTGATTACCCGCCTGTTGAGCAAACGGGTATTGTGGATATTGTAGGTTTTTCCTGTTCCGGAACAGGCACCCCCTTCCTTTTTTCAGGAAGAATCATTCAGATGGTTTGCCCTGACTGGATTTCACAGGGCGACATCCTTTCAAGGCTTAGGGTCCCTGAGGTTCGATCGGGTTTATATAAATCGACCGTTGTTGACCTGATTCCGGGGCTGGAGTCGGTTCAGATCATCTTTCCTTTTCATGAGTTCTGGTAGCCTGCTTTTCTTTTCCTGTTGAATTTCTCGATACGGATTATCTTGTCGGGAAATCCTTATTTTATTTACAAAAAAGAAAGTAAGACCATGAATATTTCTGTTATCATTACAGGATTGATTATCCTGGCCATTTTTATCGTCCCCTTTTATTTGATTTCCCGCAATTCAAAAAAGAAAGGAAACGAGGGCGACCAACCGTCTGCCAAAGCTCATTAACGCCATACAACTTCCCCGAAAGGGGAAGTATTTTCTAAAAAGCCACACAGGTCCGGATGAAAATCCATCAGGAGGTGTTAATTTTGCAGGGTGAAAAGGTTAAACACTTTTCACCCTGTTTTTATAAACCATTGAAAGGAAATTATGGATTTAACATTATTGGTTCTTGCAGCAGGCAAAGGCAGCCGCTATGGGGGCATGAAACAACTGGACCGCGTGGGCCCCTCGGGCGAAACCATCATGGATTACTCTGTATACGATGCCATCAGGGCGGGGTTCAATAAGGTGGTGTTTGTGATCCGCCGCAGTTTTGAGCAGGAGTTCAGGGAAGTCTTTGTCGAAAGGCTGAAGGGTAAGATACAGGTGGAGCTTGCATTTCAGGAACTGGATAACCTGCCCATGGAAATTCACTTTTCGCCCGAACGCGAGAAGCCCTGGGGGACAGGCCATGCCATCTGGGTGGCCAAACACTTGATTAACGAGCCTTTTGCCATGATCAACGCCGATGATTTCTATGGCTTCAGTGCATACGATACCATGGCAAGATACCTTAAATCGAATGTGTCGAAGACTACAGGATTATATGCCATGGCGGGCTATATGATTGAAAACACCCTCTCAGACCATGGGAAGGTGGCCCGGGGCATTTGTAAGGTAGACCCCAATGGCTTCCTTGAGGGGGTAAAGGAACACAATGCCATCCATCGCCTTGAGGACGGAAGGATTGTCAGCGAGGAAAATGAGCAGGCACCCGTTACTTTGAGTGCCGATGACATCGTTTCAATGAACTTCTGGGGCTTTGGAAAAGACCTGTTTCAGCACCTGGAGGAAAAGCTTTTGTATTTCATGAAAGTGAATGCCTATGACCTGAAAGCAGAATTCTTTATCCCTAAGGTTGTCGATGAATTGGTTAGCAGGGGTAAGGTCAAGGTGAGGGTATTGCCCTGCGACGCTTCGTGGTTTGGTGTCACCTATCGTGAAGACAAGGAAAAGGTGATGGAGTCCATCCGGAAGATGATCGATTTGGGGGCTTACCCTGATAATCTATGGCCATAATACTTTTTTTGTCTGGAGGTTAATCCTCTTAAACATTTTTACGCGTTTGCAGGTTTTGAAGAAAAACTTATATTGTTTTAAGAATTGCCGCATACATGGGTGAAAAGACTTTTTCAGGCCAGGTTGCCCTCATGAGTTTTTTCCAGTTCTATGGCCGCAACAGGCTTTGGGCGATGCGCCAGGTGGTCAAGATGCCGGACAGGCTCAGGCAGCAAAAGGGCATCTTGTTTTTCAAGACCCTGGGAACAAGCGGCGGTTTGGGCTGCATGGGCAGCCTTAATTTCAAGCAGGGGGCTTTGCTTACTGTATGGCCTTCAGCAGATGATGCCCTTGATTTTTACTGGAATTCAAACATCATGGATGACTATCGCCTGAAAAGCTCTGAGGATTATTCCGTTCTTTTACGCCCGGTAAGGTCCGGGAAGAAATGGGCTGGATCTGATGTATTTGAGCCCCAGGCTATGCTTCCCGAGAAATATCCCATTGCAATACTAAGCCGTGCAAGGTCAAAACTGCGTTTGCTCCTTCCATTCCGGCTAAGGATGTGCGGGGTGAGCCGCTCGGCAAAAGATTGTAGGGGGCCGCTTTTCAGCCGGGGTGTAGGCGAAAGGCCCCGGATCCATGAGTCAACCTTCAGTATTTGGGAAAGCATGGAAGCGTTGAAACGATATGCTTATGGGGAGGACAATAACCATCAGGTTGCTGTGAAAGCCAGCCGGAAGGATAATGAATTTAAGGAAGCCTTGTATGCCGCTTTCCAGGTGACAGGCCACAGGGGAACCATCAAGGGAATCAACCCCCTGGACAAAATAAAAACCCCCTCCTTGCTATAAAGAGGGGGTTTTTTAAAAGATTCTGCGGTCTGTATTACGCGAGACGTACGTTTACAGCATTGAGACCTTTTTTGCCTTCCTGAAGTTCATAAGTAACTTCATCGGCTTCGCGGATCTTATCCACCAGCCCCGTTGCGTGTACGAAATACTCTTTTTCTGATTCTGAATCTTTGATGAATCCAAAGCCTTTAAGTTCGTTGAAGAACTTTACTGTTCCAGTTTTCATAAATGTAATTGTGATTAATGTTAATGTGTATTGAAATACGCGAAAAAGAAATTGAAGTTATTCTCGAGGAAAGGGTTCAGGGGTCTGTTAAGCGGAGATCAATACAACGGTGTTAATGAATTCGATGCAAATGTACAATAAATTATAATCCCTCTGTCATTTGAGGAATTTTTTTTTACATATATAGGTTTCTGGATGTCTTATCCTACTCATTCAGGATGAAATAGTCGAGATCTGCCGAGATCCCGGCGCCAATTGCCGTGCAGTATTCAGCATGCTCAGGGACATGAAACTTCACTCCATAAAGGTTGCCCAGTTCAGAAAAGGTTTTCTGTGCCTGGAAGATGTTGACAAGCTTTCCACTGAGGACAATATCGGTATCTTTTTGTGCCCGGGCAGCAAAAATGGCCATCATGCCAATGACCTGGAACACCATAGTAAGTATCCCGCGGGTAATGTCATTTTTGGTGGCCTGGTCCGTCATCTTTCCGAAATTGGAGGCGGTAATGGTGTTGGGCAGATTACCCACCTCATTGCGGGAGATGTCTCCTACGCTGAGGTCTACCGGTTCCGGTCTGCCTGTTTTGGCCGTTTCGATAATTGTATCAAAGCTGCTGAGGTTGACCATGGCTTTGGAGAGTCCCAGGATGGTGCCTCCGCCCACTCCGGTGCCCCCAAGATGCTGAATGCAGGCTTTGTTTGCTTTTACAAAAGCAGTGCCTGTCCCCATGCTGATGATGATGGCTTTTTTTAATCCCGAAAGGAATAATCCGCCATATCCCAGGGCCTTGAACTCTTCGATCTTCTCCACTGGTAGTCCCAATAGTTCGTCGGAGATGAAGGAAGCACCCACACCCGTGATGATCACCTTTTCAATGTTTTCCAGCCTGAGTTTATTTACGTTGAGAAACTTCCCAAGGGCACCCGAAGCAGATGCAACCGGGTCTTTGGCTTCTACCGTAAGGGGCTCAATGATCTGGCCGCCTTTGATGCCTACAATTTTGGTTGTGCTGCCTCCAATGTCGATTCCTAAGATCATGACTGAAAATTTTTTACAAATCTAATGAATAGTTCAGGTATGACAAGGAATGAGGTTAAATTCCAACCTCGACCTGGAACATGATGTTCAGGAATTCCTTGTCGGAGAAAGGCTTCAACTGATCCTTCTGATAAGAAAGATTCAATTGGAACTTGTTGCGGTGTTTCCTTAAGTATTTGGTCAAACCCAGGGTGTAGATGTCGGTTTGTGCTTCGATGCCCTGTAGTTCTTCATGAGGATTAACCCGGGTATAGCGTCCTGCAACTTCCCAGTAGGAGGGAAAAACATAACTCAACTGGGTGTTGATGCCATTCCCTGTAAAGATATGTGGCGTAGGTTCTTGTGACCACAAGCCATGGTTCAGGTTGACCGAACGATTGGCATATTCAGAGCTCAGGGCCCAACCCTGGTATTTTGCAATGAGATCAAAAAACAGGCTGGAAATGTCGGTGGGGGTTGTTAGTGTACTTCCTCTTTGCCCTGACGATTTTACAGCTTTGTTGTTGAATGAATAAGCCGCGCCTAGGGACAGCTTTGGACTTACTTCCCTTTCAAGATCACCTTCTGAGAAATCGCCGTCGTTTACAAAGTCACCCAGAGGCAGCAATTCCAGTCGCAAGGTGTAGGCCAGACCCTTATCTGTTCGCTGGATATTCCTTCCCTCACCCGTGCTTACAGCCCCTTTCAGGTTGTAATGGAAGACGCCCAGATGGTTGTGGTAATATGCCATCAGTCCAAAGTCCCTGTCTATGTTAAAGATGGCGTTTACCAAGGACCTGTCAACAAATTGCTGTTGCCCGCTTGAAGTAACCCGTTGGCGGTTTCCGGGCAATTTCCCCTGGCCCATGCCCATATAGAATTTCTTGTTGAAGTTATAAAACACCATGGCGTCGCGCACCAAGCTGGGAAAGCCCGTATTGTCCCAGTCCTGATCGCCTCGCGAGAAACTGAGTTGAAGATAATAGGTCAGTTTTGAGGACCCCAGGTAACCGTCAAAGCGCAGGCGCAGCCGCCTGACATTGGCCTCAAACTGATCAGGGCTGAAGTCACTGGCAGAGACTGTGTTCATTCCTATTCGGTTCTGTATCCTGAACCTGAGGTTCAGCCCAAAGGTCGAATCGGGGTCAAAAAATCCCAGCCCTTTGTCAAAACTGATCATGGCCCGTTCATCTACCTCGGTTTGGGCGGCCAATGAAAGAGACAGCAAGAGCAACACCATCCCGGTCAATTTTTTTTTCAGCATAGACTCTTGAAAAAAAGGGTTATTATTAGGAAATGCTTTTGGCAAGCAAATCGGCAATGTGAAGGGTTTGGATGGGCAGATTGTTTCTTTTGATGTACCCCTCCAGGTGCATCAGGCAGGAGGCCTCTGTCGAGACAATATACTTTGCCCCTGTGTCGAGGGCGTGCTGGACCTTTTGTTCGGCCATGGCAGTACTTACGGCCTCGTTCTTGACGGCAAAGGTGCCCCCAAAGCCGCAGCAGACGTCGTGGTCCTTCATTTCCACAACCTCCAGGCCTTCTATATTCGAAAGCAGCCGGCGGGGCTCATCTTTTAAGCCGTATTCCCTGAGGGCTGCACAAGAGTCGTGGAAGGTGACCCTGGCCTGAAAACGCCCGCCCAGGTTCTCAACCTTGACTACATTGACAAGGAAGTCGGTCAGTTCAAAGATCTTTTTCCCTAGCCAGCGGTTCTCGTTGTGAAGGGCCGAGTTGTCAAACATCTGCGGGTAATACTTTTTTACCATGCCTATGCAGGATGCCGATGGCCCTACTACATACCTATATTGCACGAAGTCACGGATAAACTTCTCGGCTACGTGCTTGGCTTCATCCCAATACCCGCCGTTGAAGGCGATCTGCCCGCAGCAAGTCTGTTCAGGATTGTACAGGGGTTTCACCCTTACATGCTTTAGCACCTTCACCATGCTCATCCCTGTTTCCGGGAGTACCTGGTCTATAAAACAGGGAATGAATATTCCAACTTCCATTTTATTGGGATTTTCGACACAAAAATAATCAAAGCTGGCAACACTGTGCCCAATTGTTTTTATTTCGGACCAAGCCGCTGCCTGTGGACTTCATACAGGAAGATGCCTGCTGCAACCGAGACGTTCAATGAGGCTGTCTTTCCGCTCATTGGAATGGACACCACGCTGTCTGCCATTCTTAGCAGGGAGGGTGAGATGCCTTTGTCTTCCGACCCCATCAGGACAGCCAGCGGCCCTTTCAGGTCGGCATTAAAGGCCTCTTCACGGCTTTTCTCGCTGGCGGCAACGATCCTGATGCCGCTCTCCTTTAAAAATGCAATGGTCTCCAGGATGTTTCCTTCACGACAAACAGGTATCCGTGAAAGAGCCCCTGCCGAAGTCTTGATGGCATCGGCGTTGACAGGGGCACTTCCCTTGTCGGGGATGACCAGGCCATGGGCCCCAAAACATTCTGCCGAACGGGCTATAGCCCCAAGATTCCTTACATCCGTAACCCTGTCAAGCAGTACCAGCAGGGGAAATTCTCCACGATCGTAGATCATGGGCAATAACTGATGCAAAGGCTGATAGCTTATCAGAGCAATAAAGGCGATCACCCCCTGATGATTCTTTCGGGTCACCCGGTTCAACTTCTCAACAGGCACCATTTGAAAGGGGATTTTCTCCTGGCGAATAATCTGAAACATTTGTTGGTAATTCTCGCCGATCAGGCCTTGCTGTATCAGCACCTTTTCCGGCCTTTCCCCTTTCTCCAGGGCCTCTATCAGTGGGCGGATACCGAAAATGTAATTTTCCAAAATGTACGGATTTGGTGGGTTAATGTCTTTGAGTCAAATGTATGATGTGATTCTGAACGAAAAAGATTTTGTCCTTTCAGGAACAGAACTATCAGTACCTGGCCTTAAACGTTATGATTCAATTCTTCTGCAAAATTAATCAGAAAAGGCTAACAAAGCCTATGTGCACACGGGCATTTCTGAAAGCCAAGCGGGTTTCGGGCCCCTTGCCCATGGCATAATATACAGAGATAATGCCTGGGGCGGTTTCCAGTGTGATCCCTGCCGCGGCTCCCCAGGGCCGGCCACTGACAAGATTTTCTCCCAAATTTCTTTCAAAATAAGCTCCGTTAAACAGCAGGCTGAAGAAGGACTGTTCCCCCGTGAAATATCTGATCTCGCCTGTCAGGATGCCATACAGGGAAGCCGGGATGGCTTCCTCATCAAATCCTTTCAGGCTGCGAAATCCACCGATGCGAAACAGCTCATTCTCGAAAAATTGCCGGCTGCTTAAACCTCTGCTGGTCATTTGCAACACCAGGCGGGTGCGGCGCCCCAGGGGAAGCCTGCTCTCGGCCTCTATCCCAAAGGCGTATTGATTTTGTTTTAAGGTGATGTCTTTATAAATGACCTCAGGCAGGTTGGCGTTTTTGCGGATGTTACGCGTTCCAGCAGCAAGGCTTATCTTAAGCCCGTGCCCGTCCATAAGCCCTGCAAAGAACCCCTTGCTGTAAAGGGCTCCTTGAAGACCATATAGATAGGTTCTGGAGTCGATTTGCGGGGGCATAGAGGTATATCCTGAAAACCTGCTTGTGCTCAACAATTCGGTGCTTTGCAGATCGGCAAAAACACTGAACTGCAGCCTTCGTGGGCTGGTCCAGCTAAAGGAAGGGCGGTTTCTCAGGTTCAGGTATGAGGTGTCCTGTTTATGCAGGGAAAACATCCAGGCGGTAATAAATGGAGTGGAGACAAGATAGGGAAAGGAGGCGTCGAGGCTCAGGCGCTGCGTGCCCTGCCCCAAGCCCTGCCACACAATGGCCAGTTGTTCTCCCCTGGACATCAGGTTTACCAACGAAAGGTTAAATTGCCCGCTTAGCTGCAAGCGGTTTTCATCGAGGGTGTTGCTTGAAATGCCTGCAATGCCATCGAAACGGTTGGCCGGACGTTTCCTTACGGGAAGGGAAAGCTCCGCACTGCCGGGGGAAAACCGCAGCTGAGGGTCTCCGTTTATCTGCACATAGGGCAGGTCAGCAATCAACCCTGCTGCATTCCTTGCCCTGCTTTCGCTATAAGGCTGCCCGGGCCTTATTCCTGTATGTGCCGCCAGGAACCCAGCCGAAAGGCTTACGTCGCCCGTAAGCCGCAAGGTGTCGTTTACTATCAGCCAGGAAGGATCGACCTTCAAAGCGGCATTCAGTATTTGCTCCTCTATCCTGATATCTTCAGCCTGCAGACTTGCAAAGGGATAGCCCTGATCCTCGTACCAGCCTATAATCTTCTGCTGCAGGTTTTTATAGCCTGAAAAGGGCAGGGGCGTCCCCTCGAAATAGTGGGTGAGCTTTCCCTTTCTTATCGCCTCATTGCTGATGTTGACATTTCTTAGTTGCCACACATAAAGCGGCCCTGTATCAATAACGGCTGTATAACCCAGGGTGTCGGGTTGAAAGCCATAAAGGCGGGCCTCAAGGTATCCCTGTTTGTGGAGGTGGGTCGTGATGGAATCAAGCCCCTGCCGCAAAAAAAGGCTGTCGGGATAGGTCCTGGGATTTGAAAGTTCCTCAAAGGCACCCCCCGCCACATCCCTGACCTCAGCCTTTAGTCTGACCACCCCCTGGCCTGCACCCTCAAGGGAAAACAAAAGGAAAAGGATGATGACCACCTGACGCATGGATTTTTATTTTTTTTGCTGCCAGTCGATGGGCTCCAGGCCCTGGGACTGCAGCAACTCATTGGTTTTCGAGAAGTGGCTGCAACCAAAGAAGCCACGGGAGGCTGACAGGGGAGAGGGATGGGGGGCTTTCAGCACGTGGTGTTTGCCGCGGTCGATCAGGGCTTCCTTGGCTCCCGCGTAATTGCCCCATAGCAGGAACACCAGCCCGTTTCGCTTTTCTGACAATGCCCGTATGGCTGCATCTGTAAAGCGCTCCCAACCTTTGTTCTGGTGCGACCCCGCTTGTCTGGCTCTTACCGTAAGGGTGGCATTGAGCAGCAATACCCCCTGATCAGCCCAATGCTCAAGATTGCCGTGAGGCGGCGCAGGAATCCTAAGGTCGCGTTCAATCTCCTTAAAAATGTTCATAAGCGATGGGGGTTTATCGACCCCGCGGTTTACCGAAAAGCAGAGGCCGTGGGCTTGCCCGGGGCCGTGATAGGGGTCCTGTCCGAGGATGACCACCTTGACTTTGTTGAATGGGGTGTGGTCAAAAGCCGAAAAGATCAGCGGGCCCGGAGGGTAAACCGTGTGTTTTTTCTTCTCTTCTATTAGGAAGGCTTTCAAGGCCCCGAAATAGGGTGCACTGAACTCTTCTTCCAGTATCTCTTTCCAGCTTTCTTCAATTTGAGGGTTGACTTTGGCTTCACTCATGGGCACATTATTATTATTCGTTCAGCCTGCTTTTTAGGTCTGTTGCAAAGGCATTGAAGTTCAGCCCGCCAAAGTTGCCCGAACTCATAAACAGGAAACAGGCTTGCCTTTGCCCCAGCTTTTCAAGCCTGCCTTTGAGTAAGGATGTATCGGTGTACACTTCAAGACCCTCTTTCCCGAAAGCTTTTCTTACCGTCGCGGGGTCAAGGTCGGGCAGTTTCTTCATTTGCAGGGCGTGGGGGCTGAAAAACACCAGGGCCACATCCGCTGCATCCATGGCGCCTGCATACTGATCCAGGAAGTCCTGGTTCAGGCTGCTGAAAGTGTGTAATTCCATACAGGCCACTACAGTCTTCTCCGGATATTGCTCCTTCACGGCTGCGGTGGTGGCCCTAAGCTTGGAAGGGGCGTGGGCAAAGTCACGGAAAATGACCGTGCCATTCTGCTCAAAGATTTTCTCCAGGCGGTTGCTGGCACCCTGGAAGCTCTCAATGGCTTCAAAAAACATCTCGTCGTTCACCCCCAGCTGCTGGCAAACCAGTCGTGCACCGTTCAGGTTCAGTAAGTTGTGTTTGCCAAAAATCCTCAGGCTGTACCTTTGGTCCTTATGCGCGATAAAGGTATTGCCGTCCTTAATCTCGTGCTTCGGGAGACTGTACGGATACAGGTTCAGGCTAGGGTGCAGGGCTTCCCCACTGAGTTTCCTGAGCTCTGGATCTTCTTCGCAATAAATCAGCTTCCCATTTTCCTCAATGATCCTGATAAACTGCCTGAACTGCTCCAGGTAGGTTTCGAAGCTGGGGAACACGTTGATATGATCCCAGGCAATGCCGCTCAGCAAGGCGATGTGGGGCTTGTATAAGTGAAATTTAGGGCGTCTGTCGATGGGCGAGCTGAGGTATTCGTCGCCTTCCATGATCATAAAGGGCGCCTTCCCGCTAAGCCTGACCATCACCTCAAAGCCCTCCAATTGAGCTCCCACCATGTAATCCGTGTCGATCTTGTGGTAATGCAGCACATGGAGGATCATGGAGGTTATGGTGGTTTTCCCGTGGCTGCCTCCGATGACCACCCGCGTCTTGTCCTTCGACTGCTCATAAAGGAACTCAGGATAGGAATACACCCTGAGGCCCTGCTCGCGGGCACGGAGCAGCTCGGGGTTGTCGGCCCTGGCGTGCATGCCCAGGATAACGGCATCCAGATCTGAAGTGATCTTTTCAGGAAACCATCCGTAGGCTTCGGGCAGCAAGCCATACTGAAGCAGCCGCCGGCGCGAGGGGTCAAAGATCTCGTCATCCGATCCGCTGACACGGTATCCTTTTTTGTGCAGGGCGATGGCCAGGTTGTGCATGGCACTGCCCCCAATGGCGATAAAGTGAATTTTCATGCAAAACAGGTATTTGCTCAGGTGTGTAAAGTTAATTTTTTTTGATGAATAGCCCCCGCCCATTAACAAGCGATTCATTTCCCTCATCCTTGCATCCTTTGGGGTTTGCTGTCATTGCCGGAGGATTCCTGCTGAATTATTATCTTTGCCCTTTGAAACACTTTGACCGTTTTTTGGTTATATATCTTTAGCACCAGCTTTTTTCGCGTATGAAGTTATTTCCCATTACCGCCGAGCATTTTAAACTGGATGGAGGCGCCTGTTTTGGGGTGGTCCCCAAGACTATATGGCAAAAGTTCCTCCCTGCCGACGAGCATAACCTGGTAAAAGTCACTTCCCGTTGCCTGCTCGCCGATACCGGCGACAGGCTGATCCTGGTCGATACAGGCATGGGCAACAAGCAAAGCGAGAAGTATTTCAGTTTCTTTCACCGTTTTGGCCAGGAGAGCCTGGAGAACTCTTTTGCCAGGGCCGGATATTCCTTCGAACAGGTGACCGATGTCATCTTGACCCATCTTCATTTCGACCACGTGGGAGGGGCTCTTAAGCACGGGCAGAAACCCGCCACTTATGAGCCAGTTTTTCCCAATGCTAATCATTACGTCAGTAAAGACCAATGGGAGTGGGCAATAAACCCCAATCCCCGTGAAAAAGCCTCCTTTTTCCCCGAGAATTATATGCCCCTGTATGAGAGCGGCCGGCTTGAACTGATTCATGAGCCGGGGCGCTTTGCCGAAGGGATTGAGATCGTCTTTATGAACGGGCATACCCGTGGACTTATGGTGCCTATCATCGATTATAAAGGCCGAAAAGTGGTCTTTACAGGCGATTTTATTGCCATGCTCCATAACCTGCCCCTTGCTTATGTGCCCGGCTTTGATGTAAAGCCCCTGGAGTCGATGAAGGAAAAGGAAGCCTTTCTCGAAAGGGCCCTGAAGGAGGATTACATCCTGTGTTTTCAGCACGACCACTTCAACGAATGTTGCACCCTGCAGAAAACCGAAAAGGGGATCCGTGAAAAGGAACTGTTTAAACTGGCCGATATTTAGCCTCGACTATGAAAAAGAAAGCAGACCATTACAATAAGCAATTCTCGGGTGTGACTGCAGAGGATATGCTCAGGCAAATCCTTGAATTACATGGTGATAAAGCGGTGTTTTCAACCAGCCTGGGCGCTGAAGACCAGGTGATCACCCATATGCTGATGCAAATCAATCCCGAAGCAAAGATCTTTACCCTGGATACAGGGCGGATGTTTCCTGAGACCTACGAGGTGATTGAAAAAACCGAAGCCCGTTATAATATGCGCATCCGCGTCTTCTTCCCCGATTACAAGGCGGTAGAACATATGGTAAACACCCGTGGAATTAATCTTTTCTACTACAGCATCGAAAACCGCAAGCTTTGCTGCCATATCCGCAAGATCGAGCCCCTGAAAAGGGCGCTCAGGGGAAACCAGGTCTGGATCACAGGCCTCAGGCGTGAACAGTCGCCTACCCGTCTCGACATGCGTTATTCCGAATGGGACGAGGGAAACAGCATCATTAAGGTCAATCCCTTGCTCGACTGGACGGAAAAGCAGGTTTGGGACTATATCCATCAGCACAAGATCCCCTATAACACTTTACACGATAAAGGCTTCCCAAGCATAGGATGCCAGCCTTGCACCCGCGCCATCGAAGCCGGGGAGGATGTCAGGGCCGGCCGGTGGTGGTGGGAAAACCCTGATTCTAAGGAATGTGGTCTGCATAAGGCTTAATCAGGCACCCAAACACCTGTTTGAAATTTTTTCTTTTCCTTTGCTGTGTCTGGTTTTTGCCCCTATATTTGCAGGTTCCTAAAACATTATAACCAAATTGAGCCACTTCGGGAAAAAGCATCTTTATCTGATCAGCAGCGATGATCGCTTGCTCGAAATGCTTAGAACCCTTGAACAGGAGTATTTCATCAGCCACGATAAACATGGCAAGCTTCTTAAAAAGCTCCATGGTAGGCCCGATATGCCTGAAATAGACCTGGTTATTACCGGCTATGACTACTTTTCCAAAAAAGTAAATGAAGCTTTCTCCGTTGAGGAAGCCCTGACTTTGCCCTACTTCCTGGTGCTGGTGACTCCTGAGCAGGCTGCCTTGTGCGCTTCTGAAGCCTTCAGGGTAAAATGCTTCCCGGTGTTTCTGCCCGTTGATGCCCCGCAGTTAAGGGCCCTGGCCGCAAGCCTGATCCAGAACCGTAAAAAGGTATCTGCCCTGGGCGAAATGGAGAAGTATAAGATCTTGTTTCACAAAGCCCCCGTGGTGCAATTGCTGGTGAACCCCTGTGACCTGATCATTATTGATGCCAATAAGGCCGCTGCTGAGCTCTATGGAAAGGATGAACCCCCTGCCCTTAAAGGCATGTCACTGGTTGAGCTGCACCCTGGAGAGGCAGCTCTGATGCGCGAAAAATGTAAAGAAGCCATCAAATGCGGAGAAAGCCTGTTTCATTGCCAGTTCTTTATTGACGGTGATGAAATGAAGGACCTGGCATTCTTTGCCTCCAAAATTGAACTGGGAAAACAAAACTTCCTGTTCCTGAATATCCAGGATATCTCCGGTACCAAGAAGGCCGAAAAGATCCTGACCCAGAAAAATATGGAGTTGCGCAAGACCAATGCTGAACTCGACAATTTTGTGTACAGCACCTCGCACGAACTTCGCGCTCCCCTGATGTCTGTCCTTGGCCTGATAAACCTTTTGGAGTTGGAAACCAATACGGTCGAACATGTGATGTATGTGGACCTGATGAAGGAGAGCATTCAAAAACTCGACCAGATCATTCATGATATTATCGATTATTCGCGCAATGCACGCTTTGACGTGAAATTATCGCCCGTCGATTTTAATTTCCTGCTCGAAAAAACAATCAATAACCTCAAATACATCCCCGGATTTGAAATGATTGACATCAGGCTCAATGTCCAGGGCGATGCACTGTTCTTATCCGACAAGCGAAGGGTTGAGATCATCCTGAACAACCTCTTGTCGAACAGCCTGAGGTTTTACAATCCTGACGCAGCACAATCTTTTGTGGATGTGATGATCCAAACTACCGCCAAGCAGGTGCTGATCCGGGTGAAGGACAATGGAATAGGCATCCCAGCCAAGCACCTTCCAAGGATCTTTGAGATGTTCTTCAGGGGCTATGAACAAAGCACCGGAAGCGGTATCGGGCTGTATATCGTCAGGGAAATTGTTGAAAAACTTAACGGCACCATACGGGTGGAATCGGAAGAAGGGAAGGGGAGTGCCTTCACTATTACGCTGCCTAACCAATATCAATCCCTTTGAAATATGGCTGTAAACTACCTCCTCCTTATTGATGACAGCGATATCGACAATATGATCAACCGGCGGATCATTGAAAAGAATGGTTTTGCCGCTCAGGTCGTAATCAAGAAAAGTGCCCGGGCGGCCCTTGATTTCCTCGTTGAAACCTTCAACCGGGAACCCGAGGCCTTGCCCGATCTGATTTTCCTTGATATCCGCATGCCTGATATGGATGGCTTCGGCTTCCTGGATGCTTTTGCCCACCTGGACAAATCCATCCACAAGCGCTGCAAGATTGCGATGCTTTCTTCTTCCATTGATGCCGACGACCATCGCAGGGCGCTCGAGAATCCTTTTGTTGTACGTTTCCTCAACAAACCTCTTACCTCCCAGGCCCTGAACGAAGTGATTTAGGCTTACTTCGCGGCGGATTTTTGCTCAGCAGACCCTCGGAGCCCTTCTTTCCAGGTGTTTTCCCCCGGAAAAACAGGTGATTTCCCCCTTGTGCAGAGGGCTGCTCAGGGCTTAATTTTGTGGCAGAATCTCAGCCATGCCTAAATCTGCCTCCAGAAAATACAATATGATGGTAAGCCTCAGGAAGCCTGGTGAGTACCAGGTGAGGCTGGTCCGAAAGGAAGGGGGAATATTCAGGGTCTTGCTTTCCGCAACCAGTATCAATATCCCTTCGCTCGACTGGCTGATCTCCTGCTATGAGCAGGGGCGCCAGATCCAAACACTTACTTGAGAACTTAAGAAAATAAAAAAAAAGACCACCCGGACATGGTGGTCTTTTTTTTTAGAAAGCGACCCAAGGCAAGATCCCATGCTAACTCTGATACCTCCCCTTTCAGATCAAAACTGCCCGGAAAAACTACTAATTCAAAGTTTGTCCGACAAGTTGAATGTTAATAACCCCCGGGTCAATTTTGACAGCAACAAGCCAAAGGATTGCTACTGATGAGGTTCCGCCCGGGTCGCTTATAATTCAATTCATTATTTCAAAAACTCAAAACCTCCTGAAGAGTTAACAAACCAAAGGTAACCCAACATGCTCAACCTATCAATTCGTTAATTTACTAAAATTAATCTAAGTATTTACCACAATATAAACATTCACATTTTTCCGAAAAAAAAATGATTTGTATTAGGAATAAAGAGGTTAGGTTTTTTTCCCTGAACTTTTTTGTCCATTATTTAGGAATGACGTAATTGCAAAGAAATGACCGGTTTTACCGGTTTTTCCTTTTTAAAATTTCGTTAAAAACGCTACTTCCGCCGTCAACACGAATAATTGATCCGGTAACCCACGATGCCTTTTCAGAAAGGAGAAAGCAAACCATCTGGGCAATATCTTCAGGTTTTCCAATGCGTCCGATTGGATATTTGCCTGCCGACTTCGCCAGCATCTCGCGGTACATGCTTTCGTCATCAACGACTTTGCTGTCAAGATGCAGGGGCGTCTCCACAAGGCCGGGGTTCACGGCATTGACCCTTATTTGATATGGGCCCAATTCACCGGCCAGGAACTCCGTGATCATATCGAGGCCTGCCTTCGATACCGAATAAGCTATGCTGCGCCCGGGGATACGTGATGCTACGGACGAGATGTTTACCACCGACGCATTTCCCGAAGCCTTCAGCAAGGGAAGCATCATCTGGGTCAGCAGATAGGGGGCATTGAGGTTGATGTCCAGGTTTGCTTTCCATAGCTCATAATCAATGTCATGAATACCCCCGGCTGTAAGCATGCCTGCGTTGTTTACAAGGCCATCGAGTTTTCCGTACCGATCCTTCAGGTAGCCGGCAACCTTTTGACAGTCGCCCGCCTTGCTGACGTCGCCCGTTATAAAGTCGACTTCCCCTTCCATTTCCGGGTGCGTAAACAGGGCCCGCTCAATCTTTTCCTGGCTGCGGCTCAGTGAGATGACCTTCCGGTTCCCTTCTTCCATTAGCTTCTTGGCAATGGCAAGCCCGATGCCTGAACTGCCTCCTGTTATCAGGATATGCTTCATGTTTCAATGAATTTATTGTATAAAATTAATGCTTATCGGCAAAAGCTGATTTTTTTTTGAACCAAAAACATATTAAATTGTTTGCTAATTTTGACAAGATTAATTTGACTTAAATTTAAATGAAAAAATCGAACCCAATGAGAAAGATCTTCTTTTCCCTTCTGATGGTGTTTTCCATCGGGCTTTTTGCCCAGGAAGACACCACTGTTGTGCGTCCCTGGGCCTATGATGGCTTTTTCAGCCAGCAGCTCAACCAAGTGTCATTCACCAACTGGGCCGCAGGCGGTGAAAACAGCTTCGCTTCTACCAGCATTGCCGTGCTGACTGCCAATTACAAAAAAGAAAAGCGGACTTGGGAAAACAAACTCGACCTGGCTTATGGTCTTATCAAAACCCAGGACACCCCCACCCGCAAAAACGAGGACAGAATTGATTTTCTTTCGAAATATGGCCGCAGCGTCAGCCCGAAAATCGCAGCCACAGCACTGCTGAACTTCAAGAGCCAGTTTACGGCCGGGTATAATTATCCCAACGATGAGGATCTGGTCTCTGCCTTTATGGCTCCGGGTTACCTGCTGGCTTCCCTTGGTTTCGACTACAAACCCGTCGAATTTCTCTCCCTCTATTTGTCGCCCGCTACCGGAAAATTTACTTTCGTCAACGATGAAACCCTGTCTGCCCTCGGCGCTTACGGTGTGGAACCCGGAAAAACCTTCCGCCCTGAGTTTGGGGCATTGGCTTCCATCGCCCTGGTAAAGGATATTTTTGAGAACGTAAACCTGGCCTCAAAGATCGATCTCTTTAACAACTACACCGACAGCAACAAGCCAAATCGCAAAAACACCGACGTAAACTGGCAAACGATGCTCAATATGAAAGTGAACAAATTCATCACTGCCAGCATGGGCTTCAACCTCATTTACGACCACGATATCCCGGTGCCGCTCTTTACTAATGTTGGCGGTGAGGAAGTTCAGACAGGCACAGGACCCCGCACCCAATTCAAGCAGCTGCTTGGTATCGGCCTTTCGTATAACTTCAAAAGATAATTCCTCTTTTGAATTTCTTAAGCCGCCCCCTGTTAGAGGCGGCTTTTTTTATGCATTACCTTCCCGTTTGCTGCCGGATGGGATTTCTTCATCCTTGGGTTAATCCCTGTTTAAGAGCAGGTATTAACAGGAATTAAAGACCTATCATAACCGTAGTTTAACCGTACTTTAACCAATTACAATTGGTTAAAGTACGGTTAAACTACGGTTAAACTTCAAATAAATTCCGGTTTTTGAAGGGGTTAATATGGTGAAAGGGACGATCCCTGAAAATATAAGGAACCTTTCCTGAAGGCCGGTCGAAGTGCTATTACCCGCCAGAAATTTTTATGGTATTGCCTTATTTTATAAACATCAGCTCGCGGTACTTGGGCAATGGCCACATTTGGTCATCCACCAGGATTTCGAGCTTGTCGATGTGGTAGCGGATCTCCTCCATCAGGGGCTTCACCTTGTTGCAATAGGCCTTGGCGCAGGCCGGGGGGTCTTCCTGCTGGTTGGCCTCCTTACGTTCGGCGATCATCTGGCGCACCATGGCCCGGATCTGGGTGACGTGCTCAGAGATCTTTGAGATGGAATGGATTTGCTGGGCCGAGTGCTCCCGGAAGAGCTCAGGGGGCAAGACATCCTTGAGGCCTCTGACGTTTTCGACAAGGATGTTTTGGTAAGCGATGGCCGCGGGGATAATGTGGTTGCCCGAAAGGTCGGCAAGCACCCGCGACTCGATTTGCAACACCTTAGAATAGTTTTCCAGCCGTATCTCAAAACGGGCATGCAACTCCTTTTCAGAAAAAATGGCATGGCGTTCAAACAAGGCTATTGTTTTTTTTGAAACGTATGAATGCAGGGCTTCCGGGGTGTTTTTCAGGTTGGGCAGTCCGCGCCTGGCGGCTTCTTCCAGCCACTCCCGGCTGTAGCCATTGCCTTCGAAGAGGATGTTTTTTGACTCGCGTATGTATTTGCGCAAGACCCTGAAGATGGCTTCGTCTTTCTCAATGCCCTTGTCCATGTTTTTGTCAACCTCCGATTTGAACTGTTTCAGCCGGTTGGCCAGGATTGTGTTGAGTACGATCATGGCGGGTCCGCAATTGGCCGAAGCGCCTACCGCCCTGAATTCAAACTTGTTGCCCGTAAAGGCCATGGGCGAAGTGCGGTTGCGGTCGGTATTGTCGATGATGATGCGGGGGATCTTGCCGATGTTGAGTTTCAGATCGCTCTTTTCGTCCGGGGTCATTTTTCTGTCTTTGACTCTTTTCTCAAGATCATCGAGCACACCGGTGAGTTGCCTGCCGATAAAGATCGAAATGATGGCTGGAGGGGCTTCGTTGGCGCCCAGGCGGTGGTCGTTGCCTGCCGAGGCAATGGCAGCCCGCAGCAGGTCTGAATGCTCGTGAATGGCCCGAATGATGTTGATAAAGAAGGTCAGGAACAGCAGGTTGGTTTTTGGGGTATGCCCGGGGCTGAGCAGGTTTTTGCCCGTATTTGTGGCCAACGACCAGTTGTTGTGCTTGCCGCTGCCATTGACCCCTTCGAAAGGCTTCTCGTGGAAGAGCACGCGGAAACGATGTTTGCGGGCAACCTTATCCATCAATACCATGATCAGCTGGTTGTGGTCAATGGCGATGTTCACCTCCTCATAAACAGGGGCCAGTTCAAACTGATTGGGCGCCACTTCATTGTGGCGGGTCTTAACGGGGATGCCCAGTTTCCAGGCCTCTGTTTCGAACTCTTTCATAAAAGCCGCTATCCTGTGGGGAATGGCGCCGAAGTAGTGGTCTTCGAGTTGCTGCCCACGGGCAGGGATATGGCCGGTAAGCGTTCTCCCTGTCATCACCAGGTCGGGGCGGGCATAATAAAGGGCTTCATCCACCACGAAATACTCCTGTTCCCAGCCCAGGGTAGGGTAGACCCTTGTGATGTTGCGGTCGAACAACTGACAGACATCAACGGCCACCTGGTCGATGAGGGTCAGGGCTTTAAGCAGGGGTGTCTTGAAGTCGAGGGCTTCACCCGTAAAGGCTAGGAAAATCGTGGGGATGCACAGGGTCCCGTCCATGATGAAGGCAGGCGAGGAGGGATCCCAGGCCGAATAGCCCCGTGCCTCAAAGGTATTGCGCAGCCCACCGCTGGGAAAGCTGCTGGCGTCGGGCTCTTGCTGCACCAGCTTGGAGCCGTCGAACTGCTCGATGCTCAGGTTGGGCTCTACAGGGCTGAAGAAGGCGTCGTGTTTTTCGGCTGTGGCCCCGTTAAGGGGAAGGAACCAGTGGGTGTAATGGCTGGCGCCCTTGCTGATGGCCCAGGCTTTCATGGCTGAGGCGACCTGATCGGAGATGCGGCGATCGATCTGGCCGCCCTTGTCGATGGCTTCCGTCAATTGCCGGTACACATCCTCGGGAAGGTATTCGCGCATCACCAGGCGCGAGAAGACATTGGTGCCAAAATACTCTGAAACCTTGGCCGAGATGAGGATGGGCTCGGCATAAGGTCGTGAAATTGCAGTTTGAACTGCAATGTGTCGCTGGTTCATTTGAAAAAGGTTATTATTTCAAATGTAATGTAAAAAATAAAGGGGGAGGTGATAAAAAAAATAACTTTTTCAACAAAAAGTTGATAAAAAATGGGGGGGTGATAAGAAAAATCATTGTTTTATGTCCGGCAGGTTGACAATATTCAGCACCTGCATCGTTTTTTCTTCTTCCGAAAGGTTTCCATCGATCCAGTGGATGGTCATTCCCTGGCGTTCCATCCTGCGAAACCAGGTCATCTGGCGCTTAGCAAACTGGTGGATGGCTGTGTTCAGGGTGCGAAACATCTCATCGTAAGAGATCTCGCCTGTCACGTATTGGGTGAGGATACGGTATTCGAGGCCGTAGAATTTGAGTTGTTCATCGGAGAGCCCCTGATCGAGCAGCCTTTGGATCTCGTCGAGCATACCTGCTTCAAGGCGTCTTTTCAGCCGTTCTGTAATCCTTTCCCTTAAGATGGTCCGTTCGAAATGGATGGCAAAGAGGACCGCTTTGAAGTTTGGACGGGTAGCTTCCTTGGGGGGGTTGTTTTTTTGAAAGGTTTCAATTTCTACCGCCCTGATGAGCCGCTCACGGTCGCTGAGGTCGGTGGTATTGTGCAGGGGTCGGTAGGTGGCTAGGATCCTTCCCAGTTCATCGTTGGTAAGCAGTTGCAGGTTTTCGCGCAGCTCGGGGTTGGGGACCACTTTCTGCAGGGGATAAGCTTTTAGGGCCACCTCTATATACAGTCCGGTGCCTCCGCAAAGGATGGGCTGCTTATTGCGTTTCCGGATATGGCTGTGGGCTTTGAAAAAATCCTGCTGAAATTCGAAAACATTATACTCGTATCCGGGCTCGGCAATGTCGATCAGGTGGTATGGGACCAGGGTATTGCCTACCATAAAATCGTGCAGGTCTTTTCCAGTGCCAAGGTCCATGCCTCTGTATACCTGCCTTGAATCGGCGCTGATCACCTCACCTTCGCACTGTGCGGCCACACAGGCTGCCAGGCGGGTCTTGCCCGTGGCTGTGGGGCCTGTTATGACAATCAGGATGCCTGGTTCGGGACGTTTCATGGACGGTCGTTTTCCTGGTAAATGCGCTCCTTTTCCATCAGGAAATTGCGGATGCCGTTCAGCAAGGCGATGGGTGAAGCCTGGAAATCGAGGGTTTTCTTTACCTCTAACCCAAATTTAATAAAAAAATCGGGATAAAAAACCTCAAAAAAGTCCAGGAGATTGTCTTCGTCGCGGAGATTTACCTGAGCCTGGTGATGTTTTAAGAATTGTAACACCCTGAGGCCGTCGACCTTATGGTGGCAGGCATGGATAAAACGTTCACTTGTTTTATTGTTTTTGCGCAGGGGTTCAAAAATGTCTTCCTCCCCAAACTGCCTGTTGAGGAATGCGCTCATGGGCGTTTCCAGGGGCTTGTGGAAGAGGGCGGGGAAAAGTGAATAAGTCGCGGCAACCCGGTCGAAGAGCCTGTGGTCGTAGATGGGGTAGCTGTCCCACAATCCCTGGCTTCCTTTGATGAGTGCAGGGCCCGTGCCAAAGAACACGCGGTCGGAAAAGCGGGTGGCAGGGTAAACGAGGCTGGTGTTGTGGTTGACGATCCATCCTGTTTTCCTCAGCTTTTGCAAAAGGTAAAAGTCCTCGCCGCTTTTTTTGGCAGTCATCCCGCCGATCTTTCGGTAGGCGCTGACGGGCAGGGTGATGGCCGAGCCCAGGGCTGTAAAGGAATAGGGAGAGCGAATGCGCCAGAGGTTGATGGCGTAATGCCTCATATAGATCTCGTAACGCAGCATGGCCCGGTCGAGGTTCTCTGTTCCGGTAAGGGTATGGAAATAGGGGTTGGACAAGGCCACCGCTTCGGGATGACGGTCGAATACTGCCGCCAACGAGGCCAGATAATCATTTTCGAAAAGGGTGTCGGCATCCAGGCTGACAATCAGGTCGGTGTCAAGAGCAATCCGGCTGATGGCATCCATCAGGACCTTCCGTGCCTGACCCACGCCGTGGGCTTTTCCTTGCCAGCCCTTGCCGGGGCTGCTGTGATCGATGATGTGCAGCTTATCCCAGGCCAGCGACAGCAAGAATGCAAGGGTGGATTGGTTGTCGCGACAGATGTTCTCTTTGGAAGGATCTGCCCACCAGGTATCAGGCTGGTTGACGCAAATCCATATCTGGTAATTGCCGACAGACTGCCGTTTCAGGCATTCCAGGGTGGCGTGCAGGAACGCCCCTTCGTTCATGGCCGGGATGGCTATGTGCAGGGTACGGTCGGCAGACATGGGGCAAAGGATTAAGAGCTCTTTTTCTGACGCTTGCGTTCGTGTTCATCAAGGATAACCTTGCGCATGCGTATGTGCTTGGGGGTGAATTCCACATATTCGTCCTCGCGTATATATTCGAGGGCTTCTTCCATCGAGAACTTTGTGGCAGGGGTGATGCTGGCCTTGTCGTCGGAGCCCGATGCCCTGACGTTGGTCAGTTTCTTGGTCTTGATCAGGTTCACCATCAGGTCGTCCTGACGGGTGTTTTCGCCCACTACTTGCCCTGCATAGATATCCTCGCCGGGTTCGACAAAGAATTTTCCGCGGTCCTGGAGCTTGTCGATGGAATAGGCGATGGCTTGCCCTGTCTCCATGGCGATGAGGGCGCCGTTGCGTTTCACCCCAAACTCACCCTTAAAGGGCTCGTAGCCCTTCAGACGGTGGGCCATGACGGCCTCGCCTTCGGTGAGGGTCAGCATATTGTTCCTGAGGCCGATAAGGCCGCGTGAGGGTATTTCAAACTCCAGGATGGTGCGCTCGTTTTTGTGCTCCATATTGACGAGTTCGCCTTTTCGCTGCGACACCAGCTCAATTACCTTTCCGCTAAATTCCCCGGGCACGTGAACCGTAAGGTATTCAATGGGTTCGTGCTTTTTGCCTTCAACTTCCTTGATGATGACCTGTGGCTGCCCCACCTGAAGTTCATAGCCTTCGCGGCGCATGGTCTCGATGAGGATGGACAGGTGGAGGATGCCGCGGCCGTAAACGATGTAGGCGTCGGGGCTGCCCGACTCTTCTACCCGCAGGGCCAGGTTCTTTTCTGTTTCGTGAAACAGGCGGTCGCGCAAGTGCCGGCTGGTGACAAATTTCCCGTCCTTGCCATAGAAAGGGGAGGTGTTTATCGTAAATAGCATACTCATCGTAGGCTCGTCGATGGCAATGGCCTTGATGGCCTCAGGGTTTTCAAAATCGGCAATGGTGTCGCCGATTTCGAAGTCCTCCACGCCCAGCACGGCACAGATCTCGCCTGCGTGTATTGGAGTCTTGATCCTTTCCTTGCCCAGGCCTTCAAAGACATACAGTTCCTTGATGCGCGACTTTTGGATGCTGCCATCGCGCTTTACGAGCGATACGGGCTGGTTCTGTTCGAGGGTGCCGCGGGTCAGTTTCCCTACTGCTATGCGCCCTACATAGGAGCTATAGTCGAGGGAAGTGATCTGCATTTGGGGATTGCCTTCGGCCCGTAGGGACGGGGGGATATGTTCGAGGATTACGTCGAGCAGGTACAGGATATCGGTTGTTGGGTTTTTCCAATCATCCGACATCCAGCCCCCTTTGGCCGAACCGTAAACGGTGGGGAAATTGAGCTGGTCTTCCGTGGCATTGAGGCTGAACATCAGGTCGAACACCTTTTCCTGCACCAGCTCAGGGTCGCAGTTAGGCTTATCGACCTTGTTGATGACCAGGATGGGTTTCTTCTCCAACAGTATGGCCTTTTCAAGCACAAAGCGGGTCTGGGGCATGGGCCCCTCAAAGGCATCTACGATGAGCAACACGCCATCTGCCATATTGAGGACGCGTTCCACCTCTCCGCCGAAGTCAGCGTGGCCGGGGGTGTCGATGATGTTGATCTTGGTGTCCTTATAGCGGACAGAGCAGTTCTTGGCCAGGATGGTGATGCCCCGCTCGCGTTCCAGGTCGTTGCTGTCGAGAATGAGATCTCCTGTTTCCTGGTTGTCGCGGAAAAGCTTTACCTGGTGCAGGATACGGTCGACAAGGGTAGTCTTCCCATGGTCTACATGGGCGATGATGGCAATGTTACGTATTTCGGTCATGGATTTTTTTTCGGCCTGCAAAGGTACAAAAAAGTTTGGGGTTGAAGGTTCCAGGTTTAAAGTTCCAGGTTCTGGGTTCAAGGACACCCCTGCAAAGCGGGCCAGCCAACAATAGCCTCGTACCCCACGCTCCACGCCCCATACCCCTTGCTCATTGCCATCATCTGTGAAATCCGCCCTAATCCGTGTAATCAGAAAAACGAAAAAGCCGGCTGCAAAGTGCAAAACCGGCTTGTGTTTTGTTTTGTTTGAAAGTCTTACAATTCCTCGGGGTTGGTTTTCTTCATAAAGATGGACGTGATGAGCGACATCACAAAGCCCAGGAAGGTGTAATTAAAGATGGAGGTAATGCCCAAGAACCCTGGCTTCATGAATTTTTGCGAAACCGTAAGGGCCATGTCCAGTTCTTCATCGGTAATGTTTGGATTTTTTTCAATCATCTGTTGTTCAGCGCCTACCATGAGTTCGTTCAGTGCACCCGGGTCGACAAATTTGTAAAAGATAAAAATGTATATCCCTACCATTGCCGCGGCAAGGAAAATAGTCAGGGTGCCAAAGCCAAGGGCCTGCCCATAGCGGATATATCCGCCCATCACTTCGTCACGCCAGGCCTTAGTGGCCAGGATAATGGCTGCAAGCATGACTGCATAATAAAGATAGGCCATATACTTGCTGGTCATAGCGCCCGCAAAATAAAACACCAGGTGAATCACGATCAGCAATATGCCAATCAACAAGCCATAGGTAAGTGCTGACTTAAACATGCCCGGGCGGGCAGTGGTTTCATTATTTTCCATGATACATTTTGGTTTATAAAGAGGAAACAAACTTACATTTATTTTTTCAATAATTTCAGTATGCCGGCATTGGAATTGAATTTTCCTTTATCACGTGTCAGGGGAATTATCGGCAGGAGGAAGAAGGCCTTTATGGAGAAAGATTTTTTTTTGGCAGCACCAATAATTTTAGTACTTTTGCAGCGGGTAAGTTTGGTACGACCAGCTCCCGCTGAACTCCCCCAGGATCGGAAGGTAGCAAGGGTAGGCGGTCGTAGCGGTGCGATATCATACTTGCCCATTTTTTATTTCCCCCGGGCTATTCATTCATAACAAATCCTAAAATCCTTTCAAATGAAATTCTTTATTGACACCGCAAATCTTGACCAGATCCGTGAGGCCAACGACCTGGGCATCCTCGATGGGGTGACCACCAACCCCTCGCTGATGGCCAAAGAAGGCATCAAGGGCAAGGAGAACATCCTGAATCATTATGTGGATATCTGCAATATTGTGGAAGGCGATGTCAGCGCCGAGGTGCTGGCCACCGACTTCGAGGGCATTGTGCGCGAAGGAGAAGCCCTTGCGGCATTGCATTCCCAGATCGTGGTGAAGGTGCCGATGATCAAGGAAGGCATCAAGGCGATAAAGTATTTCTCCAATAAGGGCATCAAGACCAACTGCACCCTGGTGTTCTCGCCCGGGCAAGCTATCCTGGCAGCCAAAGCCGGCGCCACTTATGTGTCGCCATTCCTGGGCCGCCTCGACGATATCTCTACCGACAGCCTGACGCTGATCCATCAGATCGTAAACATATACAGTATCCACGGCTTTGAGACCCAGGTGCTGGCCGCCAGCATCCGCCACCCCATGCATATCGTGGCCTGTGCTGAAGCCGGAGCCGACGTGGTCACCTGTCCGCTCGATCCAATACTCAGCCTGCTTAAGCATCCATTGACCGATATCGGGTTGGAGAAGTTCCTGGCAGACGCGAAGAAGGGGCAGTAAGTAGTAAGAAGTAGAAAGTAAAAAGTAAAAAGCCCTGGTTTGTGCCGGGGCTTCTTTTTTGGAAACTATTTCTGGACTCACAACTCATCACCCACCGCTCACCGCTCCTAATACCCCCCTCGTACCATCGTCCTTTCCAGTGACCTCTGAAAGGGAGTTGGTAGGGAGTTGGTAGGGCGAGGGTCACCCTGAATGTATAGGGAAAAATTAAAAAAGCGCAGGGATTTTTCGCTGCGCTTTATTGTTTTTTCAGGTAAAATCAAACGCGCTCACATATACCGGGCTTTCTTCGAGCAATTTAATTTCTTCGAAACTGAGGTTTTTCCAGGAGGCCATCAGGTGGGTGCCGGCATCCCGGGTGAAGGAACGGATGAAACCAAAGCGGCCGTAATCCTTTAGTTGCTGGTATATGGGGCATTGGCTGTCGAGCCAGAACAGAGCGGTGTTTAAGCCTTCCCGGTGAAGCAGTCCTTCTAAGAGCGCATAAAAGTGCTTCACGCCTCCGGGTTTGAAGTAAATGCCTTCGAGGGCCAGGAAATCGAACTTTTTGGGATTGAAAACCCTGTGGATCAGGGGGAGGTGGGGAACCACTTTCAGGATGACCTTTCCTGACAGGCCCGGCATATTCAAAATCTTCCAATGGATGCGGTGGATCTGGCAGCCGGCCAGGATCTCTCCGTTTTCTTCAATAAAATAAAAATCGTTGTTAAAAAAGATCTTTTCGAACTGCACCAGGGAATGATTTTTGTAATATTCCTTTAGCAAGGCAAGGATCTTTTCCTTGGCTTCAGGAGTGTCGGCTTTTTTGATGCAGGGTTTGCTTCTTGGGAAAAAACGGCTGAAGCCTACGGTATCGACCTGTCGGATGGGCTTGTAGCCGGCATTGCTGACGACCTTGAAGGAACTGTAATTCTTCTTCTCAACAGAGGCATAAAAGATGGTCTTGCGGGTTTCCTTTTCCCGGATAAGGGTCATTGCCCTTTCGCCGAATTTCTTCATCAGGCCCTTTCCGCGGATCTCCCCTGAGGCACTGAAATAGCGAATGTAGTGGCAGGTGATTGGAATTTGCCTGAGCAGGACGGTCACATTGCAAAACACGGCCATACCCAGCAACTTTTTGTCTTTCTTCAGTGAGAACAGGGTAGGGTTGGATAAGTGCATGATGTGTTCTTCCTTGTCGAGATGGGCGTATACCGGGCCAGTGCTGCCAATCTCAGTATGCAGGAGGAATTCAATGGCCTCAGGGTTGACGCCAGGTTCACGGTATACTTTATAGTCGCCTTCGGAATAAAGCAGTTGTTTCATCAGCGCAGGAAAGTTTTTTTTTGACAGGACGAGGACACCCTAAATCCATTCAAAAGTAGTGATTGTTTTTTATAAAGGGGTGAAGGTCCTTTTAGGGTATTTTGTTTAACTTCGTGACGTTAACCATTTTGTTTTCCCTGATTTTACAGAACCTATGAAAACATTCCGTATTGTTTTTGCCGGCATTCTTCTGGGATTGACTGGCTTCCAGGTCGAGGCGCAACGCGTGGACCGCGTGGGTGAAATGCTTGCAAATGAACCCGGGAAGACTATCAAGGTATATAAATATGATATCAAGGAGGACATTGCCCGTCCGGCTGTTTACAAGACGCAAAAGGCCTTTGAAGAGGCTGACAGCCTGGGCGCTGACCTGGTGCTGATCCACATGAACACCTACGGGGGTGCTGTGGATGCCGCCGATTCGATCCGCACCCGCATCCTGCAGTCGAAAATCCCTGTTATGGTTTTTATCGATAACAATGCTGCGTCTGCCGGGGCCCTGATCTCGATAGCCTGCGACAGGATTTATATGCGCACTGGATCCAATATGGGTGCTGCCACTGTGGTGGATGCTACCGGGCAGGTGGTGCCCGACAAGTTCCAGTCGTATATGCGCTCAACGATGCGCTCAACGGCAGAAGCCAAAGGACGCGATCCTGAAATTGCGCAGGCCATGGTGGATCCCAGCTTTGAGATTCCAGGGCTTGTAGAGGAGGGAAAGGTCCTTACTTTTACTGCCTCGGAAGCCATGCAGTGGGGCTATTGCGAAGGTATTTCTGAAGATATTGGAGGGGTAATGGAAGTGGCAGGTATCGAGCACTACGAGATCATTGAACAGGGATTTACCTGGATCGAGAAACTAATTGGCTTATTGATCAGCCCTGTTGTCAGCGGATTGCTGATCATGCTGATCATCGGGGGGATTTATTTTGAACTGCAAACGCCAGGTATCGGTTTTCCCATACTGGCAGCTGCAGTGGCAGCCCTCCTGTATTTCGCCCCGCTGTATATTGAAGGACTTGCTTCTCATTGGGAGATTGCATTCTTTATCATTGGGGTTATATTAATTGCAGTCGAAATTTTTGCCATCCCAGGCTTCGGGGTGACCGGGGCCCTTGGCATCATTTTTGTCCTTACAGGCCTGGCAATGTCCATGGTGGCCAACGATGGCTGGGACTTCACGGGTGTGCCGGCAAGGGAAGTGCTGTTGGCCTTCAGTATTGTCATTATTGCCCTGTTTCTTTCCCTTACCTTATCATTTTTTCTTGGGAAAAAGCTGTTCACCCCCGGAAAACGATTCCAGGGCTTTGCCTTAAACACCATTCAGGAAACCGATTCGGGTTTTACCTCGGCGAGCACCCAAATGAAAAGCCTGGTAGGGAAAACAGGAACAGCCTTTACTGTGTTGCGCCCCAGCGGAAAGATTGAGGTGGAGGACGACATCTATGATGCAACGGCCCTTACGGGTTTTGTCGAAAAAGGAGAGACGATCAGGGTGGTGAAATATGAGGCTTCACAGGCGTTTGTTGTTAAGGTTTGAGGTTTGGGGTTGGGAGTTTGAAGTTAGTTTAGAAGTTTAGGAGTTACGCTAGTCTGACACAGGTGGATTCAAGGTTCCAGATTCCAAAGCTTGTCCCCTTACCAGCGGATTCCAAGTTAAAAGCCTTAACACCATAAAAAAAATTAATTAAACCAGAAACCTGAAACCAGAAACCGTTATCTTATGAACAGATATATTTTTGGAGATGTTACGCTTGAATTGATAGAAGGTGATATTACAAAGCAGCCTGATATAGAAGCTATTGCGAATGCTGCCAATGCTCAGTTGTATGCCGGTGGCGGGGTGGATGGGGCCATTCATCGTGCTGCAGGTACCGGGCTGGAAAAGGAAGCGCATCCGCTGGGTCCCCTGAAGCCTGGTGAGGCAGTTATCACCGGAGGGCATCATTTGCCCAATAATTATGTGATCCATTGCCTGGGCCCTGTCTATGATCGCGATATTCCACATGATCTTTACCTGGCCAATTGTTATGAAAATGCTATGCGTATTTGTGAAGAGCGGGGGATTCAAAGCATTGCTTTCCCGGCTATTTCCACAGGGGTATTTGGGTATCCGGTTGAAGAGGCAGCCCCTGTGGCTCTGAAAGCCGTTATGGATGCCATGCCTTCGCTAAAAAGCCTTCGCACTATTCGGATGGTGCTCTTCAGCCACTATGCCCACCAGGTATTTGGAAATGCACTTGAAAAACTTATTTGAAAAACATCAATCATGTTTGAATTTAAAAAAATCTCCCCGCTTTATACCGACTTGTACCAACTTACCATGGGGCAGGCGTATTTCATGAACGAAAAACAGGACACAGAAGCCTGCTTCGATTATTTTTTCAGAAAAATCCCTTACAAAGGCGGCTACGTTGTGTTTGCAGGACTTGGCGAACTGCTGGAAATGATCGAAGGGCTTCGCTTCCAGGGAAGAGATCTTTCCTATTTGAAAAAACAAGGGTTCAAGGATGAGTATCTCGATTACCTGGAAAGTTTTCAGTTCAGGGGCCATCTGACAGGCATGCAGGAAGGGGAAATTGTTTTTCCCTTTGAACCCATTCTGCGCGTTGAAGGTGGTTTGCTTGAGACGCAACTTGTGGAAACCTTGTTGCTGAACATTCTGAATTTCCAGTCGCTGATTGCCACCAAGGCCAGCCGTATCAGGCATTCGGCAGGGGACAGGCAACTCAGTGATTTTGGTCTTCGCAGGGCGCAATCGTTTGGAGCTTTGCATGCAAGCAAGGCAGCCATTATTGGAGGCTTTGACACCACCTCCAATGTTTTGGCGGCGGAACGTTACGGGATACCTCCGGCAGGAACCATGGCCCATTCCTTTATTGAAGCATTCGACAGCGAAATAGAGGCCTTCAGGCATTATGCCGAAGCCTTTCCCGATCAATGTGTCTTGCTGGTTGATACCTACAATACCCTGAAAATTGGGGTGCCCAACGCTATTAAAGTGGCCCATGAGATGGAAGCCCAGGGCAAACGATTGTCAGCCATTCGACTCGATAGTGGTGACCTTGCCTATTTTGCCAGAAAGTCGAGGAAGATGTTGGATGATAGCGGACTGGATTATGTAAAGATTGTTGTATCGAATCAGTTGGATGAACATGTGATAAAAAGCCTGCTTGACCAAGAGGCGCCCATTGATATCTTTGGTGTTGGCACCAATATGGTGATTGGAAGGCCTGACGGGGCCATTGACGGGGTCTATAAGCTCGCCGCATCGGGTGGTAAAGCCCGCCTGAAGATCTCAGATAACGTGCAAAAAACCACCCTCCCCGGCAAGAAAAAAGTGCTTCGCTACCTTGACCAGGATGGGAAATTTTATTCCGACTGCGTGGCCCTGATAGAAGAGAAAGAACCCGGGAGAATGATTCATCCCTTTGAAAAGGAAAAATCTCTGGTTTTGGAGGGGCGGGACTTTGAGGAGGTATTTTTTCCTTTAATGGTGGATGGCAAGGCGGTGCAAAAATCGCAGTCTCTTTTTGAATTGCGTGAAAGAGTATATGAAAGACTGAAAAGGCTTCCTGCCGAACATCAGCGTTTCGATTTCCCCCACATCTATAAGGTTGGCATTTCCGAACGACTGTCTGATCTTCGTACTCAAATCATTCATCAGCACCAAGGCTTATCCTGATTCTTGATTTTTTGTTTCATTAAAGCTTTTTTTATATGAAGGCTCTTCTTATTATTGACGTTCAGAACGATTTTCTGCCAGGGGGCGCCCTAGCTGTGCCTGCCGGGGATGAAATCGTTGAAGTGATCAATGAAATGCAAGGCCACTTTGACCTGGTGGTGGCAACACAAGACTGGCATCCTTCGAACCACGGTAGTTTTGCTTCGGCCCATGAAGGGAAAAAGCCTTTTGAGGTGGGTACTCTGGGTGGAATGGATCAAGTGCTGTGGCCTGATCATTGTGTGCAGGGTAGCCCGGGGGCAGCATTTTCTGAGTCTTTGGCCCAAAATGCCATTGAAGCGGTGTTCCGCAAAGGAACAGATCCCGGTATAGACAGCTACAGCGGCTTCTTTGACAATGGGCGGCTAAAGGATACAGGCTTAGGGGCTTACCTTAAGGGACGGGGTGTTACCCAGTTGTTTTTGGCAGGGCTGGCGGCTGACTATTGTGTGGCTTACACTGCCCTCGATGCACTGGATCTGGGTTTTCGGACCTTTGTTGTGGAGGATGCCACGCGACCCATTGATCCCCGCGGTTTGGAGATCATGAAAAAAAATATCACCGATAAGGGAGGAAAGTTTCTTCATTCGGCAGCTATTATTCAGGCCAATCAATAAATGGAATTTCATCAGGTTAGGATCCGGAATTCCCTGCTCACGGAAGGGGAAAGCTATGTCTTCCGATTAACAGGCAGGCTGAACCTTGACAAGGGAGAGGACTTCTTTGTGGTGCAGGACCCCTTTGGTTATAAAATGCTTTTGCCTGCAGGTTTTTATGCTGAATATGGATTCAGGGAAGGGCAGGAATTGATATGCAGGGTGGATAAGATCAGTTGCTCGGGAAAAATGTATCTCGAACCACGCCACCCCCGGTATGAGGAAGGTAATCTTTATGATTTTGATGTAATTAGCCTGGGGTACCAGCGTAATCTTTCGGGCGGGGAAGAATGGTATTACAGGATCATTGATTGCCTGGGAAAGCAATGGACTGTACGAAAAAATGCCCCAAAAAACCTTGAACCCCGCTTTCCGGTTAAGATTCAATGCTTGGTGGTTCGCATTAAAAAGGGAAAGTTATTCCTTCGTTTGCCCGATGAAGGTCAAGATCCCGGGCCATTTGTCCAGGGAGAGACCTATCCATTTCTGATCGTTGACCAGAAAGCGGATCCGGGGGATGGCCAAAAATACTTTATTCTACAGTATGAGGACGGGTTAAGGTATCTGCTCAGGGAAAAGCATTACCGCCATTACAGAATGCACCAAGGACAACAAATTTACTGCAGGGTGGATGGTACCCTGGGGGATGGCTCCCCCTTCCTTGAGCCAATTCATCCTGTATACGAGATTGGAAAAGAATATTGGTTTCTTGTTGACAGACTGGAAGAATATGTGTTCTCAAACGGGTCGCATCAAAAGATCATTGTCCTGAAGGACGCTTTTGGGGAGGAGATTAAGGTTCAGGTGAACGAAGAAGAAGGCAAACAATGGGCTCCTTTGGGAAAGCTTTTGTGCAGGGTCAAAAGAATCCGAAAAAGCAGGGTAGAGGTAGAAATTCTTTCCGGGGCTTAATCCATTAACTGCTTTGCAGCCACGGCCGCACCATATAAGCCTGCGTGCTCACCCAGGCTTGCTTTTTTTATCCTGATCCTTTCGGGATTGTAATCAAAGGCTGTTTTTGCAAGAGCTTCCTCAATTGCCTTGAAAAACCCTTCCCATGCCCCGGCAATGCCTCCACCAATAACAGCTCCATCCAATCGAAGGATGTTCATCACATTTCCGATTCCAATGCCTACAGCCTCCCCGGATTTGCGGTATACCTCCATGGCAATGGGGTCACCTGAAGCAGCCAGCTGAGACAACCTAAGTGGGGAGACTTTTGAAAGGTTTGCGTATTCTTCCTTGTTGTGGGGGGAGGTTTTCAGCTCTTCACCAAGTAATCGCATCATTCCCGACTTGGCGGCCATGGTCTCAAGGCAACCCCTCCTTCCGCAATGGCATTCTGCCCCGTGCATATCAATGATCATATGCCCTATTTCTCCTGAGAAATTATTGTATTCCAGGAGTCTTCCATGGTCAATGATGGCGCCTCCAACCCCTGTGCCAAGCGTTAACATAACCATTGTTACCATGTCTTTGCCACTACCGCAATGGTATTCTCCCAAGGCAGCCATGTTGCCGTCATTTCCAATGGAAACGGCCACTCCCAAGCGCTCTTTAAAGTAATCCCTTATGGGGAAACCCACCCAAAGCGGCAAATTGGCAGCCAGCGAAAGCATGCCCTTTTCTTGATCAAGGATTCCGGGAATTCCCGCTGCCGCAGAGAGCAAAGCCACCTCATCATCGGTTTCTTTTTCTTTTATCCACTTTAGCAACTTATTGATGGGAACCCTAGGCTGGTCTTCACGGCATACTGCGGTGCAAAAACGTTTAAGCAATACCAGCTCTTCAGTAAAGAGCCCGGCCTTGATGCTCGTACCCCCTATGTCAATCCCCAGGAGAACCTTTCTCATGCAGCAAAAATAATATTATTAAAGGGATGCTTTACGGCGCTCCGCACAATCTTTATGGCCGGATAAAAAAAAATAGATGGTAATGAAGTCTTCTTGGTGTGCCTGCCAAGGGAAGGGGTAAAGCGGTAAACAAACCAAAAGCTAACGAAAGGCCAAATCTTCAATTGCAGCCCTTCCCAATTCATCGTTGATCATTTTGATGATCTTGGTTTTTCCGTAAGAAAGCTCTTGTCGCAGGGCAGGGGAGGTGAGGTAGATGGTAAGGGTCTTGTTCCTCAAGCTGATGCGCTGTGTATACTTCGAAATCCCTTGCCCCATGACTTTCTCCCAGACTTCAGAGATGCGGGTCTCTGTCACCTTTTCTTCAAGGCCAAAATTCTTGAGAAACTCCCTGATCACTTCTCCCAGGGTTTGTTGATTTGAATGTCGCATTGCCTATTTTTGAGGGTTTGCATTCGATATTTTAGTGATGTTGCCCGATTCCACAAGGAATATCCTGCTTTCACCCCCGATTTTTTGGAAAAGGCTCACCAGCCGCTCAAGATTGGTGTCAGTAACGAATACCTGACCAAAGCTGTCATCGCTTACCAGCCTCATTAAATGTTCAACGCGGTCTTCATCCAGCTTGTCGAAGATGTCATCAAACAGCAGGATGGGGCTAAGCCCCTTCACCTTCCTGGTGAAACTGAACTGCGCAAGCTTCAGGGCGATCAGAAAGGATTTCTGCTGGCCCTGGCTTCCAAAACGTTTTACAGGCACATCGTGGATATAAAACACCAGCTCATCCTTATGAATCCCCGTTGTGGTGAATTGCATGATGCGGTCCTTTTCCCGCGTTTCCATAAGCTGAGCCGCAAAATCCCCTTCAAGCAGGGTGCTTTGATAATCGATATTAACAGTTTCATTCCCGCCCGAGAGGGCAGCATAATATTCATTGAATACAGGGAGAAAGGCATCAAAAAATGCTTTACGCTCCTCAAAGATCTTTCCCCCCTGAGTCAGCAGTTGTTCATCCCAAATCTCAAGAGAAGCAGCGTCAAACTTCCGGCGCTCGGCAAACAGCTTTAGCAGCGCATTGCGTTGCGCCAGGGCTTTATTGTAATTGAGCAGGTGCTGCAGATAATCGTGCTGGTATTGCGAAATGACCCCATCCACAAATTTTCTGCGCTCTTCACTTCCTCCCAGGATAAGCTGGGCGTCTTTCGGACTAATCAGCACCAGGGGATACAACCCAATGTGGTCTGACAGGCGCTCATATTCTTTTTTGTTGCGCTTGAAAACCTTTCGCTGCTGCTGCTTGACCCCGCAATACAACTCATCCTGGCTTCCGTTTACCTGGTACTGCCCCTGGATCATGAAATAATCCTGCCCGAAAAGGATATTCTGACTGTCAATTGGGTTTGAAAAACTCTTGCAAAATGAGAGATAATAGATGGCCTCCAGCAGGTTGGTCTTCCCCGTCCCGTTATTGCCTGCAAAGCAATTAAATTTAGGCGAGAACTCCAGGGCGATCTCGGAGTAGTTCCTGAAATTGATTAGCGAAAGCTTCTGGAGGTGCATGATTTTGAATTTAAGCAAAGGTAAAAATTTAAAGGGAAATGCCCATTCCTGTATTCCTTTGGATGATGTTTTTCATGATACTTTATCAACAAATCAGACTATTAATAAACATTTAAACAAATAATTAAACATTTGATGAACCTTTTTTTTATTCGATTGTTTTTTTGCACATAACAACCCAATCAATGAATGAAGTTAAGTATGTACAATTAATGTATCACGTATGGACAATTTTTTGATTTACCTTGTACCCCTCATCGGTGTGGTCGCGCTGATATTTACCTTTTTTCGCACCTCCTGGATCAATAAGCAGGAAGTCGGGAATGAAAAGATGAAGAAGATCTCGGCCTTTATTTCCGATGGCGCCATGGCTTTTATCAAGGCCGAGTATAAAATTCTGGCTATTTTTATAGTGCTCATCACCCTGGTGCTGATCTTTGTGGCTGACCCTGAGACCTCTTCTCCGCTGGTGGCCTTTTCCTTTATTCTGGGCGCATCCAGTTCTGCCCTGGCAGGATTTATAGGGATGCGCATCGCAACCAAGGCTAATGTTCGTACCGCCAATGCTGCACGCACCAGCCTGAACGCCGCACTGAAGGTCGCTTTTACAGGAGGCAGTGTCATGGGGCTAAGTGTGGTTGGACTGGGTATGCTGGGGCTTGGTTTCCTGTTTATCCTTTATACCAATATTTTTGGTTTTGATACCCCCTCAACCGTTAACAGAATCCTGTCCATCATAACAGGATTTTCGTTTGGCGCCTCCACCATTGCGCTCTTTAGCCGAGTGGGTGGCGGGATTTTTACCAAAGCCGCTGACGTTGGTGCCGACCTGGTTGGAAAAGTAGAATCAGGCATTCCTGAAGACCATCCCATGAATCCTGCAACAGTTGCTGATAACGTCGGCGATAACGTGGGCGATGTGGCCGGGATGGGTGCTGACCTCTTTGAGTCGTATGTTAGCTCAATCATTGCCGCCATGGTGCTTGGTGTTTCACTGCTGACCGCTACCTATACAGATAGTTTCAGCGGCCTTTCGCCTGTCGTGCTTCCCATGTTCCTGGCCACGGCCGGGATACTCTCCTCTATTATCGGAACCTTTTTCGTCCGGGTGAAGGAGGGCGGAAACCCTCAGTCAGCCTTGAATATAGGGCAGCTTCTTGCTGCATTCCTGATGGTTATTATGTCGTATTTCCTGATCACCAGCATCCTTCCTGAGCAAATCGTTTTCAAGGATTTGTTGTATGGCGGAATTGAAAGGACCATCACTTCCTTTAATGTATTTCTCTCCTCAATGATCGGTTTGGTTGCTGGTTTGATCATTGGCTATTCCACTGAATATTTCACGGGCCTGAATTATCTTCCCGTTCGCATCATTGCACGCCAGTCCACTTCAGGCAGCGCCACCAACATCATCTCAGGCCTGGGTATCGGTATGTTCTCAACAATCATCCCCGTTTTGACCATTGCTGTGACCATCATGGTGGTGTTCAACCTCAGTGGGCTTTATGGTATCGCCATTGCTGCTGTCGGCATGCTTTCCAACCTGGGTATCCAGCTTTCGGTGGATGCTTATGGCCCCATCTCTGACAATGCCGGGGGTATTGCTGAAATGTCGGAGCTTCCTCCCGATGTTCGCGAAAAAACCGATAAGCTGGATGCCGTGGGCAATACCACCGCAGCCATCGGTAAAGGATTTGCTATCGGGTCTGCTGCCCTTACTGCCCTGGCCCTTTTTGGCGCCTATATGACCGCAGCCAATATTTCATCTATTGACGTTTCGCAGGCTGTTGTGGTGTCCACCCTCTTTGTTGGAGCCCTGCTTCCCTATGTCTTCTCGGGCCTTACTATCCGCGCCGTAAGCGACGCTGCAATGGCTATGATTGAAGAGGTGCGCCATCAGTTCAAGACCATAGAACCGCTTAAAAAAGCCCTCGCCGTGATGAAGAAAAACGACAACAAGCCCATGAAAGAATGGTCGGCGGAAGATATTAAAGTCCTTAACGATGCTGAAGGAACTCCTGATTATGCGCGTTGCGTGACCATCTCTACAAAGGCAGCCCTCAGGGAAATGATCCTTCCGGGCATTATTGCCGTGAGCTTCCCCGTGATCACCGGCCTCTGGCTTGGACCGGAAGCCCTTGGCGGTCTTTTGGCCGGGGTTACCGTTTCTGGCGTGTTGCTGGCCATCTTCCAGTCCAATGCAGGAGGCTCTTGGGATAACGCTAAAAAACTCATTGAAAGCGGCTTTACCCACAATGGACAGACCTATAAAAAAGGCTCGGAAGCCCATAAGGCTGCCGTGGTTGGCGACACGGTTGGTGACCCTCTGAAAGACACTTCAGGCCCATCACTTAACATCCTCCTTAAACTGGTGTCTATCGTTGCATTGGTTTTGGCTGCTACCGTATTTTAATTTATTCGATTCACCAGCGAAAGCCTGCCCTTAACACGGCAGGTTTTTTTGTTTAAGTGCATAATATTAAATAGATGTTAATTGATATTAATTAAAAAATGTACTTTTGTAGATAGACTTTTTATAGGTCAATGGAAAATTACTTAGAATTTTAACTCCCTGATAGTGTTAACTTAATGACTTTGACAATGAAAAAAAGCTTTACCATTTTGATGATTGCGCTCCTGGCTTTTTCAACCTTGTATGCGCAAAACGCTGACAGAAGAATAGGATTGGGCGTTCATGTTGGAAAAAATGAATATTCAGGTGACTTGGGTAATGGCCTGTTGTTCAATCTTTTTGAAAGCAATGACAACGTCCCCCACGTATTCTATGGCTTCCTGGGCATGTCGCTCTACGCTTACCTCAATCCTTCCTTCGACATTGGGTTGTCGGGTACGTTTGGCGATTACGGTTTCTTCGTAAACCCTGAAGAGAATTTTTGGGGAAAGAAAACGGCCATCAGTCTCCGCCTCGAATATAAGTTCAACAACGGCTACATCTTTAGCGAAGATAGCCGATTCGCACCCTCTGTCTTTGCAGGTGTTGGCGGTGCTTCCTATGCCGATAAGGACAAAATGACAAGCAGGATCAACCATGGGGTGGATGTGATCACCCCTGTAGGCTTCAACCTGAAGTACTTCTTTAACGACTGGCTGGCCACCCGCTATCAGATGACGGGTAACTTCACCTATCAAGACAAGCGCGACTTCATCGAAAGGGATATGAATGACTTTTTCCTCCAGCACAGTATTGGACTGATCTTTAGTCTTGGGAAAAAGGAAGCTGCTGCTCCCATTGCCATCGCTGCCCCTGTTGTGACACCTGCTCCCCAACCTGTTGTTCAGCCCGAACCTGAACCGGAGCCGGAACCGGAACCAGTGGTGGAAGCCGTTCCCGAACCGGAACCGGAACCTGTTGTCGTTCAGGAACCCGTGAAACCTGAGGCAGTCGAACCCGAATTCACAGGCACCCTTCAGAATGTGCTCTTTGATTTCGATAGCTATGAGATTCGCCAGAAATATATTCCCATTCTCGAAAATGTGGTTAAGGTTATGAGGGATTTTCCCAATACAAGGCTTGATATCATTGGCCATACCGACAATGTCGGCAGCCCTGCTTATAACCAGGAATTGTCGCGCAACCGTGCTGAGGCAGTTAAGGCTTACCTGGTGAACAAAGCCATTCAGGCAGGCCGCCTCTCCATCAAATATGAAGGTGAAACCAACCCCGCTGTATCCAACGAAACGCCTGAAAACCGTGAACTGAACCGCCGCGTTGAGTTCAAGCTGCTCAAGTAGTTTTTTCTACCATATACTGAATAGCGGGAATCCTTGAGGGTTCCCGCTATTTTTTTACATTTTCTTTTATATTTGCAAAGTTCACTTGACTGCAGCAAGCAATGGATTATCCGGATCTTCTTTTCAGAGAACGTCCCATTGGCACTGAAAACAACTGGGCGATTTTGCATTTCCTCTCCGGGAAGATGCAAGAATGGGGTTATGAGGTGGAAACAATCCCGCTGAAGTGCAAGCTTTGGAAAAAAGGCATCTCGTCTTTGGAAAGGGGCAGGGTCTCCTTTGATATTTATCCCGGCCCATTTTCGCCGGGTTATGAAGGCCTCGTGCCTCAAATGCTGTATATTAATTCATTGGATTACCTCAAGACCGAGAACCTCCACGGTAAGATTGTCCTGTTGTATGATGATTTGTGTAGAGAGCCTTTGATGCCCAAGGACTTTCCGTTTTTCTATCCTGATGACCACAAGATTCTGATCGATCTGCTGGAAGAAAAGCAGCCCCTTGCCATAATTGCAGCCACGGGAAAGCACCCAATGAGTGGTCAGAATCCTTTCTCCCTCTTTGAAGACGGCAATTTTTCCATCCCCAATGCCTGTATGGATGCTGAACCGGCAAGGGAATTGATTTACCTAAAAGGCCCTGTGAGCCTCCTGCTTAATTCGGAAGCCCTTGACGCATCCAGTCTGCAACTGATCGCGAGGAGGCCCGGGCAGAAGAAAAAAAAGGTGGTGGTATGTGCCCATATGGACACCAAATATGACACCCCGGGGGCCATTGACAATGGGGCAGGAGTGATGGCACTGCTGGAAGCCATGCACCTGCTTAAGGACTACCGTGGCAGATACGAACTGGAATTCGTGCCCTTTAACGGGGAGGAATATTTTGGTGTTAGCGGCCAACTTGCCTACCTCGACCAGCAGGAGATCTCTTACGATCACATTGCCCTTGTGGTCAATATGGATAGCCTCGGACACAAAAACGGCAAGGCAGCCGTTTCACAATACAACATCCAGGACGAAAAATCCATTGATCAGCTGGTAGATGGCTTCCCAAAAATTACAAAAGGCCCGCTTTGGTATGCTGGCGATCACAGCATGTTTGCCTTCCAGGGCGTGCCTTGCCTCGCCCTGACATCTTCCAACCTGTTTGAAGAGGTGATTTCTCTGACCCATACACCTAAGGACACTCCTGACCACCTAGATAATACATTGATCAAGGAGGCTGCTGCTTTTGTTGCCGAAGTCGTCAACAGCCTGAAACATTGATACTCCCATTTCTTCTTCTTTTGCTTGCATTTACAGTCGGGTTTTTGTACATTTAGGCTTGAACGGGGCTCATTACGAAGGGGTAAAAAATGCTTGCCCCCCTGACCGTTTTACGGCCATAAAAACCTTTATAAAAAGAAATGGAGGACCATCCCATGAAAAAATGGAACCTTTTGATGATCGTTTTGCTGATGGCAGGATTTGCCGCCGGTTGTTCCTCAAAAAGACAATTAAGTGCAACGGACGGATTGACAGGAAATGAGGCCCAGGCAGCACAGGATACCTTGGAGTACGAACTGCTCATCATTGATCCTGCTTTCGAGACCTGGTACCTGAGATATCAGCGCCCCGAAAGCTATTATAGTCTCGAATACCTGGAAAACTGGAACCGCCAGCTGGTGATGCAATGGAATTCGATGGTGATGCGCCCCGGTAGACCCGACTGCATGCCCTCAAATTTCCTTGACTATGACCCTTCGGTTTCCTACGGCCTGACCCTAAACCACAAGCTTTATTATTATTTCCGCTTTACCCAGCAAAAATGCAGGATATTCAATCCATTTCCCAGGGATTGGTAAACTGAATGCCCATTTAATCAGGCAATCACCCCGCTACCAATACTTTCTTCATCCAGGTACCAGGCAAAGAACTGCCCGGGAGCGATGGCCCGCTGGGGTTCATCAAAAATGACGTACAGGCCTTTTTCGCGGAATACCAACGTAGCCATTTTAAGGGCCTGCCGGTAACGGATGCGTGAGGCATAACGACCGCTCTGGCCGGGATGCAGCCTCAGGTCTTCCCTGATCCAGTGAATGTCAGGGGCCGGAACAAACAAACCGTAACGCAAAAGCCCCGGATGGTCTTCTC
>JAAYLH010000044.1 GCA_012521995.1 Bacteroidales bacterium | reverse complement strand
TTCCCAATTGTACGGTATTGTAAAGGTTTCCGTCAATGTCGGCCACCTGGTGACCAGGTCCTTCAAAAACGAAAGAGGACATAGGGCCATAAACCACGAATCCAGATTCGGTTTTCAAAAACGGTCTGAAATAATAGGTTTGATTCCCTTTTATTGCTGGCCCTTCCACCCTGCAAGAGAATTGGGTTCCATTGACTTCCACAAGCAATGGTGGCCCATATTTATTTTTGGTGGAAGCTTCGGTTAAGCCAAAACAAAAACCATATTCTACCACTTTATCCACCCCCTCCACAAATTGCGCTTTCAGCGTAACGCCCTCCATGTTTAATTCTAAGAATTCTGCAGATACGACAAAGGGGTAAAATTTGGGGCTGACCCCGGCCTCCTCATTGCAGGAAGTCCAAAGGAAGGGTAAGACAAGAAAAAAGAGAATTTTTTTCATAATCAAAAGCTGATTCCGGTGAAAAGCTGAATTCCGGTTTGATTCAAAAGAAAAGACCTTGAACTACGGTCCTCTATACGGTTTTCAATTGCATTTTGAAAGGAGAAATGCAATTCAAGAAAAACAGCATTCCTGCGGTTGAATTTATATTCGGCACCCAGGCCTGCAGTGGCTCCAACAGCAAGGGTGCTTGATGAGGTCACATGGTCATGCCTTTCGATGGTTATTATTTCCTGAGAAAAATTAGTCAGGAAAAACAAGGATTCGTCCTTTAAATTAAAAGAGAATACAGGGCCAGCGGTTAAATAAGGCCTGATACGATTTTGAAAAGGGGCATATTTAATTAAAATTGGTATTTCAAGCTTGGTGGCATTGATGACCAAATCCTGCCCTAAATTGCCCGCGATAAAAAAATAGGATTGGGATGTCGTGAGCAGCCTTGCCCCAAGCGTGGCAGAGAAATCACTATAAAACAAGGGTATGTCAACGAAAGCCCCAAACAACCAGCTAGGTTGGGATGTTTTGTTGAACAGACTTGAATAGGAATCATCGTCTAAGCTTACCGGCGAAATATTCAATTGGCTAAGTCCCCCATAAAAGCCCAAACGGGTGGCAGGCATAGGACGGTTGGAGCAGTGTTGGTATTTATGAAGGAAAACTGCCAATGAACTTTCGGAATACCTGGTATGTCTCAGATTATTAAGGGCATATTCACAATCCAAAGTTTCCCGCTCAAGCAAATCCTTGTAGGTAATTTTTGGGTTTTCCTTATCCACTTTGGGCAAGGGCAAAAAGCCACCCCCTTCCCGCTCAAGAAAGAAAGTTTTCAATCCCTTCCCATGGTATGCATACAAAGAAACCTCACCCTTGTAAACACGCCTGAGGAAAACCTTTTCAACCCTGTTCACAATGGGAACCTCGGCGGAAACATAAACGGTTCCATTGATCCCGTATTCATTGATGTCATTGGGGGTAAATACAAGGGTATCCTTCCCTTCCACAATATAGCAAATCCTGGCATTTGATTTATATCCACGATCCACGATTTTTACCCCGGATTGAAAAAGGGTGTCAGTGGAATAATAGCTTTCCTGTGAAAGCCCTGCAAAAGGAAGCCAGCAAAGGAGAAGAACCAGGTACCGGCGTTTAATCATAATAAAAATAATTATTCAGCCTGATTGCAAAAACTTTTTACCCCTTAACATGGAGTAAATATCATATAACTGCATAAATGGCAGTGCAATATAAAGAATATTTTCATTTAAAAAAAAAAGCATAAACATCTTTTCCTTTAAAATTCTTCGGTATTTAATACAAAAAAAGGCCGCCATTACCGGCAGCCTTGTATTTCATTGAGGACCAAGCCTTAATGTTTCAGATCGTGATGCTTTGAATAGAGGAAGCGCTTGATCTTCTGGGTAGGGGTTTTTTCGAAGGGGACAGGCTGTTCTTCCACCGCGCTGATGCGTGAAAAGCGGTTCATGGTCGCATTGACCTTTTCACGGATTTCGTTCAGTTTCTCATCCACGGCCTTATTCATCCGCTCTTTATAATCCTGTGCGGAGTCTTTAAGGTCCTGATAGCGTTTTTCAAGTTCTTCGTAATTGAGGTGAACCTTGGCCACCAATTGTCCCTTGAGCTCATAGACCAATGATTCAAGCACCAGGTCTTCGCCATTGATCAGGGCTTCGATCTCTTCGGGGTATATGTTTTCGCCCGAAGGCCCGAGGATCATGTTCTTGAGGCGGCCCTTGATGTAGAGGTAATTGTCTTTGTCGAGCACGCCCAGGTCACCGGTCTTAAACCAGCCATCCTGCGTAAATACTTCAGCGGTTTGCACGGGGTCCTTAAAATAGCCCATCATCACATTGGGGCCTTTGGCCACGATCTCGCCTTCACCGGTGTGCGGGTCGGGGTTCAGGATTTTCATCTCCTGGTTGGGCAGGTTGAATCCCGTGCTGCGGTATTTGGTCAGTGAAGGAGCACACCCTGCCAATAAAGGGGCCGTTTCGGTAAGCCCGTAGCCGATGGCATAGGGGAAGCCGGCATCGCGCAGGAAACGCTCAGTTTCGGCCGAGACCTTAGCACCGCCTATACCGAAGAAATGGAGGTGCCCGCCAAAAGCGTTATAAATCTTCTTTCCTGCAATTCTATGGAAGAACCTGCGCATGAACCGCACTTTCATCATGCCTCGCATAAGCTTGCTTTTGTGCAGTTTGGGCTTGACCTGGGCATTATAAACCTTCTCAATAATCAGGGGAACGGTGAGCATCATCGTAGGCTTTACCTCTTTCATGGCAGGAAGCAGCACAGAGGCCGTCGGGGGTTTCTCGAGGTAATACACCACGGCACCGCCGATGAAAGGGATGATGAAACCTATGGTACATTCGTAAGTGTGAGGCAGGGGCAGGACCGACAAAAGGCGGTCGTTGAGGTCCACATTCTGAATTCCTAAGGTATTGATGGCATTCGAGACCAGGTTGCGGTGGCTGAGCATCACGCCTTTGGGATTGCCTGTGGTTCCTGATGTATACAGAATGGCAGCCAGGTCTTCTTCAGCAGGCTTGGGAAATTCCCTGGAAGGCTCAACGGTTTTGACTGCATCTTTCATTTCGATAATCCGGTCATTCTTTAATTTCTCAAGACTGAACGGGGTGAGTGTATCGAGTAAAAGAGCCAGATTAACCGATGCAGGCAAGTGTTTGTTGATTTTAACCGAAAGTTTCTCTGAAACCAGGATGGCCTTTGCTTCACTATGGGCAATGATCTTGTTTAGTTCGGCCTCGTTAAAATCTGTGAGGATGGGCACCACCACAGCCCCCATACTAGTGACGGCCAAATAGGCAACTCCCCAATGGGGCATATTCTGACTTAGAAGGATCACCCTGTCGCCTTTTTGGATGCCATTATCTGACAACCAAGCCATCAACTGCCTCGCCAGTGAATGTACCTTCGCATAGGTAAGGGGTTTACCTCCCACGAAAGTCAGTGCCGGGCGTTCTGAAAACAGGGTTCCACTGGTGTCAAGCGCTTCACGAAGGGTCTTGACTTGTTTGTTGTTCATATATTTGATCTTTAATATTACAAAGTTAATCAAAATAGGTAAGTCCCTAACTGTAAGGATCCTTTACAAAAAACTAACTCCCCTGTCAAAAAAATGTTTAGTTTGCCCTCACAGTAACTCAGTTACATCGATTAAATAATTATATTTATATTTATCGACACAAACAAAACAACCATGAGCAGGTAAAGGTTCCGGGTACTACAAATTCTAAAAACAGTAAAAATAATTTTGCCGGGCGAGAAATAAAAAACGCAGGCATTAAACTAATTTGCCTGCGTTTTTTTAACAAAATTTATAATATTTCCACTGGCCGCCTTGTACAGGGTTAAAGTAAGCTGTAAGAAACAGCCACGCCCACGGTAACCACCGAGGCCATGGTCATCAGTTTAATCAGGATGTTGAGGCTTGGCCCCGAGGTGTCCTTGAAGGGGTCGCCCACGGTGTCGCCAATGACGGCAGCTTTATGGCTATCAGAGCCTTTGCCGCCGAAGTGTCCTTCTTCAATGTATTTCTTGGCATTGTCCCAGGCGCCGCCTGCATTGGCCATAAAGATAGCCAGGGCAAAGCCAGAGGTAATGGTTCCGATCAGTAATCCCGTTACCCCTGCCACACCGAAGATGAGGCCAACGACGACAGGAATGAGCAGTGCAGCAAAGGAGGGTACCATCATTTCACGCTGGGCGCCCTTGGTGGAAATCTCCACACAGCGGGCATAATCAGGCTCTGCTTTCCCTTCCAGGATACCTTCAATGGTGCGGAACTGGCGTCGGACCTCATCGACCATTTTCTGGGCAGCGCGGCCAACGGCATTCATGGTCATCCCGCTGAACAGGAACACGCTCATCACCCCCAGGAACACGCCTACCAACACCTTGGCGTTCATCAGGTGGATCTCATAATGGTAAATGAAATCAATGAAGTTGGCATACTGCGCCTCTACTGCGCCATCCTTGCCGTTGATGATAAAGGAAGGCTGGTTGAGGAATTTTACATACATCATTTTTATCTCTTCAAAATATGCTGCCAGCAATGCCAGGGCGGTAAGAGCGGCCGAACCTATGGCAAAGCCTTTACCCGTAGCGGCTGTGGTATTGCCCAGAGAGTCAAGGGCATCGGTGCGACGGCGAACTTCGGGGCCGAGCTTCGACATCTCTGCATTTCCGCCGGCATTGTCGGCAATGGGGCCGTAGGCGTCGGTGGCGAGTGTGATGCCCAGGGTGGAGAGCATCCCAACCGAGGCAATGCCAATTCCGTAAAGACCCATGTTGAGCACATCGGTATCGAACGAAAATCCCGTAGCAAACAAATAGGAAAGGGTAATGGCTACAACAATGATAGCCAGGGGAACGGCCGAAGAGATCAAACCTGTGCCGATTCCCGAGATAATGATGGTGGCGGGGCCTGTTTCACTGGCTTTGGCAATGCGCTGGGTGGGGGCATAGGCCGAGGCGGTGAAGTATTCGGTCGATTGCCCGATACCAATGCCTGCAAGCAAGCCAACCACAATGGAGCCCCAAAGTCCCAGGAAGTTACTGAAGCCCAGCAGGTACAGGATTGCCAGGGAGAACACAACGATCAGGGCAGCGCTGGTGTTGACCCCTATCCCCAGCGATTTAAGCAGCTCCTTTTGGGTAGCCCCTTCACGGGTACGAACCATAAACACGCCGGCTATGGACAACAAGGTGCCCACGGCAGCAATAAGCATGGGAGCAATCACAGCAATCATTTGCAAGTCGTGACCTGAAGCCGCAAAGGCAGCGGCGCCCAGAAGGGCAGTAGCCAGGATAGACCCCGCAAAAGACTCGAACAGGTCGGCACCCATACCGGCCACATCACCCACGTTATCACCCACATTATCGGCGATGGTGGCGGGGTTTCGGGGGTCGTCCTCGGGGATGCCCGCTTCCACCTTACCCACCAGGTCAGCGCCAACATCGGCAGCCTTTGTATAAATACCGCCGCCTACGCGAGCAAAGAGCGCCTGGGTGGAAGCCCCCATGCCAAAGGTAAGCATGGTGGCGGTGATGGTCAGCAGTTTAAAACCGGCATCAGCCTCTGGCACTGCCAGGTTAAGCACAATAAACCACAGGGAGATGTCGAGCAACACCAGCCCCACCACGACAAGCCCCATCACGGCTCCACTTCTGAAGGCCAGCCTGAGCCCCCCGTTGAGTGACTCGCGGCAGGCGTTGGCCACGCGGGCCGAGGCAAAGGTGGCGGCACGCATGCCAAAAAAACCCGCAAGGCCGCTAAAAGCACCGCCCGTAAGAAAGGCAAAAGGCACCCAGCGGTTCTGGATCCCCAGGCCAAAGGCCATAACACTGAATATGGCTGTTAAAGCCAAAAAAACCAGCAACACTACCTTATATTGCTGGCGAAGATATGCCCCTGCACCGTCTCTTACGTGCTTAGCAATCTTTTTCATCATATCAGTCCCTTCACTGTAGCCAAGCATCTGTTTGAAGAAGATGTAGGCAAACAACAAAGCCGTTGCTGAGCTCAGGGGCACTAACCAAAAAAATACTGGCATTTTTCCCTCCTTTTTATGATTTAGTTGTTATTGGTAATAGTTGGTTGTTGTTGTGACCAAAAGTAAAAAATATTTAACAAAATGGAATTGTTAAAACATTTAAATCTTATTTTTTGTCCCGGGGCGAAAAGCTCAGGCCCGGTAACCCCTGCGTCGCCTGAAAAAAGGGAATGTGGGACGAAAACATGAAAATCTCATAAAAATAAGCTAATTTTGTTGAGAACGAATTTTCGGGTTATTGCCCTCCTAAAGAAAATTCAGGCACGGAAACAAGCATATGAAGAAAATTCAGCTGGAAATTCTCGGAATCTCATACAGCCAATCACAGGCAGGTGCATATGCACTGATCTTGGGTGAGACCGGCGAAAAACGAAGGCTTCCAATCATCATCGGCAGTTTTGAGGCGCAAGCCATCGCCATTGAGCTGGAAAAGATGAAACCCAGCAGACCCCTCACCCACGACCTCTTTCGCAACTTTGCCAAGACCTTCAACATTGCCATCAACGAGGTGATCATTTACAAATTCAGCGAAGGGATCTTCTTCTCCAAGCTGATCTGCAATGATGGCAGCCGTGAAGTGGAGATTGATTCACGCACCTCAGACGCAGTAGCCCTGGCGGTACGCTTCAATTGCCCCATTTATACTTACGAATCGATTCTCAAGGAGGCGGGCATGGTGCTTCAGGACGAGAAAGAAGAAGTAGGGACAAACCCCCTGCCCCAGGAAAAAAAACCCGGCGATAAAGAATACAGCCAGTTATCGGTCAGTGAGCTGGAAACCATGCTCATGGCTGCCATTGACGAAGAAGCATACGAACGAGCATCCAAAATCAGGGACGAGATCAACCGGCGTAAAAGCAAAAAATAATTGATTGGTTATAGGTAAAAAAAGAAGATAATTCTCTCGCCTTCAGAAAAAAATTAATAGGTTTGCATCCTGCCTCATGAGGCAGGATTTTGCTTTAATGGAAGTAACCCACTGAACTTGACTCCAATGAGAAAAACCCTGAAATTATGGATGACCCTGCCCATTGTGATGCTGTTATTTTTTGCCTCAGGCCTTCAGGCTCAAGACAATACAGGAACCCCCACGGGGCAGCTTGAGGAAGCGATCGAAACCGCAAATCAGGCCCTTGCAGAAACAGAAGCAGCCCTGGTTGACGAGGATACGGTTGTCGCTCCTAAGCCGACAGAAGAAGCAGTTGAGGAAAGGACAAGCAATTCGGTAGAGGAGGCAGAAAAAATTTATGAACAGGGCTTTTCCCTTGTAAACCTGCTGAGGGGCTTGCTGGGAATGATCACCCTGGTATTCATAGCCTGGATCTTTAGCACCAACCGCAAGGCAATTAACTGGAAAGTGGTATTTATTGGCCTCGCCATACAAGCAGTCCTGGCCTTCAGCATTCTGCAAATCCCCCCCGTGCAGCACTTCTTTGAGTTTGTCGGGCAAATGTTTGTTAAGGTGCTTGATTTCACCAAGGCAGGAACGGAATTTCTTTTCGGAGGGTTCCTTGATACATCCAAATACGGCTACATCTTTGCCTTCCAGGTGCTCCCCACAATCATATTCTTTTCAGCCTTGACCAGCCTGTTGTTTTACCTGGGCATCATTCAGAAAGTTGTTTATGTGTTGGCCTGGTTAATGACCAAAGCCATGGGCATCTCGGGAGCAGAGAGCTTGTCGGTGGCGGGCAACATTTTTGTTGGGCAAACTGAATCGCCCCTGATGATCAAGGCCTACCTCTCAAAGATGAACAAGTCAGAAATCCTGCTGGTGATGACCGGCGGGATGGCCACCATGGCGGGGGGCGTGCTTGCCGCCTATATCAGTTTCCTGGGCGGAGATGACCCCGTGCAACGGCTGATCTTCGCCAAGCACCTGCTGGCAGCCTCCATTATGGCAGCCCCGGGAGCCGTGGTCATCTCAAAGATCCTGGTGCCTCAGACTGAAAAAATTGACGAAACCGTTGAGGTCAGCAAAGACAGGATTGGCAGCAATGCACTGGATTCCATCTCCAACGGAACCACAGAGGGTTTAAAACTGGCAGCCAACGTGGCAGCAATGCTGGTAGTATTTATTGCATTCATTGCCATGTTCAACTTTGTTGCAGGCAAGATTGGCGACTGGACCAGCCTCAACGACAACATTGCCAGCCTCACCAACGGGCAATACACGCGGCTCTCGCTGCAGTTCATCCTGGGATATGCCTTTTCGCCCATCATGTGGCTCATCGGTGTTGCCGCTCCCGATATAACCCTTGCCGGCCGTTTGCTTGGCGAGAAACTGATCATGACCGAGTTTATCGGTTACGTAAGCCTGGCTGAATTAAAGGCTGCAGGCGCATTTTCCGATCCCAAATCGGTCATTATGTCCACCTATCTCTTATGCGGTTTTGCCAACTTTGCCAGCATCGGCATCCAGATTGGAGGCATCGGCTCGCTGGCCCCAAACCAGCGCGTACTGCTTTCGCAATACGGCATGCGGGCCCTGCTCGGAGGCACCCTCGCAGCCCTGATGAGCGCCACCATGGTAGGCGTCGTCCTGGGATAAGGCCAGTATCTGACTTTCCCTTTTCAGGGCCTTATAAGGATATTCCTTCAAAAAGGCCGCCTCAAACCTTTGAGACGGCCTTTCCTTTTTTCGCCTGAGCCCGGTCCTCAAACCCGACCTTCAGGCCACCACTCCTGCTTATCCGCCAAATAGACCTCAGGATAACCCCCGTATATTTTTCAATTTTACTTTTTTCCCACGTATGA
>JAAYLH010000043.1 GCA_012521995.1 Bacteroidales bacterium | reverse complement strand
CCAATGGAGGTTCCGGCTTTAAGTAGTTGGTTTGCCAGGACAAACTTCCTGCTAGTTTCCAGCTCCTCGCAATAAGCAATAATAGCTCAAGCGAATTCAAAACTAAGTGCCAGAATTTTATTTTCTTTCATTATCAAATTAGCTCATTATCACATTAACACATCTGCTCATCTGCTCATTATCACATTAGCTCATTATCACATTATCAAGTTAACACATTCTATCTCCTTTGGATCAGGTTTATTTCTGATAGTTCGCGGCCGATTTGATGAATGCCCTCCAGTATCTTTTCGGTTTGTTTTTCTGAGGGTTTTTTTCGCCCTTGCACGTACTGCGAAAGTAGCGTGGGATTCATTCCGATTTTTTCAGCCAGAAACTTTGAATTTAACACCTTGTAATACAAGAAGAACTGCTGAAAATCAATTTCGAAGCGCAGGTTATCGTGTACCACCGTTGTGTTTTCCTCTTCAAAGTATAGTTGGGCCGCCTCCAGGGCATTGTCAATCAACTCGGGAATGGTGCGTCCAGTCGTAAACACAGGGTATTCGGCAGCATATGCTGAAAATCCCGTGTCGGTTTTTTCAACAATGAGTTTAATTTTGTTTTTAAGTGGGGTCATTTTTTAAACTTATTTAATCCCGGCATCTTTAAGTATCTTTTTTTCCAGACCTTTGCCAACCTCCTGGCTGCCATGATTCGGAAACACTATGGTGCCTGGTTTCTTTTCGTGTTTCATTTTCACATGAGAGCCTTTCTGTGATACCGGATACCAACCATCATTGATTAAGACCCGGTATAATTCAGAGCATTTCATTATCTAAACACAAAGATAATACCACAAAGGTAAATTATTATTTACTTATTTCAAATCGTTTGCTAATAAAATTAACGATCTTCAATTTAGAATCGGAGTGCTATACTTTTATTGCAGTTTTGTAAATAAAATTTTACAAAAACACGTAAATATGTAAAGAAAATATTACAGATTTGGCTATAGATATTGGTCAATTGTTCTTTTTGAGCGAATAAAAAATAATTGTTCGTTTCAAAAGAAGAAAAATAGTGAATGCGAATTAGAGCGAATTTAAGCGAAGGATTTTATCCGCAGATGCACGCTGATATTTCACTGATGGTCACTGATAAGATATCTGGGTGAATCAGTGTCTTTTATCAGTGTTTATCAGTGGATGATTTTAGGTTACACGGATTGTAACGGATTCCGCGAATATTGGCATGGGGCATGGAGCTTGGGGCTTTCGCGTGAATTCGCTTACAATTCGCGTGAATTCGCATGATCCAAATACCATGCATACGTTTTCCGGATTCCCTCCTCCAATTCGATCTTTGGCTTCCATCCCATTTCCTTCAGCCTGCTGACATCCATCAGTTTCCTGGGGGTGCCGTCGGGTTTGGTGGTGTCCCAGCGAATTTCGCCCTGGTGCCCGGTGGCTTTTTGGATGGTGAGGGCCAGGTCTTTGATCGTAAGGTCGGTGCCGGTGCCCACGTTTATGAGGTCGTAGGGCAGTGGGCCATTATACTCCATAATAAAGCGTATGGCCCTGGCCAGGTCTTCTACGTGCATGAACTCGCGCATCGGGCTGCCGGTGCCCCAGAGGGTGACGGGCGCATTATCATTGACCTTGGCCTCGTGGAACTTGCGGATCATGGCGGGCAGGACGTGGGAGGACTGAAGGTCGAAGTTGTCGCGCGGACCATAGAGGTTGGTGGGCATCAGCGATATGTAGTTGCGGCCGAACTGCTTGTTGAGGGCCTGGCAGAGCTTAATGCCGGTAATCTTGGCAATGGCGTACCACTCGTTGGTGGGTTCCAGCGGCCCGGTGAGCAGGTATTCTTCTTTAAGGGGCTGGGGCGCCAGCCTGGGGTAGATGCACGAGCTGCCCAGGAAGATGAGGTTCTGAACGTTGTTGTTGTGAGCCGCATTGATCAGGTTCGCCTCGATGATGAGGTTGTCGTACAAGAACCGCCAGGGCTGCTCACTATTGGCCATGATGCCTCCAACAACTGCAGCAGCGATGATGACGAAGTCGGGCTTCTCGGTGGCGAAAAAGTCGTTGACAGCTTGCTGGTTTGTCAGGTCAAGTTCTTTCCGGTCCCGGACAATGAGGTTGGTATAGCCATTGGCCTGGAGGTTGAGGTAAAGGGCAGAGCCTACCATTCCTTTGTGCCCAGCGATGAATATCTTTTGATTTTTCATGCGAATTTTAATTCATGCGAATTGACGCGAATTTTTGGCGAATTAACGCGAAGAAGACTGGGGGTTCAGGATTCGCTTATAGGTTAATGACGGGGTTCCGAAATTTACCAGGATCCCTAATCTTTTTTGGGTGGCTTTCAGGTAATTCCTGAGTTGCAGGTAGCTGTTGCGTGGGATGAAATGCAGGACCTTTAGTTCAAGGATGATCTCATCATAACACAACAGATCGGCCACGTAATATTTATTGAGTTTTTCTTCGTTGTAATGCACGCTGAGCTTGACCTTGCTTTGAAAGGGGATCTCCTGGTGCTGAAGTTCCTATTCCAGGGCTTCGTGATACACTGCTTCCAGGAACCCTGACCCCAGGGCAGCATGGACCTTCATACACGCCCCAATGATCTTATAGCTCTCCTCTCCAAAAACAATATCACTCATCCCTTCGCCTTCGCTTTCAATTCGCGTTCATTCGCATGTCTAATAAATTCGCATCAATTCGCATGATTGCGTTTACGAAAATCGGCCTCGACCATGATCTTCACCAGTTCCTTGAATTTCACCTTTGGCTCCCAGCCGAGTTTGGCTTTGGCTTTGGCGTAGTCGCCCAGGAGGAGGTCGACCTCGGTGGGGCGGTAGTAGCGGGGGTTGATGCCCACCACGGCTTTGCCCGATGATTTGAGGAAGCCCTGTTCGTCCACGCCTTCGCCTTTCCAGTAGATCTCTTCGCCCAGCACGCGGAAGGCCTCCTCGACGAATTCGCGCACGGTATGGGTTTCGTTGGTGGCCAGCACGAAGTCGTCGGGGGTATCGGCCTGGAGGATGCGCCACATGCCTTCCACATATTCGGGTGCATAGCCCCAGTCGCGGCGGGCGTCGAGGTTACCCAGCAGGAGGATGTCCTGGTGGCCCAGCATGATGTTGGCCACGGCCACGCTGATCTTGCGGGTGACGAAGGTCTTGCCGCGGCGCTCGCTCTCGTGGTTGAACAGGATGCCGTTGCAGGCAAAGAGCTTGTAGGCCTCGCGGTAGTTGACCACGATCCAGTAGGCATAGAGCTTGGCGGCGGCATAGGGGCTGCGCGGGTAGAAGGGGGTCTTCTCGGTCTGGGGCACCTCCTGCGCCAGTCCATAGAGCTCGGAGGTGGAGGCCTGGTAGAAGCGCGTCCTGATGCCCGTCTCGCGGATGGCGTCGAGGAAACGCAGCGTGCCTACCCCATCCACCTCGGCAGTGTATTCGGGCACCTCGAAGCTCACCTGCACGTGGCTCTGCGCGCCCAGGTTGTAGATCTCGTCGGGATGGATCTTCTCCACCAGGCGGTTGAGGTTGCTCGAGTCGGTGAGGTCGCCGTAATGCAGGAAAAAACGATTGTTGAGCAGCTCAGGGTCGTGATACAGGTGGTCGATGCGAAAGGTGTTAAACGAGCTGCTGCGGCGGATGATGCCGTGAACGGTATAACCTTTTTCAAGCAGCAACTCGGTGAGGTAGCTGCCATCCTGGCCGGTGATTCCGGAGATAAGGGCTGTCTTCATAAGATTTGGTTTAGTAGTTTAGAAGTTGAGGAGTTGAGGAGTTTAGAAGTTGAGTAGTTTAGGAGATCTGGTCACGGTTTTTTACTTCCCAGCTTGCTCCTCCTAAGCGAATTAAGCATTCGGGAGATTTCCTCAATTTCAATTCTGATTTCTTCCAAAGCTGTATCTGAAAGAAATTCAAGATCAGTTGAAATGATGCATTGGTTTAATAACTCCATAAGGCTACTGTATGCCAATTGGTAAAAATGCGACTGGTCTTTTGAGGAAGTCCTTGAGCTGCCTTCTGCAATATTTGAGGAAATCGAAATGGAAGCCCGCCGCATCTGATTGACCAGTCCAAATCTTTCGGAATCAGGAAATGCAGCAGTGATCTTATAAACGCTAATGGCAAGCTTCCTGCTATCCTGCCAAACCTTCAACTTCTCAAACCCGTACTGATACATCGCTCTAAACTCCTCAACTTCTCAACTCCTCAACTATCTTCTCAACTCCTCAACTATCTTCTCAACTTCTCAACTATCTTCTCAACCCTCTTAAATATTCTGCATAGGAACTCTTGCCTAAAGCCTCGATGTTCTTTTCAAATTGAATGCGGTCGATGTAGTTCATCCTGAGCGCGATTTCCTCGATGCAGGCGATCTTGAGGCTGGTGCGTTTCTCCATTACTTTAACGAACTCGGTGGCTTCGGTCAGGGCTTCGTGTGTGCCGGTGTCGAGCCAGGCATAGCCGCGGCTCATGAGCTGGAGCTTGAGGCGGCCCTGCTGGAGGTATTCCTGGTTGAGGGTGGTGATCTCGAGCTCGCCGCGGGGCGAGGGCTTCACGCCTTTGGCCATCTTCACCACGCTGTTGGGGTAGAAGTAAAGGCCGGTGACGGCGAAGTTGCTTTTGGGCTGAAGGGGTTTTTCCTCGATGCTGAGCACGTTGCCTTCGGCGTCGACCTCGGCCACGCCATAGCGCTCGGGGTCGTCGACGTAATAGCCGAACACCACGGCCTTGCGCTCGGCGGTGACGGTCTGGACGGCCTTTTGGAGCAGGCCCTGCAGGCCCGCCCCGAAGAAGAGGTTGTCGCCCAGCACCATGCATACGTCATCGTCGCCGATGAAGTCGGCCCCGATGATGAAGGCCTGTGCCAGCCCTTCGGGCCTGGGCTGCTCGGCATAGCTGAGCTTGAGACCCAGCTGGCTGCCATCGCCAAAAAGCTGGCGGAAGTTGGGCAGGTCGTGGGGCGTGCTGATGATCATGATCTCGCGGATGCCCGCCAGCATCAGCACCGAGAGCGGGTAATAAATCATCGGCTTGTCATACACCGGCAGCAGCTGCTTGGAGATGACCTTTGTGACCGGGTGGAGGCGCGTGCCGGCACCGCCGGCGAGGATGAGGGCTTTCATGGGTTGAGGTTGAGGTTGAGGTTAAGGTTGAGGTTGAGGGGAACTTAGGGATTTGAGGATTTTGTTTATTTCATGGCAGAGGTTGCTGTATTCTTCTATGAGATGTTGGGTCGTTTCGGGACTAAAGTATCCGATCTTTTGTCCGTAAATCAGGTGGCTTTGCGTTTCAAAAACAGAACCCCTGGCTATGCTGTAAAAATTTGCTTTGTCTTTCCTGGTGTTTCTTCCAAATCCTTCAGCAAGATTGGCAGGAACGCTATTGGAAGATCTCCGGATCTGGCTTGTAAGCCCATAATCTTCTGACCTTGGCAAGGTAACCGTAATTTGGAAAACTTCCAGGGCAAGGTGGTGGGCGTTTTGCCATACTGGCATTTCCATAAAGCTGTTATACTTCACCCTTATTCTTTTTTTTTCTTAACCTCAGCCTCAACCTTAGCCTTACTTCACAGCTTCGCCCTTTCAGTCCCACCTGCCCTTTCGGGAGGGGGGACCTAGCGGAGGGTTTTAATGGGCAAATATAGCGAAAATGATCGTTTTTTGAAGAAGGAAATTATGGTGAAAATTGTATGTTTTTAGAGGAAAGAAAAAGTGATTACACGGATTGTTACAGATTCCACGGATAATTGCATAGAGCTTGGCGATGGCATAGGGCTTTGGGCAAAGCCGCGTAGCGGTGATCGTATGGTAGAATGTTGGCACACACCCACCTCCTAAAGCCGCGTAGCGGCGACCGTTTGGTAGAAGAAGATTCCGCCGATTATTGCATGGGGCAGATGGCATGGAGCAAATACTGGAGTTTTGCCTGCGAAGCAGGCCAACGGTGAATAGCCCCAGGTCGCGCAGCACCTGGGGTCAATGATTTTCTGCCTCCTCTATCGACCCGCTGTTTAGCGGGGTCGACCTAGAGAATGAAGAATGAAAAATGAAAATTGGATTACCCGCGCAGCGGCCTGAAAGGGTAAGGATTAAGCCCCTTTACCGTTCCGTAAACGCTTTGATATCAATGCCCGATTGCCTGCTGATTGAGATCAGGGCGCCAATGGGGATTTCTTTCCTTGGGGCAGGCACAATGACTGTTCTCTTTCCGTCGGTAAACTTTTGATGGCTTCCTTTTTGGCTTTTAAAAAAGAATCCATACTTATTTAATACCTTAATGACTTTTGAGGAAGATGGCAGTTTGGTCATTTTCCTCAGATTTGAAGTTCTCCCAGGAGGGTCTCGTGAATGATCTGGAAATTTTCACCCGCATTATCATCTTCAAAATACAGGTCAAGCGCTTCCTTCAGGTTGTTGGTGGCTTCTTCAACCGTTTCTCCAAAACTTGAAACATCTACATTCAGGCATTGAGAGATATAATACTTTTCTTCCTTGTAAACGATGTATTTGATGGTCTTCATTGCCTTGATTTTTAGAATACTCTATTGTAAAGTTAATGAAAAAGATTACACGAATGATGGCATGGGGCAAGGGTGAAGTTGAAGAGTTGAAAAGTTGAGAAGTTGAAAAGTTGAGAAGTTGAGAAACCCCCTCAACCTCAACCTTAGCATGGGGCAAGAGAGATGGGAACTGAGAGATGGCCAATAGCCAATAGCAGGAAGGGATTTCATGGATTGTTGCGGATTCCGCGGATGATGGCATAAGGCAAGGAGTTTTGGGGCAGGGCTAAAGCCCCGATAGGTCGTTCCCGTTGCCCCCAGCTTAAAAGCTGGGGTTATTACTGCCCCGCAGGGAAGAGGGGATAGTAACCCCAGGCTTTAGCCTGGGGGCACAGATCACCTCACCACCCCTGGATTTTAGCCCTGCCTTTCATTATCATGCAAGCATTTGTTGGCAAAAAAAATTGTGGCCATTAGTGGATAAAAAGAACCTCCATAGATTAACCCATGCCAAAATTCCAACTACCTCCCCCCAACCCTCCGCTGGTTAGCGCACAAGCTATCCAAAGGGGGAGTAAGACCCCATGCAATAATCCGTGAAATCCGTTAAAATCCGTGAAATCTTCTTCTGCCATATGGTCGCCGCTACGCGGCTTAGGAATGAGGAACGCGCTGGTTTTTTTTCTCTTACGTCTCTCAAGTCGCCTCTTCGCGTCTTCTCTTCTTACTTCCTACTTTTTACTTCCTACTCCATAGTACTCCCTGTACCACTCGACAAACCTCCTAATCCCATCAGCGATGGGGGTTCCGGGCTTATATCCGAGGTCTTTTTCGAGGTCGCCGGTATCTGCCCAGGTGGCGGGGACGTCGCCGGGCTGGATGGGCATAAGGGTCATCCGGGCTTTTTTGTCCAGGGCGTCTTCGAGGGCGTGGATGAAGTCCATCAGGCGGGCGGGGTTGCTGTTGCCGATGTTGTAGAGGCGGTAGGGGGCGGCGGAGGTGCCGGGGTCGGGGGCCTCGCTGCTCCAGGCGGGGTTGGGCCGGGCGGGGTGTTTCATCACCCGGGTGACGCCTTCGATGATGTCGTCGATGTAGGTGAAGTCGCGCAGCATTTCGCCGTGGTTGTAGACCTCGATGGTCTCGCCGGCGAGGATGGCTTTGGTGAAGATGAACAGCGCCATATCGGGCCGTCCCCAGGGGCCATAGACGGTGAAGAAACGCAGGCCCGTGGTGGGGATGCCGAAGAGGTGGCTGTAGGTGTGGGCCATCAGCTCGTTGGCTTTCTTGGAGGCGGCATAGAGGCTAACCGGATGGTCAACATTGTGGTGCACCGAGAAAGGCATCCGGGTGTTCTTGCCATAGACCGAGCTGGAGGAGGCATACACCAGGTGTTTGACGGGGTGGGCGCGGCAAGCCTCGAGGATGCTCAGGGTGCCGGTAATGTTGGCGTCCATGTAGGCCTGGGGGTTGGTGAGCGAATAACGCACCCCGGCCTGGGCCGCCAGATTCACCACATAGTCAAATTGCTCAGCAGCAAAAAGATCCATAATCCCCTGCCGGTCCTCCAGATCCATCCGGATGAAGCGGTAGTTGGGGTAAATGGAGCTTTGGGTTAAATGCAAAGGAACGGACCTCCCCTCAACCCCCAATGCTGAATCACTACCCTTTGAGCTATTGCCAACAACCTCCCCCCTTCCCCCTCCAAAGGGGGAGTCCTGACTCTGCACTTTCAATGCATCAATGCCAGTTTCGGCTAAGCGGCCGTATTTCAGATTCACATCATAGTAGTCGTTGATGTTATCGAGGCCAACGACGGTGAAGCCTTCCGAAAGCAAGCGCTTTGCGAGGTGGAAGCCGATGAAGCCTGCAGTTCCTGTTATGAGGACCTTTTCTCCAGACATTTTTAGGTTTTTTTTTTCAGATTAGGTTCTTAATTTGCTGATGGGGTTACTCCCCCTTTGGATAGCAACGCCTGTCCGACTTTTGGCGGATCCGCTAACCAGCGGAGGGTTGGGGGGAGGTTCTTTCAATTACCACAAACCCCTGTTATTCAGATCTCAACTTTCCAATGTTTATTTCCAGGGCTCTCAAAACGTTAAACATATCTTTCTTAACCTGCTGATCACCAAACCGAATAATTGTAAACCCAAGGTTCTCCAGTTTTTTCTGCCTTTGCTGGTCGTATTCGTATTTGAAATCGTGACTTTGGCCATCCACTTCAATGATCAACATTAACTCGTGGCAGAAAAAATCAACAATAAATTCATCAATTGGAACCTGCCTTTTAAATTCAACTCCAAGTGCTTTTCCCTTAATTTTATTCCAAAGCAGAATTTCTGCAAGTGTACTGTTTTTTCGCAAATATCTTGCAAATTCTTTAAGTTTAGGGTTGTATGGAATTTCTTTGTGTTTCATTGGACCTCCCCCTAACCCTCCGCTGGCCAGGGGAGGGAGTCCGGGCACTGGTATTTTATGGGCAAATAAAAAATTAAAGATTGATAATCATTGTTCTGAAATCAAAGGTTTTAGGTTTTTCCAGGGACCTCCCCCCAGCCATCCGTTGGTTAGCGGATCCGCCAAAAGTCGGACAGGCGTTGCTATCCAAAGGGGGAGTCCGGGGCTACAGTTTTTTAACCTTGAACCCGGAACCTTGAACTTTGAACCTTGAACCCCAAACCCCAAACTCCAAACCTTACTTCCCTATCTGGTAAACCTTAAATCCAATCTTCTCCATCGCTTTTCCATCCAGCAAATTCCTCCCATCGAAAAGGAATGCGGGTTTGAGCATCTGCTCGTAGATCTTGTGCCAGTCGAAGCTGCGGAACACATCCCATTCGGTGAGGATGAGGGCGGCGTGGGCCCGGTCGGTGGCGGCATAGGGGTCGGTGTGGACGATGACGCGGCGACGGATGTACTCGGCGCTGAGGCAGCCGTTGCCATTGCCTTCCTTGAGGGTCTGGAGGTAATCGAGGTCGTCGAGGATGCGTTGCTTGCTGACCTTGGGGTCGTAGACGTGGATCTCGGCCTGGTCCTGCAGCAGTTCGTCGGCCACGTAGATGGCGGCCGACTCGCGCGAGTCGTTGGTGTCCTTTTTGAAGGCCCAGCCCAGCACGGCGATCTTCTTGCCGCTGACGGTGTTGAACAGGGTGGTGATGACCTTCTGGGCGAAGCGGTGTTTCTGGTAGTCGTTCATCTTGATGACCTGTTCCCAGTAGTCGGCCACCTCGGGCAGGTTGAAGTGGCGGCAGAGGTACACCAGGTTGAGGATGTCTTTTTGGAAGCAGCTGCCGCCGAATCCCACGGATGCCTTGAGGAACTTCGGTCCGATGCGTGAGTCCATGCCGATGGCGGCGGCCACCTCGTCGACGTCGGCGCCGGTGCGCTCGCACAGGGCGGAGATGGCGTTGATGCTCGACACACGCTGTGCCAGGAAGGCGTTGGCGGTGAGTTTGCTGAGCTCTGACGACCAGAGGCGGGTCTGGATGATGCGTTCGCGTGGCACCCAGTTGGCGTAGATGGCGGTGAGGGCCTCGATGGCGGCCAGGCCTTCGGGCGTCTGGTCGCCGCCGATGAGGACGCGGTCCGCATTGAGCAGGTCGCTGATGGCGGTGCCTTCGGCCAGGAACTCAGGGTTCGACAGCACCTGGAAGTTAAAGCCTGTGGTGGTACCGCGGATGATGGTCTTGATGCTCTCGGCGGTGCGCACAGGCAGGGTGCTCTTCTCGACGATGATCTTGTCGCTCTTGGCAACGCGGGCGATCTGGCGGGTGCACAACTCCACGTACTTCAGGTCGGCGGCCATGCCTTTGCCCACGCCGTAGGTCTTGGTGGGCGTGTTCACCGAGATGAAGATCATCTCCGCCTCCTCAATAGCCTGGTCCACTTCCGTGGAAAAGAACAGGTTCTTGCCGCGAACCTGCTTCACGATTTCCAACAGGCCCGGCTCATACACCGGCAACTCGTCGGTGTTCCAGGCAGCGATCTTGTCGGGGTTGCTGTCGACCACGGTGACTTTGATGTGGGGGCATTTCAGGGCGAACACGGCCATCGTGGGGCCACCCACGTAGCCCGCGCCGATGCAGCAAATGGAATGAATGGAAGTCATAAGGGTTTTTGAGAGTATAATGTTTGTTAAAGGATTACACGGATTGTTACGGATTACGCGGATTACGGATTACACGGATTAATGTGGATGAATCGTTTCCATTGGAGGCTGGTTTTTCCAAAGTTTATCAACAAACCCAGAGGAAGCCCGGAGGCCTTTAAGTAGTTTATGGTTTGGGCTTCATTGTCTTTATGGATAAATTGAGATGCTTTGATTTCCAGTATTATTTTTTCGTAACACACAAAATCTGCAATGAAGAATTTTTCGAAGTTTATTTCCCCCATTTGTATCTTCAATTTTTTTTGCCTTTCAAAGATAATGTCTTCAACTTCAAATTCCTTTTCCAGGGCTTCCTGGTAAACAGATTCAAGGAAACCGTTTCCGAGTGCTTATGAACTTTCATACAAGCCCCAATGATCTTATATGTTTCCTCCTCCAACAATAACATAATCCGTGTAATCCTTTTTCTGTGTAATCCGCCCTAATCCGTGTAATCCAAAATTTTATTCACGATGATCTCTGCGATGCGTTTCCCGGTTTTTCCGTCCCAGAGTTCGGGGATGCGGCCGGGCTTGGTGATGCCGCTGAGGATGTCCATCGCGGTTTTCTCTACCTTGTCGAGGTCGGTGCCCACGAGCTGGTTGGTGCCCACGTCGATGGTGACGGGGCGTTCGGTGTTTTTGCGGACGGTGATGCACTGCACGCCCATATAGGTGGTCTCTTCCTGGATGCCGCCGCTGTCGGTGATGACCAATTCAGCGTAGCGCATCAGGGCGAGGAACTCGATGTAACCCAGGGGCTCGGTGAGGATGAGGCCTTTGGGCAGGCGCTTGTCGAGGCCGAAGGCTTGCAGGTTTTTGCGGGTGCGGGGGTGGACGGGGAACACCATGGGGCGCTCCTTCACCAGGCGTTTCAGGGTGTCCATCAGGGCTTTGAGGCTCTCGGGGTCATCGACGTTGCTGGGGCGGTGGAAGGTGGCCAGGATGTAATTTTCCTTCTCCAGCCCAATCTGTTCGAGGATGGGGTGGTTCTCCAGCAGGTCATAATGGGCCTCGAGGCTGTCGATCATGATGTTGCCCACGAAGTGGATCTTGTGCTCGTCGACGCCTTCATCGCGCAGGTTGCGGATGCCGCTGTGCTCGCTGACGAAGAGGAAGTCGGACACCACGTCGGTGACGATGCGGTTGATCTCCTCGGGCATGGTGTTGTCGAAGCTGCGCAGGCCGGCCTCGACGTGGGCCACGGGGATGCCCATCTTGGAGGCCACCAGTGCGGCTGCCAGGGTGGAGTTGACGTCGCCGGGCACGATGACCAGGTCGGGCTGCTCGGCCAGCAGCACCTGCTCAAGCTCGAGCATGATGCGGGCGGTCTGCTCGGCGTGGCTGCCCCCGCCTACACCCAGGTAAAAGTCGGGACGCGGCAGCCCCAGATCCTCGAAGAAGACCTTCGACATGCGGTCGTCGAAATGCTGACCCGTATGGCAGATGAGGTGTTTCACCTCCTTGCGGTACTTCTTAAAGGCCTTGTCGAGCGGCGCGATCTTCATGAAATTCGGGCGGGCGCCTACGATGGAGAGGAGTTTTTTCATAAGAAGGGGTTCAAGGTTTAAGGTTCAAAGTTCAAGGTTTAAGGTTCAAAGTTCAAGGACTTGTCCGCTAGCCAGCGGATTCAAGGTTAGTTATTTGAATTTGGTTCCTTTGTAGTCGCTTGTTCGGAGATAAGACATAAAGGCTGCTATTTTTTTTACTCAGGCGGGTTGTTGTTTCAATTAACTGATTCAGATCGGTTTCAGAAATCAGGTGATAGTCAAATGCCCTGTAAGCCTGTGATCTGGTTTCGCCACAGGAGCCCTTGGAAATACTTAAGAATTGAAAGAACTCTTTGTTCCCTTCTCTTTCAAAGCCTTCCGCAATACAATCCATCACTGAACCGGAAGCATTGCGAATCTGGTTTTTTAAACCAAATTCTTTGGAAAATTTTTCGCAGGAAGTCAGTTTAAAGACGAGTTGAGAAAGGACTCGTGCTTCCTTCCAGACTTCAAGGTCTTCAAAGTGCGAAACTTTCATTCTTCAGGTCTTCTACTTTTAAAAAGCAGGTTAATGGCCAAAATTACAATATTTCCTCTAAACTACCTTAAACTTTGAACCTTTATACCTTGAATCCGCTGGCTAGCGGACAAGTCCTTGAACTTTGAACCTTAAACCTTGAATCCGCTGGTTAGCGGACAAGTCCTTGAACTTTGAAGCTTAAACCTTGAATCCGCTGGCTAGCGGACAAGTCCTTGAACTTTGAACCTTAAACCTT
>JAAYLH010000042.1 GCA_012521995.1 Bacteroidales bacterium | reverse complement strand
GCTTTCACATAGTCTAATGGATCACGATAGGCATGATTTACGCTTTCGATCTTCAGTTCGCCCGGGAAAGCTACTCCATGCGGTTCGAAATATTCAACAACCAGTTCTTCGCCTTCAATAAGGGTGGTGGCAAAATAATGGTCTTCCTGGTTATTGTAATCGGTAAAGGCACCTATCACTCTCGAGCGATCGGTATTATACACGTATAGCTCGGCTCCTGCAGGCAGGATGTAACGATCGAATATCAGGGTAAGTGCATACGCCCCCGGAGATTTGATGCCCAGGCGCCAAAGGCGGTCGCCATTTTCATACACGTACCAGGAGCCAGCATTCTGAGGGCTCATATCGGTATAGATGGGCGTACCAAAACGCCATGGAATATCTTTAATGGTATCGAGAACCATATCCTCTTCGAGCAATTTGGTTGCATCAACAGGAGCCATGGACTCAAAAGTCAACTCCTGCCGCTCCTGGGGCCATGAAAAACTGGGAGGCACGCCTGGCTTGCTTTCCTGTGCCTGGACAGAAAAAATGCCCAGCAAGCAAGCCAGCATAAAACCGGTAAAATGTTTCATACTTTTTTCAGATTAAATAAACCAATAAAAAAAATTAAAAGAAGACAAATCAACTAAATCAGTAAATATAAAAAAAGCCGTTCAGATCAACGGCTTTTTCAAAAAATTTTTTTTGCCTATTGGCTTACCACAAGTTTTTTTGTCAGGATCACCTGTTCGTTTACAACGAAAGAGTAAAGAAAAATTCCATTTCCCATATCACTGGTTTCGAGGCGCATTCGGCTTCCTGCAGGATCAAGGCTCACTTCCCTTACCACAGAGCCCGTCAGGTTGCGCACGATGATCTTGGCGTTGCGTGTGTCGGGGGGCAACTGGTAATCGAAGAGGGTATAGTCGCGGGCGGGGTTGGGCCTGGGGTCGGAGATGCGGGTTTGGCGCAAGGCTCCACCCGGAACACCGGTGGCATCGGCAGTGTAATGTACCGTAACGCTGACTGTCTCAAACGACTCATTGCGGCTGAAAAACTCATATTTGATGATGGTGGTCCCTGTTAATCCTTCAGGAAAGTATTGTCCGTAAAAGTCGGTTGCGATGGTTGTGGCCCCTGCAGCAAGGGTCAAAGCCCCCTGCGACTCAAATGTATTATTGCCATAACAAAAATCAGACCAGCAAAAGGAATTGAAGGTGTTGGGAACAACCTCTTCCTCAATTTTCCGGGCCCATACATCAAATTCGGCCTCAGAATCATTGTTGAGGAACACCTGCCCTTTAATGAATGAAGCACTGGGACTGCCATGGACCGTAAGGATACCATTAGTGATATCATTGCCGTCAATGTCCTTGAGCTTCAGGCCCTGTGAAAAGCCCGAAAAAACAAGGCCAAAAAACAAAAAAATAAAGGGTATAAAATGTTTCATAAGGACTCCTATACTTCTGTAAACTTGAATTACGCTACAAAAATAATCAATTTTGCCTAAGTGGGCAATGGTATTTTCCATCGTTTATTGCAAAAATCATACCGTAGAGAACACCTGTTTTTCTAAAAAACATTAAAATCATGAGGTTTAAATAGTTGTTGCGTCCCTTACGTGACAAAGGAAAGCATATTCAGGTTGTTGCATATTTTATCTATGTGCACCTGTCTGCCACTTCAAAAAAAAGTACTACTTTCAGCCCGTTAATCTCAAACCAACAAATTTAATCATGAAGAAATTTACTATCCTGGTCTTTTCTATGATGCTTGCCATGGGTGTACAGGCTCAGAACTTGTTAATTGACGAAGGTTTTTCCACGGGTTTCCCTCCCGAAGGATGGAGCATTAGCTCCCAGGCGGCCAACTGGGCGACTGTAGCCTCAACCAATGCGGGCGGAACGGCCCCCGAAGTACGTTTATACTGGTCGCCCCAATTTAATGGTGAAACCCGCCTGGTCACCAAAACCATCGATATGTCTTCAACAGGAGCAACCATGCTGGTGCTTTCGTTCAGGCATATGCTGGATGATTTCAGCGGTAATTACCAGGTTGGCGTTGCTGCCCGCACCAAGAACGGCCCTTGGACGACCCTTTGGTCGCAAACGGTCTCTTCAAGCATTCCTGCCCAGGTGAAAGCCATCCAGATTTCCGAATCGGAATATCTCAATGCCACCGACCTGCAGTTATCGTTTTTCTTTATTGGCCCCAGTTACAATCTCAACAATTGGTATATTGATGACGTGCAGTTAGTCATACCCGCTGACTTTGATCTGGGGGTCAATACCCTGAGCGTTCCGACACACTTCACGGATCCTACCCCGGTAAAAGGAACGATCACCAACTGGGGCATCGAAGAAATCAATTCATTCGACCTTCATTGGCAGATCAATGATGGTCCTGTTGAAACCCATAGTTTTTCTGGTCTTTCGCTGGGGCCTTATGAAAACATAAATTATGAAAGTACCGGGCTGATGGATCTGGAACCGGGAACTTACACTCTTAAGGTTACCCTTACAAACATCAATGGAGAAACAACGGATGATGTTCCAGCGAACGATGAGTTTTCTATGCCAGTATATGTGGCTCACCAGGAGGTACAGCGCCTGCCCCTTTTTGAATCTTTCACCAGCTCCACCTGCGCGCCCTGCGCCACCTTTAACGGAAGTTTCTTTAATAACTTCACCCAACAGAACGCCGATAATCTGGCCCTGATAAAATACCAAATGAACTGGCCCAATGCAGGCGATCCATATTACACTGCTGAGGGAGGCACACGCAGGGGCTATTACGGAGTGAATGTCGTTCCCTTCCTGATCATGGAAGGCAAGCAGGTGACCGCTTCTGCCACTGCAGTAAATTCAGCTTTCCAGGCGGCCAAATCAGTTCCTTCTTATATGGCCATCGAGGGCTACCATACCCACGACGGAAACAACATCCTGGTGGAGGCTACCATTATGCCTTATGCCGACTTCCCAAACGTCACCATTCATGCTGTGGTCATTGAAGGCACTACCACCGGAAATGTGGGAAACAATGGTGAAACCACCTTTAAGCATGTGATGATGAAGATGCTTCCCAATGCCAATGGCAGCACAGCCAACCTGACTGCCCTGGAGCCCTATACGATTTCGCACAATTTCAACATGTCGGGAACCCACGTGGAAGAGATGTCAGACCTGAAAGTTGTCATTTTCGTGCAGAATCACAGCAGCAAGGAAGTATACCAGGCAGGTACTACGGTTGGTGTAGTTAGCCCGCAGGTCAGCATCAATATGGAAGACGGAGCCACCAACGTGAGCCTTGAACCCGAGATCATCATTTCCTTTGATCAGCCTGTTCGCCATGCGGACGGAAGCGAGATCACACCAGAAAGCCTTCCGGATATTCTTCATTTCAATGAAACGGATTCCGACGGCACCGGCGTTGACTTCACCGCTATCATCAACGAAGAAAAGACCGAGATTACACTGCAGCCCAATGAACCGCTTTCGGAAGAACAACTGTATTTCGTAAAAGTGGACCCCGTGAGTGAATATTCACCCTTCATGCTGTTAAGCGAATCGCAAGAGATCAGCTTTACCACTCTCTCGACCGTGGGAATTGACCTCAATACCCTGGCATCGGTTGTGGTATATCCCAACCCTGTTCGCGACCTGCTTCAGGTTCGTTTCCCCGTGGAAGGCCATACTGAACTGCGCATCCTGGATGTCCGCGGAAACCTGATCATTGAGAAAACTGGAACAGGATCCCTTTTCAGAATGGATGTTTCTTCATTGCCCAATGGCGTTTATTTTCTGGAAGTCAGGAATGCAGACGGCCGTATGGTAAAGAAGATCTCTGTCGTTCGTTAAACGGAATCACGGTTATGCTTAAAGCCTATTTCAAAACTATACTATTCCTAATGGTAATCATACCTCCCCTGGCGGGCTTTTCAAGTCCGCCCAGGGAGGTACTTATCCGTCAGGACAGTTTTTTTGGCGGGCCTTACAGCATTACCGACCATCCATACCTGATCCGAGGCAAGGTAGCCTATACAGGACAAGACCAGTTTCAGTCGGTTTTTATGCATTACCAGGTGGACGAGGGTGAAATCCAGACCACCTTTTTTGAAGAAATCAACCTCTATCCACAGATTCCCTTTTACTACCAGGCCGAGCAGCCCTGGCTTCCTGATGAAACTGGGGTTTATTCCATAAAAGTATGGTTTTCAGGACTCAACGGAGCTCCTGATGAAGAGGCTTTCAGCGACACCCTAAGGCGGGAAATACATATTTATGAACATCTTCCTACCCGGCAGATGGCATTACTCGAGAGTTTTTCAAGCATAAATTGCGGAAGTTGTGCTTTAGTGGCGCCCGATTTGCTGGAGATAGTGGAGAACAATCCCGAACAGTACACTATGATCTATTACCATCCCCTCCAATACGAAGGCAGCCCCTTGTTCGCATTCAACCCCAAGGACCAGACAACCCGCAAGGAGCTGTACGGGGTGAATTACACCCCTGTTGCAGCCATTGGAAGTACCTTTTTTGGTGGGAGTTTTGAGGTAAGTCATGAACTGATGGCCCTTGAAATGGACAAATTCGCTGGCTATACCATGGAGGGAAGCTATTATATTTTAAACGACATACTTTATGCCAGCGTAAGCCTGGAAGCCTTTGCCGACTTTTCTGAAAACAACCCCAACACCCTATTGATTGCGATAACCGAAGACCTGGTAAGCTTCAACAGCCCGCCCGGCTCCAATGGCGAAAAGGACTTCCACCATGTCATGCGCAGCTTCCTGCCCGACGCCAATGGCAGCTTCCTTACGGGCATTCAGGCCGGCGACCACCGTCAATTTGCTTTTGAATATGATTTGAGCGCCGGGGCTATTGACACCTCAAGGATCCGTGTGCTGGCCTTTATCCAGGACCTGGAGGGCAAGGAGATCCATCAGCTCATTCGCCTGGAGTTCCAGCCACAAGACAACACCCTGGTCAACAGCTTTGAGGTCCTGGAGGGGAAGGTATACCCTAACCCCTCAAGCGGGCGCATGCAACTGTCTCTGCAAACGGGAGCTTCCCCTGTTGCAATGTCCGTCCACAGCCTGGATGGAAGCCTGGTTTACCGCCAAACATTCGAAGCCTCAACAGGTATCCTGAATCTCAACCTTTCGCATCTGCCCTCTGGGATTTATCTGCTACAGGCCGCTACAGAAAAAGCCCTGTTCCGAAAGAAAATATCAATCATTAGATAACATTGAATTACAAAAAGAAATGAAAAAGTTTTTTGTTACCCTCCTTTTTTTACTGCCTCTAACCGTTGTTCTGGCGCAAAGCAACAATCAACTGCCCGTCATGGTCATCAAGACGCTCGACGGGCGAGAAGTAAGCACTTCTGTTTTTGAAAACGAAGGCAAGCCTTACGTGGTCAGCTTCTGGGCCACATGGTGCAGGCCCTGTCTGAAGGAACTGACCGCAATCGACGAGATCTATGAGGACTGGAAAGAACTTGGCGTAAAACTTATTGCCATCAGTACCGATGACGCTCGGACCCGTGCCAATGTGATGCCTATGGTAAGCGGACGAGGTTGGGATTTTGAGTTTTACCTGGATGAGAACGGGGACCTCAAGCGTGCAATGGGTGTGAATATGGTACCTCACACCTTCATCCTTAATGGCAAGGGGGAGGTGGTTTACCAGCACACCTCCTTTTCCGATGGCATGGAATGGGAGATGTACGATAAACTGAAAGCCCTCCTGGAAGATGAATAGACGTTTTCGGCTTGTGATCATCCTGGCCTTGCTATTCCAGGGTAATTTTGCCATTGGACAAACACAAGGCGGCCTTTTGGAAGGGGCTCGGGTATGGGGTAACTTCCAGCTTGACGCCCAGTACTACATCCCCGACTCCATCATTGGAGCGCCCGATGTTCCCGAGACATTTCGCATGAATGCCTTTGGGAACCTGAACTTCAGCTGGCAGGGCTTCAGCATGGGCATGCGCTTCGAAAGCTATCAAAACGCCTTACTGGGCTATGATCCCCGCTATCAGGGAAATGGTATTCCTTACCGTTTCGCCTCCTATACTCAGGATAATCTGGAAGTGACACTGGGTAACTTCTACGAGCAATTTGGCAACGGGATGATTTTTCGCACCTATGAGGAGCGCAACCTGGGCATCGACAATGCCATGGACGGCATCCGCCTGGTTTACCGACCCGTTAAGGGAGTGAGCTTGAAGGGTGTGGTGGGGCAGCAAAGGTTCTTCTTTGACAAGGGACCCGGAATCGTGCGCGGATTCGACGCGGAAGTGAACCTCAACCAGGTCTTCTCACGGTTTAATGAAAACCCCAATCAATGGATCGTGGGGGGTAGTGTGGTCAGTAAATTCCAGCGCGATCAGGATCCTTTGTTCAACCTCCCTGAAAACGTAGCCGCCTTTGCTGGAAGGATTAATTATCTGAGGAGCGGACTTAACCTCAGTGCCGAATACGGGTACAAGGTAAATGACCCTTCGACTGACAACAACTTCATTTATAAAAACGGGAACGCGTTGGTGTTTACGGGCTCTTATTCCGCTAGCGGTTTTGGACTACTGCTGTCAGCCAAGCGCATTGACAATATGGGGTTTCGAAGTGATCGCACCGCAAGCGGAAACGACTTGCACATCAACTTCCTGCCGCCCACTACCCGTCAGCACCTTTACAGCCTTTCAGGTATGTATCCCTATGCAACCCAACCCAATGGCGAGATTGGCCTGCTGGGCGAACTGACCTATATGCTGCCCCGTGAAACCTTCCTGGGAGGGCCTAACGGCGCTACCCTGACCCTGAATTACAGCCGTGCCAATGCTATCGGCAAAAGCCCGCTTAACGACACCACCGCCATAGGACAACGCGGCACCAAAGGCTATGCCTCTGATTTCTTTAGTTGGGGCGAGGAGTTGTATTTCCAGGATTTCAACCTTGAGTACAGTCGCCGTTTTAACCGTAACCTTAGGGGTTTGCTCTCATACGCCTTCATTACTTACAACCAAAATGTCATCGAAGGCCACATCGACCATGATATGGTGTATGCCCACATTGCCATTGCCGATTTCACCCATCGCCTGCCCAACCGCCGCAGCATCCGATGGGAATTGCAGCATCTGGCCACACAGCAGGACAAGGGAAACTGGGCCATGGCCCTGGCCGAATATACAATTGCCCCCCACTGGTTCTTCTCGGTGTCCGACCAGTACAACTACGGCAACGACAACAAGGACTTGCGAATACATTACCTGACGGTGGGCGCAGGTTATAACCGAAATGCCAATCGCTTCAGCCTTTCTTACGGGAAACAGCGCGAAGGCATTGTATGTGTGGGTGGGGTATGCCGACAGGTGCCCGCCTCCAATGGTTTTATGCTCAGCGTTACCAGCAGCTTTTAAATGTTTTGTATCATGACTTTCAGAAAAATAGTTTCTTTCTTTTTCCTCGTGCTGGCCAGCCTTGCGTTTACGGCCTGCGACATCATTGAAGAACCTTATATGACAAGCCCCGGCGGAAACGGAAACACAGGAGAAGTAGTCCGAAAGGTATTGCTTGAGGAATTCACAGGGCATCAGTGCCCCAACTGCCCAGCAGGAGCTGAAACCGCTGATGCACTGAAGGAGTTCTTTGGCGAGCAGCTGGTCATTGTCAGCATTCATGCAGGTTTCTTTGCACGCACTACCGCCCCGCACTTCCTGGCCGACTACAGGACGTCTGCAGGCACTGAGATCAACAACTACTTCGGGGTTGCAGCCAACCCTGCCGGAATGGTTAACCGTAAAGAGTTCTCGGGAAACAGGATCCTTAATCCTTCGGCCTGGGGAGGGGCCATCTCGCAAATCCTGGAAGAAGAACCTCAGGCAGGGATTGAAATCAGCCTCAGCTATGAAACGACAAGCAGGAATTTAAATGTTGCAATCAATACTACTGCCCTTAAAAGCCTCCAGGGTCCGCTTTACCTGGCAGCTTTGCTCCTGGAAGACAACATTCTGTCGCCCCAGCAAACCAATGACTCCCAGTATACAAACGGCATTCAGGAAAACTACAACCACAGGCACGTCCTGCGCACGGACATCAACGGCACCTGGGGGGAAGTGATCAGTGAAAATGGCGCTGAGGTCAACGAGGAGTTTCCGAAGAGCTACAACATAACCCTCGATGAAGGTTGGAATGAAAGTACCTGTTCAGTGGTGGCTTATGTTTATAGTGGAACCAACATGGAAATCATCCATGTGGAAGAAAAGAAACTGTATTGATATACTGAGCAATCCCGTTCTTTACAGGTATATCATCTTGCGGGTCATACCCCCGTCAACTTTGAAATTCTGACCGGTGATAAAGCCGGCCTGGTCCGAAAGCAGATACCAAACCAAGCCGGCAATGTCCCCCGGTTTGCCAATGCGGCCTGCCGGATGCTGCAAATGCTCTTCCGCGGGCCAGTCCATAACTTTCCGCTTGCTTTTCTTTTGCCAGTCGGTGCAGTCAATCCATCCCGGACTGATGCAGTTCACCCTAACCTCAGGCTGAAGACTCATGGCCAGGGCATGCGTCAGGGCATACACCCCACCCTTGCTGGCTGAATAAGCTTCGGTGCCCGGCTCCGACATAAAGGCCCGCGTGCTGCACAGATTCACAATGGCCCCTTTACCCACTCGCAATGCCGGAGAAAGATATTTTGCCGATAAAAAATAAGAACTTAAGTTTACTGCCAGCACCCTGTTCCATTCTTCAAGGCTTAACTCCTCCAAATGTTTATTGGCCGAAATGGCGGCGTTGTTTACCAAATAATGAACTCCATCAGGGCTTTGCAGGCATTCATCAAGGGCAGCCTTCAGCGAAGCCTCATCTCCAACATCACAAAGGATGGTTCTGAGTAATGAAGACGATACTGTTTCCTGCTTCAGCTCTTCCAGCGCCTCCCCATCAATGTCCAACACATTAACAAATATACCTTCCTGCATCAACTTCAATACAATGGCTTTCCCAATTCCCTGGGCGCCCCCACTTACAATGGCTCTTTTCATCCCTTTTATTTTGCCCTAAAATTAACAAAAAATATACGGAGAAAATCCTTTTTCTATGGAGCTTTTTTATATATTTATACCCTTGAAAATAAGCCAAATAATGCAGAAGCCCCTGAAAAAGTTTTCCATATTTGCCGCCACCCTGCTGCCTTTTGAGTGCGATTATTTGATGGGCATTCATCAGTTTCAGGATGCTGAAAACATACGCCTGCTAAAAATCGTAGCCCACAACAGCCGTCATCCCGGCCAAGCCAAACCCTATCCCCTGCGCATCGACAAGCGCAAGTATTCCTACCTTAAGAAGTGGATCACCGAAAAGCTGGATGCCGTTAATGTAGACATCTTTTACGAGTGGCTCAGCATCATGGATCAGCGAATTATGACCAATGCCCTGGTCCCGGAAGATGAAAAAAGGATCATCAACACCATCCGGCAATATCAAAAACCAGGCTTTTACTTTATCCGTCTCTACGAACTGGTGCAGAATTATCAAAACTTCCTCCTGATCCGTATGCGACAGCAATATTTCGCCCTGGCCTCTGCTTTCCTGGAGGAAAATAAACCACAATATGAACGTTCGCGTGACATCAACCTGAGACTTCACCAAGCCACACCCGACATTGTCAGACAGTATGCCGGATACGACACCGAGGCTGCACTGTGGGAAATATGGCTCAGAGAAGTCTTTTACAACGAGGAAATCGATGGCCTGAACCGTTACCTGGCACTGGTCAGGCTGGTTTTCCTGTATTACCACAACAAGGATTACCACCACCTGATCGAACTCTTTGAAAACCTCGAACAGCGTTTTGTAAAAGGTGAGCTGTATTCGCCCCGCATCCTGGCCAATTATTATGCCAACCGCCTTCTGGTGCATTCGCGCCACAATGAACTTGAGCTGGCAGAAACCTATGGCTACCTCTCCATCCGTTTCCACAGCAACGACTACCTCTATTACCTGGTCAACCTTTGTGCAGTCTTGCTTCGCAGGGGGAAATACACAGGCGCCCTGCAGCTCCTCAACCGCTCTTTCCCCGAACTGAAGAAAACCAACAGCGCCTACAACCGCGTCGGCTTCATTGCCTATTACATTCAGGCGCTGTGGCGCAACGGGCGCGCCGCCGAGGCAGTGACCTATGCCCATACCACTCTGCAGACCAACCGAACAGAGATCTTGCAGAACCGATGGCATCTGTTCTTCTCCTCCTATTTCCTGGCATTGCTTGCCACCCAGAAATACCGCGACATCCTCTCCCTCACCCACCGCTACAAGCTCCTGAACAAGGATAAGAAAGCCCGGCAAAGGGCCGGCTACATCCCCTGCATAGTGTGGATGCATCAACTGGCCTCATACAAGCAACGGGCCATCAGCAGGGAAAAACTTTACGAGACCCTTTGCGAAACAGCCATTCCATGCCTTAACGATCACCACAAGTTCTTTATCCTTAGCGAATTATGCCACGATCTTAAAGCCCACGATATGGACGTCTTTGACCAATTACATCAGGAGCTTTTTAAATCGCCCCAGGAAAAATAACTTTCAAAAATGGATCCTTAATACTGACCTTTTTCTTTTTTAAAATAATTTGCCCCAGGAAATTTGCTAACTGTGGAAATTTAAAAAATAACCCCTTTCAACACTTCAATTTCTGGTAGTATAACGAAAGGTATTTAAAGTTTCCCAAATTCTTAAAATGATGATGGTCCAAATCTCGCCCGGAAAATAAACTTGGCCAGGGTATCATGCTTTACTCAAACCTTAAATTTTGTTCTTATGCTGATCCTAAACTTAAAAGCCCTATCCACCCTAAAAAGTGATCACGTATGAAGCGTAAATTTTTTCTCCTTCTTTTCTTGCTCTGGCCCCTTGGCTTGCTCTACGGGCAGGGCGCCGGTCCCTTGTTCGACACCGACCTGCCCCGCAAAGCCGAGCGGGAGTTCCAGTTCCTGGCCTTTTACATCAACCAGGGGGTGACTTCCAACTTCTTCCCCAGCACCGAATTCCTCCGGGGACAGGTCACCGGACGAATGTTTGGCCGCAACACCACCATGACCTCCGATACCGCCACCACCGCCTACGTCGAGCAAAGGCTCATCCCCTTCATTATCTACTCGCCCCACCTCTTCGACGGCAAGGCAACCCTGAGGATGGCTTTTGAGATCGACTGGACCTGGGGCGATGTGTCGTATGGGACCGGGGGTAACCAGGGCGGGGCCGTCTCGGGCCACCAAGTCAATATGCAAACCCAGAACATTGAACTGGAGCTTGTCCCAAAGACCGGCTGGATGATCAACCTGGGCCTGCAGCGCATGTACGACACCCCCTATAACCCCTACCGTACCCCCGTCGAAAAACTTACCCAGTCGGGATACCGCCTCAATTATTTCGGCACCCATGCCGTGGGGATATCCCTCTATCGCGACGCCGACTTCCACCGCTTTAAGGTGGCAACCTTCAAGTTTTATGAAAACAGCTCCTTCCGCAACGATGACGTGAACCTGTATGAAGTGCAGTACGAAGCCCACATCAACAAGCTCTGGAAAGCCGCCCTCACCGGGCATTACGTACGCGACCGCGGCAACGGAAACGGCGGGGTCAATATCCTGGGACAGGGCATCAACAGCCAGCTTACCGAATACAATGGCGTGTTCCGCTTCCGCTATGGCTCAAGCCCCTACATGGCCGACATCGGATGGATCGGAACCCACTTCTCGCGCAATGCCGATATGATGCTCGACCGCTTCTTTTTGAGCGGCTACTTCAATTACAACATGGGCCTGGTAAGGGTCGACCGCGGCAGCGGCTTCAACAACGCTGCCGACATCTTCGGCTTCGCCGCCAACCTGAGGCTCGGATACCGATATGGCCAGACCCTCAACGACAATGTCAACCTCGAGCTGCTGTTTACCTCGGGCGACGACGACGGCCTCAACGACAAACGCTATTCTGGCGTCATTACCGGCAATACCTGGGCAGCCCCGGGCGGTATCTACATCAACAGCGGAGCTTACCTGCTCTTTCCCCACGCCAACGTGGTGAACCGCTTTACCCCCGTGGTCTCCGACCTCTCAAACATGGGCTATGGACTTACGGCTGCCGTGGCCAACTTCAACCGCAGCCTCATACCCCACCGCTTCAACGTCAAAGCCGGAACCGCCACAGCCCTCAGCAATGTTACGCCCGCCGGTGGCGGGCATTTCCTGGGCGCCGAAATCAACGGGGCACTGATGTATAACCTGGGCGCCTTTATGAGCATCGAACTCCACGGGGCCTATATGTGGCTGGGCAACTTCTTCGACAGCGCCGACAGCAGCTACAGCGCCCCCGTCAACGGAGGCATCCAGGGCGTCAGACCTACAAACCCCTGGACCGTCTTTGTGGTATATAAGTGGCTGATGTTCTAATGTGTGATCCAAATCAAAAAAGCTATGAAGAATCTATTCAAACTCATGGGCATACTCGCGCCCCTGGTGCTGTTTAACCAATGCAAGACCATGAACCCCAAAGAATGGCACCCCTACAGTGACCTCCCCCGGCTCAACAGCCTGAGCGAGATCGAATACCCCTACACGGTGCATCACGCCACCCTGAGCGATGGGCGCAGCCTGGCTTACGTGGACGAAGGCCGCGGCAGCGAAACCATCATCTTTATCCACGGCCTGGGCTCCTATCTGCCCGCCTGGAAAAAGAACATCGAAGGCCTGAAAAAACATTTTCGCGTCATCGCCATCGACCTGCCCGGCTATGGCCACTCCAGCAAGGAACCTCACAGCGGCATGATGAGCTTTTACGCCGATGTGGTCGTTGACTTCATGGATCAGTTGGGGCTGCAACAGGCCGTGCTGGCAGGCCATTCCATGGGCGGCCAGATCAGCATGGTGGCCGCCATGAAGCATCCCGAAAGGGTAAAACGCCTTATCCTGGCCGCCCCCGCCGGCTTCGAGCGCTTCACAGAAGGCCAGAAGCAATGGTTCCGAAATGTCATGACCCTGCGCGGCGTCAAACTCACCAGCGTCGAGGATATCGTATCAAACCTGGCCTATAAATTCTATGAACTGCCCGGGGATGCCGAATTCATGATCACTGACCGAATCGCCATGCGCAACGCCGACGACTTCGACGCCTACTGCCACGCCGAGGTCCGGTCGGTAAACGGAATGGTCGACGAACCCGTCATCGACCACCTCGACAAGATCACACAACCCACCCTCATCCTCTTTGGTGAAAAGGATAACCTGATCCCAAACCGCCTCCTCAACCCCGGTACTACCACCGAGGTGGCACAGGCTGGGGCCAGCAGGATTGCCAGCAACAAACTGGTGATGCTGCCCAATACCGGGCACTTCCTGCAATACGAAAACTACCGGCGCTTCAACGAGGAGGTCATCAGCTTCCTCAAACCCAGGTAATTAGCTTCACTTCCGTGAATTAAAAACGCCCCGCAGGATTTTTTGCAGGGCGTTTTTTTTGAGTTCCATCCTATCCCCTTACGGGAAAATATTCATTCAAAAAACATAAATTATTCCTGAAATCCCCTTATTTTTGAAGCTGAACCCTGGTCAAAATGGGCTTCTGTAAATAGCAAGACCCTGTTGGCGCTTGCCCAAGCTGAGGAAAAGCAATGGAAAACCCCCATCCGAACCAAAGAGGAAGCCTGCCCTGGATATTGAGCGGCGCTTTCATCCTGTTGTATGCCCCCATCCTGATCCAGAACCGCGAAAAATCAATGGGAGTGATGATCCTGCTGATCCTTGCAGGACTCCTGGGGCTGTTCATGATATGGCGCCGGGCCACCCGAAAATACCGCAGGCGAAAAAAGATCCTGTCCACCCCCTTCCCCCAGGAATGGCGAAAGATTCTGACCGGGCACGTGATCTATTACAACCACCTTCCGGCCAACGAAAAGCCTGTCTTTGAAAAGGATATCCAGGTCTTCCTGGCTGAGAAACGCATCACGGGCATCAAGACCTCCATTGACGATACCGACCGGCTGCTGGTGGCGGCCAGCGCCGTCATCCCTGTGTTTCGCTTTCGCGGATGGGAATACCGCAACCTCAGCGAGGTGCTGCTTTATCCCGGCTCCTTCAATCAGCAATACGAAACCGGAGCGGGAAAGACCATCCTGGGCATGGTGGGCACGGGCGCCATGGACCGCATGATGATCCTCTCGAAAAATGCCCTCCGCCAAGGTTTTGCCATTGCCAACGACAAGAAAAACGTAGGCATCCACGAGTTTATCCACCTGGTCGACATGAGCGACGGGGTGGCCGACGGCCTGCCCGAAGTACTCCTCCAAAACCAGTATGCAATCCCCTGGCTCAACCTTGTAGAGGAAGAAATGGAAAACATCTTCAACCGTAAGTCGGGCATTAATCCTTATGGCGCCACCAACAAACAAGAGTTTTTCGCAGTGGTGAGCGAATACTTTTTTGAACGCCCCCATCTGCTCAAACAAAAACACCCTGAAATTTACGCGATGCTCGAAAAGATCTTCCGTCAGAAGGCCACCGACCGGCTGCCCCTGAACCTGCGCAGGCGAAGCATCGGCCGCAACAGCCCCTGCCCCTGTGGCAGCGGCAAAAAGTACAAGCATTGCTGCGGCAGTGACAACTGAGCCTTTTTTAGCCTTTTTTGAGCCCCAAAAACTTTCAAATCAACCCTTTTTTCCTTACATTTACTTGAACCTTAAAACAAGTGAAATGGAAACTTTGCTCTTGCGCGAACCCGGCATCCGCCCAATCCCCGAAGTGCTGCTCAATGCCCTGGGCGACAGCTATGCCACCTTTGAATCGCTGTTGGAAACCCTCTCCGGCCCCGAATTCGGCTTCATGCCCCATTGGAGTTTTTACAAGGATGACAAGGCCTGGCTTTGCAAGATCGGTTATGGCAAAAAGACCATTGCCTGGCTTTCGGTTTGGGATGGCTTTTTCAAGATTGCTTTTTATTTCAATGAAAAGACGGCCCCGGGTGTGTTCAAACTCAACCTTTCTGCAAGCCTGAAAGAAGCCTTCCGGCAGAAAAAAACCACCGGGCGTTTGATCCCCCTTGAATTCAAAATCCGCGATAAATTTCAGCTCCCCGAACTGCTGGAAGTGGCCCGCTACAAGAAAAACCTGAAATAATCCGCTTCCCTGAAAAGCTTACCCAAACCATTTCAACTCCTCCTTTTTACATAAAAAACCGGCAACAAGCCGGTTTTTTGGCAGAAATTGCTTCAGAACATGACCGTAGTTCAGGCGGGTTTCAGCCGTTTTAAAACGGCTGAAACCCGCCTGAACTACGGTCGAAATACAAACATGAGCCGGATATGAACCGGAGACAATATGAGCTCCTGAACTTTGTGCAGAGAAAAAAATTTCTGAACGGGGCTCCTTCGCGATAAGCCAAAGTTTACTATCTTTCCATCGCAAACCGTAATGGCTTGGGCAGGATGAGGCCTCGTTAACCGCCCTGTTCCCGAAAAGGCGCTTGTGAATAAAGCAAGATTTAAAATTTTAAAACACAAACAGGATGATGAAAAAAACCCTTCCGCTTCTTCTGGTGGTATTGATCTTTGCCGGATGCGGCGATGGCCGCAGGGCCGGGCAAAGACAGGAAAGCCTGAGCCCAGAGATGCGGGTCCACGCCGACTCGCTGGCCGCCGATGTGGTGAACGAGACCCTGAGGTCATGGCAGGCATACAAGACCTATGCCTGGGGCCACGACGTGCTGGCGCCCCTGTCGAAATCGTATATGGACTGGTATGACGAGCCTTTGTATATCTCGCCCATCGATGCCTACAGCACCCTGCACGTGATGGGGCTGATGGATGAGGCGGCAGAGATAGAGCGCTACGTGGTCGATTCATTGCATTTCGACAAGAACATCGATGCCAAGGTGTTCGAGGTAAACATCCGCATCCTGGGGGGCTTGCTGTCGATGTATGCCCTTTCGGGAAATGAGCGGGTGCTGGAAAAAGCCCGCGATTTTGGCGAGCGTATGCTGCCGGCTTTCGACACCCCCACGGGCATCCCCTCCTATTGGGTAAACCTCCAAACGGGCGTGGCGCGGGGCGACACGGTGAACGTGGCCGAGGCCGCGACCTATACCATGGAAATGGGCATCCTGAGCTATTACACCCGAGACCCAAAATATTACCAGGCCGCGAAAAAGGCCACCCTGGCCATTTACAGCCGCCGCTCGCCCCTGGGCCTCATCGGCGATATCATCAATGTGCAGACCGGCGAATGGGTCTCGAGGCAGAGCCACATCTGCGCCGGGGTGGATTCTTATTACGAATACCTCTACAAGAGCTACCTGCTGTTTGGCGATCCTGAGCTGGGCAAGATATGGGATGAAAGCATCGGGCCCGTCAAGCAATACATCATGAAGGAGCATGAAGGGCGGCTGTGGAACGCGCGGGTCGATATGGACAGCGGCCAGCAGACCAGCGCCTCGGTGACCCTCTACGACGCCTTCTTCCCGGCCACCCTGGTGCTCTCGGGCGACACCGCCCTGGCCAAACGCCTGCACACCACCTGGGATTGGCTGTGGAAGCGCTACGGCCTGGTTCCGATGGTGTACGACTATGAAAGAGGGCAGCCCAACTACCCTGTGTATGACCTTAACCCCGAAGTCATCGAATCAGCCTATTACCTCTGGCATTTTACTGGCGACACCCTCTACTTCAACCGCAACGAGCATTACTGGAACAGCATCCGCGAGCACTGCCGGACCGAGGTGGCCTATACTGCCGTGGCCAACGTTGAGACTATGGAACAGCGCGACGAGATGGCCACCTTCTTCTTTGCCGAGACCCTGAAATATCTTTTCCTGACCTTCTCGCTGCACCAGGGGAAGTTCGATTTCGACGACCAGATCTTCAATACCGAAGCCCATCCTTTCCAAAGAAGTGCATTCGACCCGGCGCTGGCAAGGGAATACCTGGCATTTTAACAGAAAACAAATTTTTTGAACCATGAAAACACACTTTTTATTCCTGATGATGATGGGATGGCTGGCCTGGAGCGCCCCCGCCCAGGAGTCTGCACCAACCATAACCGAAGCTCCAGGCCCCGAATATGAATATTGCGAAATGAGGGGCGAGCCTGTTTATGGGGGCAATAAAATGACCGTAACGGTTGATGTGGGGCAGGAAAGACGCAAGCTTGAAGATCTGCGCCTGAGAGACGAAGAGACCGGAAAGATCAGGGTGTTCAACTCCATGATCGATGCCCTGAACCTGTTGCGCAAAGAGGGATGGGAGTTTGTCCAGGGTTATGCCTCTTTTGATGGACAGTATGTGATGCATCACTGGATTTTGAAACGGGAAAAAAGATGAATAGACCGGTTCTGGACAAAGGCTCTTGATAATTCCCTGGGGGAACGCATGACTGATTTCAGTTATGAGCTGAATATCAGACCTTATGTGTTTCAGCAGCCAAGCCGGATTGGCCTTTTTAAAGCAAAAACCCATTTCATTTAATTCTATTTTATACATTTGCTGATTGATGATCGGAAGCCGGGCATTGCTTTCCAAAGGGCAAGTGTCAATCAAGGGGATTAAAATCAGCCGGTATGGCCTTAATCGGCTAAAGATTGAAAAAGGATGAAACAAAAGCATAAAGAATCCCTGGATGATGTGGTTAAGAGCATTTCACAGGGGCGTGAGCGCACAAATTTTTTACGCAGATACGAACAAAAGGCATTGGCTTACCTGGTGCAGGTAATCCCCTCGTGGATCAGTTCGGATATGCTTACGGCCATTGGCCTGGGCGGCAGCGTATTGGTATTTCTGGCCTTTGTGCTTTCGGTCACGGTGGGCAAAGCCTGGCTACTCCTGGGGCTGGCAGGCTTTTTTATCAGTTGGTTTGGCGATTCGCTGGACGGCCGCATTGCCTACTACCGAAATCGCCCGCGTAAGTGGTACGGCTTTTCGCTCGATATCACCGTCGACTGGCTGGGCATTATCCTGATGGGGCTGGGCTTTGTTTTTTATGCCCCGGGCTGGTGGAAGATGATCGGTTTTGTGTTTGTGGTGTTGTATGGCTGGGAAATGATCACGGCCCTGCTGCGCTACAAGGTGACGGGAAATTACTCGATCGATTCGGGGATCTTCGGCCCCACGGAGGTGAGGTTGCTCATCTCGGCCATCCTGTTACTTGAAGTTATACTGCAAGGGTCCATCCTCTATACAGCCTCCCTGGCTTGCTTGCTGCTGCTTATTTTCAACCTGATCGACTTCAAAAAAATCCTGCGTTTGGCGGATGCCCGCGACAGGGAAGAAAAAGCAAATAAGACGGGGAATGGTTAAACGCATCCTTGTATTTTCAAAGGCTCAGGTCTCTGCATTCTGCGGTGGCTTGATGGATTACCTGCTGATGATCCTCATCACCGAATTTTTTAATATCCATTATACCATTTCGATTGCCATTGCGGGAGTTGTGGGCGCCCTGTTGAATTTCACCCTTAACAGGCACTGGGCGTTTCACACCAAGGATCTCCCCTATAAAAACCCTTTCTGGCAACAGTTTCTGAAGTTTGTGCCTGTGGTGGTCAACAGCATCATCATGAAAGCTTCAGGCACTTTTTTTGTTACTTCCATCACAGGCTTCGACTACAAGATCAGCCGTATCCTCACCGACCTGCTCGTGTCGATGCTCAATTTCCTGCTTCAGAAACACTGGGTGTTTAAAAAAGTCAAGAAAAACTGAAGCCTCCCCTGAGGGGAAAATGTCGCTGCTTCTTTTTAACTTTGAAAGAGGGGAGAGGAAAAGTCTTTCCATTTTTCATCATAATCCTGCATCATGAAAAGGGAGATAACAGGAGGCCTGCAACTTTATACTGATTACCAGTGGGTATGGGAACTTGTGAGCAGCCGCGAGGAATATGAGAGCCTGGCCGAATATGTGATCACGCAGATCAAGGATCACGAGGGCCATCCCACCGCCAGCCTGCTTCACCTGGGCTGCGGTTCGGGCAATATGGACCACCACCTGAAGCAGCATTTCGCGGTAACGGGCGTGGACCTGAGCCCTGACATGCTGAGCAGCGCCCGCAAAAAGAACCCCGAATGCGACTACCACACTGGGGATATGCGCACGTTCAGCAGCTCCAAACGCTTTGACGCAGTGATCATTCCCGATTCGATTGATTATTTGCGTTCTCCAGCCGAGATGCAGCAGGTGTTCGGCAATGCCCACAAACAGCTCAAGCCGGGGGGCCTGCTGCTGGCTATCGTGGGCTACGACCCCGAGAATTTTCCTCAGAACCGAACCACCGTCGAAACGGCTTCCCAAAAGGGAGTAGACATCACCTTTATTGAAAACAACTACATTCCTGATTCACAAGACCCGAGCTTTGAGGCCACCTTCATCTGCCTGATCCGCGACCAGCGCCACCTGAAGACCATGATAGACGTGCATACCCTGGGCCTTTTCCGCAAGGACACCTGGTTTAAAGAGCTGGAACGCGCAGGGTTTGATGGTGTGTTGTTTCAGGATGGCTTGCTGGAAATGGTTGTGCAGGAAGGGGCCTTTATGCTGATCGGGAAAAAACCCGACTGATGGGAGGAGGGTTATTATTTCCGGACATTAACCTGTTTGATCCCGGCTTTTCATTTCCAGGCTTTTTCCGTAACTTTATTAAACAAAAGCAGCCCTGAGGGGTTGAAGTTGATAAAGAACGACTTAAAACCAACAGACAATGAGAACATTGATTATACTTATGCTAAGCTTAAGCTTGTTTTCGTGCAATGCCAGGGAGCAAGATCCGCCTGCTGACTTGATAGGCAGCGAAGAATTAAGCTTTACGGTTGACACGCTTGCCACCGGCCTTGAGAACCCCTGGTCGATGGCGTTTTTACCCGATGGCCGCATCCTGATTGCCGAGCGTCCGGGCCGGCTGCGCATCTTTGAAGACGGGGTGCTGCTTGATGAGCCCATTGCAGGCATCCCTGAGGTATGGGTTCATGGACAGGGCGGTTTGCTCGACGTGGTGCTGCATCCCGACTTTGAAGAAAACCAGATGATATACCTGGCCTATGCCGCACAAGGCGGTGCGGGCGGAAACACGGCCATCTCGCGCGGGAAGCTGACAGGCAATACGCTGAGCGATGTGGAGCTGTTGTTTCATGGTCAGCCCTTTACGGAAAGACCTCATCATTTCGGCACCCGCATCGTTTTTGACGGCAAGGGCTATATGTTTTTCACCATTGGTGACCGCGGCGAGCAGGAAAATGCCCAGCTGACCAGCAATCACAATGGCACAGTAATGCGCCTGCACGAGGACGGGCGGATTCCGGAGGACAACCCCTTTGTCAATGAGCCGGATGCCCGGCCCGAGATCTGGTCGTACGGCCACCGGAACATCCAGGGCATGGCACTCCATCCCGTGACGGGCGAGCTATGGGCCCACGAACACGGCGCCCAGGGCGGCGATGAGATCAACCGCATCCTGAAAGGCGAAAACTATGGATGGCCACGGGTGACCCATGGCGTCAACTACAATGGCAGCATCATCTCGCCCGATACCACCCTGGCCGGAATGGTGGACCCGGTAATGCACTGGACCCCTTCGATTGCCCCCTGCGGGCTGGCCTTCGTTAGCAATGACAAGTACCCCGGCTGGGCCAACAACATGCTGGTGGGCGCTCTGGCCGGGCAGCACATCCACCGCGTGGTGCTTGAGGGAAATAAAGTGACCCATACAGAACGCCTGCTGGAAGGCTTTGCCCGCTTCCGCGACATCCGTCAGGGCCCTGACGGCTATATCTATGTGCTGACCGAAGGCCCGGGGATATTTTTCCGGATCAAGCCCTGGTAAATTCCCCAGCCCGAATCCAGACTCCAGTAGAACAAAAACCGAAAAAATCTTTAAACCCGGCATTTATGCTGGGTTTTTTGTTGCCTTCCATAATAGGGCTTTAGCCCAATGGAAAGAAAAATTGAATGAATAACCAGGGGTTCCTAAGGTAACAAGCCCCTTTTCCATGGGTTTAATTATTTTTCATCCATCATTCTTCATTTCTTCTGAGCCTTCCTGTATATTTGCACATCGACCACCAAACCAAAATACAGACAATATGAAGAAACAGTTTATCATTACACTGATGGTTACGGGGATGGTTTTTTTCCTTTCCCATAATGTCCTCGCACAAGAAGCGACAGACACGGTTCAGAAGCCGGGCTATAAATTCACCACTGAGATCAGTTTACCGGCCACCCCGGTTAAAAACCAGGCCAGTACGGGCACTTGCTGGTGCTTTGCCACGGTATCCTTTATCGAATCGGAATTGCTCAGGATGGGCAAGGGCGAGCACGACCTTTCGGAGATGTTTATCGTCAGGCATAATTATGTAAACCGTATGCGCGACAATTATCTGCGCCGGGGCAACGGCAACCTGAGTCAGGGGAGCCTGTCGCACAATGCCATGAATGCAATCAGAGAGCACGGCCTGGTGCCTGATGAAGCATACACCGGCATCAACTATGACTCGGACAGACATAACCACCGTGAGCTGAATCAGTTCGTTGGGGCTATTGGGCAGGTTGCTGTAGATCTTCGCAAGGAAAGCCCTGAATACAAGGAATTGGTAAACAGCCTGCTTGACATTTACCTGGGGCCTGTGCCTGAGAGTTTCACCTACAGGGAAAAAACCTATACCTCGAAATCCTTTTTTGAGTCGCTTGAATTCAACCCCGATGACTATGTTGAGATCACCTCTTTCAATCACTTTCCCTATTATACAACCTTCCCGCTGGAAGTTCCGGATAACTGGGCCCACGGACAGTTTTACAATGTGCCGCTTGACGAGCTGATCGAGATCATGGATCATTCGCTTGAGAATGGCTATACGGTAAACTGGGACGGGGATGTGAGCGAAAAAGGCTTTTCTCATAAGAACGGGGTGGCCATCAACCCCGATGTGGAAGCGCCGGCTGACACTTATTCGACCACCGACAGAGCGCGCTTTGAGTCGATGACCCCAACGGAGAAGCTGGAGGAAGTGTATAAGTTTGAGGCGCCATTTCCCGAGATCGCAGTAGACCAGGAGATCAGGCAGCGTGGTTATGAAAACTTCACCACCACCGACGACCACCTGATGCACGTCACGGGCATCACCCGCGATCAGAATGGAACCAAGTATTACATCACCAAGAACTCCTGGGGCACCGAGCGCAACACCTTCGGAGGTTACCTGAACATGTCGGAAAGCTTTGTCAGGGCCAAAACCATTTTCATCATGGTGCACAAGGATGCCATCCCAAGGGATATCAAAAGGAAACTGGGACTTTAGGACACCGAAGACAAAGAATGAGAAGGGGCGAAAGCCCGAAATTGGAGGCCATCTCAACACCATGAGTAGGCCTCCTTTTTTTTCAGGCCTTTTTGTTCCGAAGAAAAAAAACCTGATTCATTTCTTGTGAAAGCCATGCAAGGCATCATGGCTGGCCAAATTCTCCCATTTACTTGCATACGGGCTACAAGCCCTCCTGCTCCTCTTCAGACTCGCTTTTTGGTCTTAGTTCAAACGTAGTTAACACGTAGTTCAGACGTAGTTAACACGTAGTTCAAACGTGCATACACGTTTAAATTACGTTTCAGATACGTGTCTATTACGTGTTATCTTTGATGTTGATACAGTTCAAAGGAAGCCCATTTCCTTGTCTGGGAAAGTTAATATTCTAACTGGATGGCTTGAAGAGAAACGGGAAAGTTCGATTATTTCGGCCTGCCAGAAAAAGATGCCGTCTCGGCTTTTAATATTTCAGGCTTCATTGAATCAGGTTTAGGAGCAAGACGCTCAAGGGTTTTACTTTAACCTTTCCAAAGCCTTTGATTTTTAGGGCTTCGTAAGGATTTTTTTTATAATTTTGCACCTTTAAAAACCATAGACCCCTGCCATCAACGACAAGGTAAAAAATCAGTGGCGGGTCAAGACTGCTTATGAAAGCAAAATACAAAGAATACAAGAAGCTTGATCTGTCAGGCATCGGCAAGGAAATACAGGCGTTCTGGGAGACGAACGCTGTTTTTGAGAAGAGCCTGGATATTCGTGAGGGGCACCAGCCCTGGGTGTTTTATGAAGGTCCGCCTTCGGCCAATGGCTTGCCCGGCATTCACCACGTGATGGCACGCGCCATCAAGGATATTTTCTGCCGCTACCGCACCCAGAAGGGTTACCTGGTTAAGCGCAAGGCCGGCTGGGACACCCACGGCCTGCCCGTAGAGATCGGCGTGGAGAAAATGCTCGGCATCACCAAGGAAGACATTGGCAAAAGCATATCCATTGCCGAATACAATCAGGCTTGCCGCAAGGATGTGATGAAATATAAGGATACCTGGGACGACCTGACCAAAAGGATGGGTTATTGGGTGGATCTGGAGAATCCTTATATCACCTTTGAAGACAAATATATTGAAACGGTATGGTTCCTGTTGAGCAAGCTTTATGAAAAAGGGCTGCTTTACAAGGGTTATACCATTCAGCCCTATTCGCCTGCAGCGGGAACGGGACTGAGCACCCACGAGCTGAACCAGCCGGGTTGTTACCGCAACGTGAAGGACAATTCGGTTACGGCACAGTTTAAGATCGTCCGTGATGAGCGGTCGGAATTTCTTTTTGCTGACGGAGTCAAAGAGGTTCATTTCCTGGCCTGGACGACAACCCCCTGGACCCTGCCCAGCAATACGGGTCTGGCCGTAGGGAAAAATATACGCTATGTAAAAGTCAGGACCTTTAACCCTTATACCTTCGACCCGGTGGTGGTCATTCTGGCCAAAGACCTTATGGATGGTTTTTTCAATCCCAAGGCTGCAGAGATGAAGCTGGAGGAATACCAGCCGGGCGACAAGAAGATTCCCTTCGAGATCCTGGAAGAATACGCAGGCGAAGGTTTTGAAAACATTCGTTACGAGCAGCTTTTGCCTTATGAGCAGCCCGAAGAGGGCGACTCTTTCCGCGTTGTGCTGGGTGATTTTGTCACCACTGAAGACGGCACAGGCATTGTGCATATTGCCCCCAGCTTTGGTGCCGACGACTTCAAGGTTGGCAAGCAATATGGATTGGGTTCGCTGACCTTGGTGGACAAGCGGGGCCGCTTCGTGGACTCCATGGGTGAGTTTTCAGGACGCTACGTAAGGCCTGAATACGAGAACGGCAATGGAGGAGAAGAAAGCCGCCCCGTGGATGTGGACATCATCATCAAGCTGAAGACCGAGAATAAGGCCTTTAAAGCCGAGCGCTACGAGCACAGCTACCCCCACTGCTGGCGCACCGATAAGCCCATCCTGTATTACCCCCTCGACAGCTGGTTTATCCGCACCACTGCGCTGAAGGACCGCATGATCGAGCTGAACAACACCATACAGTGGAAACCCGAAAGCACCGGCACCGGGCGCTTTGGAAACTGGCTGGAGAACTTGCAGGACTGGAACCTCAGTCGTTCGCGCTACTGGGGCGTGCCGCTCCCCATCTGGGCTACTGAAGACCAGGAGGAGCGCATCTGCATCGGCTCGCTCGAACAACTGAAAGAAGAAATCGAAAAGGCGGTAAAGGCGGGGTACATGAAGGAAAATCCCCTGAATGATTTTCAGCCCGGCGATATGTCAGAAAAGAACTACAAGGTGTTTGATATGCACCGCCCCTTTGTGGATGAGATTATCCTTGCCTCGGCCACGGGAAGGGAAATGAAGCGTGAGCCTGACCTGATTGACGTATGGTTTGACAGCGGCGCCATGCCTTATGCCCAATATCACTATCCCTTTGAAAACAAGGAGGAGTTTGAAGCCAACTTCCCTGCAGATTTCATTGCTGAAGGGGTGGACCAGACACGGGGCTGGTTTTTTACACTGCACGCCATTGCCACCATGGCCTTTGATTCGGTAGCTTTCAAAACCGTGGTGTCGAACGGCCTGGTGCTTGACAAGGCAGGCAATAAAATGTCGAAGCGGCTAGGCAATGCCGTAGATCCTTTTGACACCATTGAAAAGTTCGGTCCTGATGCCACCCGCTGGTATATGATCACCAATGCCCAGCCCTGGGACAATCTGAAGTTTGACATTGAAGGCGTGGCTGAGGTGCAGCGCAAATTCTTCGGGACGTTGTACAACACCTATGCGTTCTTTGCCCTGTATGCCAACATCGACAAGTTCACCTATGCCGAGGAAGAGATTCCCCTGTCGCAAAGGCCTGAAATCGACCGCTGGATCCTTTCGGAGCTGAACACCCTGATCAAAAAGGTGGACGAATGTTATTTCACCTTTGAGCCCACGCGTGCGGGCAGGCTGATCCAATCGTTTGTGGATGAGCACCTGAGCAACTGGTATGTGAGGCTCAGCCGCCGCCGTTTCTGGAAAGGCGAGTATTCTGATGACAAGATATCGGCTTATCAGACCCTTTACCGCTGCCTGGAGACTCTGGCGATGCTTTCAGCACCCATAGCCCCATTCTTCAGCGAGAAGCTGTTTACGGACCTCAACAAGGTTACCAAACGCTATGAAACGATCTCGGTACACCTGACCGATTTTCCAACAACAGATGAAAGCATGATTGACGGCGACCTGGAAGAACGCATGCAGCTGGCACAGCAAATCTCCTCTATGGTGCTGGCCCTGCGCAAGAAGGTAAACATCAGGGTACGCCAGCCCCTGCAAAAGGTGATGGTACCCGTGCTGAACGACAAGTTCCGCCAGCAGTTGCAGGGCGTTGAGCAGTTGATCCTTTCGGAAGTGAACGTGAAGGAACTTGAGTACCTGGAAGATACGGCAGGAGTCCTGGTGAAAAAGATCAAGCCCAACTTCAAGACCCTGGGGCCACGGTATGGCAAGCTAATGAAACAAATTGCAGCGGCCATAGCAGGATTCGGGCAGGAGGATATTGCCCGTCTGGAAAAAGAGGAAAAATATATTCTTGACGTTGAGGGAGAGACCGTTGCGTTGTTGCTCAGCGATGTGGATATCATCTCCGAAGACATTCCGGGATGGTTAGTGGCCAACGAAGGTACTTTAACCGTGGCTCTTGACGTTACCATTACAGAATCTTTGCGGCAGGAAGGCATTGCCCGCGAACTGATCAACCGCATCCAGAACCTGCGCAAGGACAAGGGATTTGAGGTTACCGACAAAATAGAAGTTTTTGTTGAACAACATAGTGATATTACGGAAGCCATTGTGAGCAATAATGATTATATTTGTTCAGAGACCCTGGCTACGCGCCTTGATTATTCCGAAGCGATTGCAAACTCGGAAAAGGTTGAGGTTGAACTCACTGACGACATAAAAACCTTTGTGTTAATTCAACGAGTGATTAATTAAATAGAAAAGCAATAAATACCCCGATAGTTATGGAACCAAAACGTGAAAAAACGAGGTATTCGGATGAGGAGCTCCAGGAGTTCAGAGGAATCATCATGAAGAAACTGGAAGAAGCTCGGGCTGGATTGAAAATTCTGACAGAAGCTTATACTACTCAAAACGAAAACGACACCAACGACACTTCCCCTTCCTTTAAGATCCTGGAAGAAGGCTCACAGGTTCTTTCGAAGGAGGAGAACGGACAACTGGCAGCGCGTCAGCAGAAGTTTATCCGCGATTTGGAGAACGCGCTGATCCGTATTGAAAACGGGACCTATGGCGTTTGCAGGGTGACCGGCAAGCTAATTTCGAAAGAGCGCCTCAGGAGTGTGCCCCATGCTACCATGAGCATTGAAGCAAAACTGGGGATTACCAAGTAAGAGGAAAAAAGAAGCCTTCATCTTGAAAAAGAAGCATATTCCCTGGGCCGTTATTCTGACTGTATTGCTGATTGACCAAGTATCGAAGCTCCTGGTCAAGACGCATATGACCCTTGGTGAGAGCATCTCCGTGCTGGGCAACTGGTTCTATCTTCATTTCACTGAAAATTACGGGATGGCCTTTGGGCTGGAGTTTTCGGGCGAATACGGAAAGCTGGTCCTAAGCCTGTTCAGGATCATTGCCCTGATCTTTATCGGTTGGTACACCCATAAACTGATAAAAAAGGATGCCCCTGCAGGCCTCTTGATATGCATGGGGCTGATTTTTGCCGGTGCCCTGGGCAACATTATTGACAGCGCTTTCTACGGGCTGATCTTCAGCGAGAGCTATTTCAGCCAGGCAGCCACACTGTTTCCCGAAGGCGGGGGCTATGGCACCTTCCTTCACGGCAAGGTGGTCGACATGTTTTATTTCCCAGTCATCCGCGGGTATTATCCTTCGTGGTTTCCCATCTGGCCAGGGCAGGAGTTTGTCTTTTTCCGCCCTGTGTTCAATGTGGCCGACGCTTCCATTACCCTGGGGGTGTTCACCCTGCTGGTCTTCCAGAAGCGGCTTTTTGCCTTTGAACACCTCGGTCAGGATGAAGTGGAAACCGAAGGGCAGGCAGAAGAGGTTGTTCCTCAGGCACCTGCTGAATCCCTTGAGGAAGATCTTCTCAAAGGGCAGGCCTCCTGAAACCGGGCGCCAAAATCCTTAATTATTTTTCTTTCATGAATGGTTTTTTGTTTGAACAGATCATTTTTGGCCCCATAAAGAGCCGTCGCCTGGGCATTTCGCTGGGAGTGAATTTGCTGCCGCTGAATAAAAAACACTGTACCTTCAACTGCCTGTATTGTGAGTGTGGATGGACCCTTCCGCAGACGGGTAAGGCATTATTCCCCAAGCGGGAGGATGTCATGGAAGAACTGGAAAAGAAACTGTCGTCCATGCAGGCCAAAAACGCCATGCTTGACGCCATTACCTTTGCAGGCAATGGAGAGCCCACCATTCATCCTGAGTTTGCAGAGATCATTGACGACACCATAATCCTGCGGGACCGCTATTACCCCAAGGCTAACATCTCGGTGCTGAGCAATGCCACCAAGGCAGGCAAAGCCAAGGTAGCCGCTGCCCTGCATAAAATTGAGCAGAACATACTGAAACTGGATGCAGGAACGGAAGAGACCTTCAGAAAAATTAACAAGCCTAAGATCAACATCAGCCTGAAGGAAATCCTGGAAAACCTGGAGTTGTTCAAGGGACAAATGATCATCCAGACTTTGTTTGTTAAGGGAACTTACCAGGGAGAGGCCTTTGACAACACCACAGAAGAAGAGCTTGAGGCCTGGCTGGCGCATCTTAAGGCCTTGCAGCCAAAGCTGGTGATGATTTATCCCATTGCCCGGGCAACCCCTGCTGAGGGAGTCGAGAAAATTGGCCCCAACAAACTTTGGGAAATCGCACAGCGTGTAGAAGCCCTGGGAATCGCCACAGAGGTTTACAACTAAACACCCTTCTGCTGCCGGGAGGTTTTCATCTCGTCAGGGTAAACAAATGGGGCTAGCAGGTGTTTTTCATTAGACCCAAGATTTCATAGGCACCAATAACAAAAACCAATCCTGAGTCATGCTTTGTATCAAACACCCCAATACTGACCCCTGGTTTAACCTGGCAGCTGAAGAATATGTGCTTAAGAATTTCAGCGACGACGTATTTATGTTGTGGCAAAATCACAATGCCATCATTGTGGGCAAACACCAGAACACCCTAGCCGAAATAAATCTCGAATACGTAAAGGAGAAAAACATCAAGGTGGTAAGGCGCATGTCGGGAGGCGGGGCAGTATTCCACGACCTGGGAAACCTGAACTTCACCTTTATCATGAACGGAGAAGAAGGGCACCTGGTGGATTTCAGGAAATTTACAAGGCCAATTCTGGATGTCTTGCTTAAGCTAAATATTGATGCCAGGTTTGAGGGGCGCAATGACCTGACCATTGGGGGGTTGAAGTTTTCGGGCAATGCTGAACACGTGTATAAGCAAAGGGTGCTGCACCACGGGACCCTGCTTTTCTCTTCCCTGATGAGTGACCTGAGCAACGCCCTGAAGGTGAACCCGCTCAAATACAAGGACAAGGCTGTGAAAAGCATACGCAGCCGTGTGACTAATATCAGCGAGCACTTGAATCAAGAGCTGGATGTATTGCAATTTCGCGACCTGGTCATGGATCACATCATGGATATCTACCCCGATTGCGAAATGTATGATTACACCCCCGAGGATCTTACTCATATCAACAATCTGGTAAAGGAAAAATACGCTACCTGGGAGTGGAATTACGGGTATTCGCCAAGCTATGACCTGGAGAAAATGATCAAGACCAACGGGGGCTTCATTGAGTTTCATCTAAACGTAGAGCACGGCATCATCAAGGATGTAAAAATTTACGGGGATTTTTTCAGCCGCCGCGAGATATCAGAGGTTGAGAGCCTGTTGCGCGACACAAGGCATGACGAAGAGTTGATCCTTAAGAAACTGAAACCCCTGCCTTTTGATGACTATTTTCACAATGTACTGCCCGAAGAATTTGTAAAAGGGCTTTTTTAAACCGCCATGTGGAAAGAAGAAAACAAGCAATTAATCAAGCAATTTGAGTTCAGGGACTTTAGTGAGACCTTTGCCTTTATGACCCGTGTGGCTTTCCTTGCCGAGCAGCATAAGCATCATCCCGAGTGGACTAACGTGTACAACAAGTTGGAAATCAGGCTTTCGACCCACGATGCAGGGAATATGGTTACCGAAAAGGACAGAAAACTGGCTGCCGCCATTGACGCCATTCAATAGGCTTAAAATAGGACCTGTTCCCGGCTCAGGAAAAAAAATTCCCTGCCAGTCCTCTTTTCTCTAAAATGCAGGATTAAGCCAATATTGCTGTTCATAGGCGCACAGTTTGTTGTCCGTTTTCGAACACATCCCCCACGAAAATCATTTTCTTTTTTAAATAATGTTTTGATAAACAATCTTGTAAGGATATTGGCATAATTTTGCATGTCTAAATGCATCCATAAGAAGAAGAGCGTTCACATATGTGGAAACATTATTTTAAGACCGGGTTCCGTAATCTGTACCGCCAACGGATTTATTCACTAATCAATGTGCTGGGCCTGAGTGCGGGCTTGGCGAGTTTTATCCTGATCCTGCTCTTCCTTCAGAACGAGCTGAGTTACGAGCGGCATATTAAGGATTCAGGGAACATTTACCGCTTGGTGGAGATCCAGCGGCCAGCAGGCATTGATGTACAGCATGTAGCCATTACCAGTGGCCCCTGGGCCACAGAGCTCACCAACAGCCTGCCAGAGGTCGTTGACGGATTGAGGCTGATGCCAGTATGGGGAGGGATGTACAGAGTGGGCGAGCAGGTGTTCGGTGAACAGTACGCCTATTTTGCCGAAGGGCAGGTGTTTCGCTTCTTCAACCTGAGCTTGGTGGAAGGAAACCCTGAATCTGCTCTTTCTGAATTGCATACTGCAGTCATTTCTGAACGCATTGCCGATAATTATTTCAACACCCGTGATGTCATTGGCAAGAGCTTCAGATATGGTGATCAGGCATACCGCGTTACGGGTCTGGTGAAGGAAGCTTCAGGCAACTCCCACTTGAAATTTGAAATACTCCTCAGTTACAGAAGTGCAGAAGAAGCCATACCAGACCTGAAAAACTGGGGAAATAATTATCTTTCCACCTATGTGATGCTGAAAGATGGGGTTAGGAAAGAGCATGCGGAGGAGAACATGCGTAAGATGATTGACCTGCAGATGAATGAAATGGGGATGGAGGATGCACCCAGACCCGAAATGTACTTACAGCCCATGCGCGACATCCACCTTAAATCACAGGACATTAAATTCAGCATATACAATACCCGTGGCGACATCAGGCTGATCTACCTGTTTTCCCTGGTGGCCTTTCTTATCCTACTGATTGCCTGCATTAACTTTATCAACTTGTCGACGGCACGTTCAGCAAAAAGAGCTATGGAGGTGGGTATTAGAAAAGTGTTGGGCGCGGGGCCGCAAAACCTGATCTTACAGTTTATTGGTGAGTCGGTCATTATGGTGTTTCTTGCCCTGATCATCGCCATAGGCCTGGTAGAAATCATTCTGCCCGACTTCAATGCCCTGCTGGAAACTGATCTTACTGTTGATTTTTCCGGGAATTGGATATTCAACGTTGGCCTGATTGCTATACTGCTGCTGGTTGGCTTGCTGGCTGGAACCTATCCTGCATTTTATCTTAGCCGTTTCCAACCGGTGGCGGTATTGAAAAACGCCTCTCCCAGCAGCAAAACCCCTGCAGGGATGCTCAGGAAAGTTCTCGTAATATTCCAGTTTGGCATATCGTCCATACTGGTAATTATTACCCTGATCATTTTCAATCAATGGCATTTTATGCTGCATAAGGACCTGGGGGTAAACTACCAGAACGTGCTATCCCTGCATATTCACGAGGATGGAGTGGAAGAGACCAAAATGACGGCATTTAAAAATGACTTGCTGTCTCATCCCACCTTCAGGAAAGTGGCTATGGCCAGCGGCACCAACGGGGTGGGGGGAAGCCAGGGACCTGTTAACGCCATTGATAGTGTACTGGTTCCGCTGATGGTTCGTTATGGCTATGTCGACCACGATTACTTTCCTACCATGGAGATTCCAGTCGTAGCAGGAAGGAATTTCAATCCGGAATATGGCACAGATCAGTCGCAGGCGGTGATGATCAACCAGGCAGCGGTCAATGCCCTTGGATGGGCCGACCCCATTGGAAGAAAGTTCCAGAACCCATATAACCTGGAAGAAAACCTGGAAGTGGTCGGGGTGGTACGCGATTATAACTATTACTCATTGCACGGCATCATTGAACCCGCTTTTTACCTTTTACATCCCAATCGCCTCCGTACTGTTGTGGCCCGCTTTAACCAGGCCCAGCGTGACCAGGCCCTCGAACATGCCGGGAACATATGGAGGCAGTACTTTCCCGAACTGCCGTTTGAACCAGAGTTTGCCAATGAAAACCTGGAACGCCAATATCGTGCAGAAGCAAACACCATGAAGGTGTTTTCATTCTTTTCACTTCTTTGCATCATTATTTCAGCCCTGGGACTTTACGGACTGACCTCCTTTATTGCGGAACAGAAGAGGCGGGAGATAGGCATTCGAAAAGTGCATGGAGCGGGCATCAGGGACATCATCCTGTTTCTTCAAAAAGACTTTATCCGCCTGGTGCTTATCGCTTTTGTGCTTGCTGCACCGCTGGGGTTTCTCCTTTCGAATAATTGGCTGAATAACTTCGCATACCGCATTCAAATCCAATGGTGGCACTTTGCCCTTGCACTGGCCGTTGTTTCGATGGTAGCATTCCTGACCGTGATATACCACGCTTGGAAAGCAGCAAGGGCAAACCCTGTCGACTCCATGAAGTACGAATAAATAAGCAGATGTGCTTAACCAATTATTCCCCGAAATTGGTGATCTGGTCGGTTAGGTCATAATCATAATCAGGGTACTCATAGATTGACATGCGGGGCTCTGTTTCACCCAGGGAGTATCCCCAGATGCTGTTGTATTCCGCAATGTCTTCGCCCATTTCAGCTAGCTGATCGAGGTAACTGGAGATGGATTTAGATTCGATGATCACAAACTTTCCGATCTTTTTAATAATGGGGCTGTGGCTGCGCGTATGGTCATGGTCAAATTCCAGGATTCTCCTTCCCTGGCGGGTTATGCCAATCACACGGTAAGTCATACTTTTTCCCACACCAGGAAGATTCAACACATTGCGGTCTGTAGCCAGGAAGGGAATGCCTGCCTCCTTGCGCAACTGGTCAATGTGCTCAACCATGTTCTCGGCTTCCAGGGGAAAGGTTTTTATCTTCTTGCGATCCTTCAGGGGAATAAATCCAATATACTTCTCTTCCAGTTGCTCCTGCACAGCCCGGGCATTGGTGGCAAACTTAAAGCTGTTTTCCCTGTAACCCTTTACTGAAAAAGAATAATATGGCAGAACTCCAATGTCGTTGAGTACCTGACGAAGCTTGGCGGTATGCCCCCTTTTGGAGGCAGGGGCAGTGAACACCAATTGATTGGTTACGGTCCATCCTGCACTGATCAAGCGTGAGACCCCCAATTTGGCTTCAGGAGTGACCTCCATGGGAGACTGGAAATGGGTCTGGATCACAAATTGGCGAATGCCGATGGCAGAGGCCTTGGCTTTAAAGTCAGCCAGTACTTTAGTGAGCGATGGGGTAATCCGCTGGGGAAGATAGGCGGGCAAACGAGTACCCAAACGTACCCTCAGGATCTCTGCAAATTTCTGGCCATCAGGACGCTCCCTGTTCAACTCTTTTTTACGCAAGGCCATATCATACACTGCATCCAAAATTTTCTGCAGCGAATCATCACGGCTCATCAGGGCATCGCCCCCAGTGATGAGGATGTCGCGCAAGCGTGAGTCTTCTTCCCAGTACTTCATTATTTGCTGGAGTTTGACTTCCCAGCTTTCCCTGGGCAGAAGTTTGTCGAGGTTAAAGTTCAACCTGCCCCGCTGAAAATCGTACATCCGCTGGCAGGAAGCACATAATCCGCCACAGGCACGGCCCATGGTATCGGGGATCAGGATGGCCACTTCAGGGTAGCGTCTGTGCACATTGTGTCTGGTGGGAAGGATCCATCCTGCAGCATTGGGTTTGCCGGGCTCAACGATGTCCTCTTTTTCCCAGGCAACAATATGCCCGAACTCCTCTACCAGTTGCTTCGAATAAATCACATAATAACGGATCGCCTGGTCCTTTTGACGGGCAAATTCTGGAACATCCCGAGTGTTAAGCAGCGAGAGGTAGTAAGGATTGATAAAGAACGGAATGCCCATATCCCTGGCCTTGTAGAGTATGTCCATGGTCTCATCACCCAATGAATTATCGAGCATTTCGTTCAACAGCTCAGGATCACGAATGGCAAATCGCAGATGAAAAAGGTGGTTTTCCCACCATCCTTCCAGCAGCTTTACTTTTTCCTCATGGCTAATCCCCTCGGGAAGAGCAAAACGCTTACTGGTAATGTTCTTCTTTTCCATTCTGCCAATCAGGATGTTAATAATCCTGCGCTTGTTCACTTCCCTAATCTTAACAATGCGAGGGTCAAGTCCTGAAGGGAAGCGTTCCATCCACTCAAGCACCTGTTCACGGTCAGGCAAGTGAAGCTTGGTATGTCCGCGAAATTGCCTGAACAACTCCAGCATATCCTTAAAAAAGCCCGCCTTTACGCCGCCTTTACCTGTCTTGTATGCTTGCCAGAGAATTTTGTAAGGATGAATATAAATCTTCCTCCCCCTCAGGTTCAAATCCTTGTATTCTCTTCCGGCATGGTCGGCATAATCAAGCAGCCGTATGGCTGCTATATCCTGCCAGTTAAGTTTTTCCATGGATTCACGCCCCTGCACATCGCCTTTATAAAAGGCAAGCGCTTCAGGCCTACCCTCAAGGTATTTGATGGCAAAACGCCTGATGCCATCGCTCACCTCTTGCTCATCACGGGCAATATCCAGCAAGGCATGCAATTCAGGGTTTTCTTCCAATAATTTTTTTAAAACATTCTTCGCATGGGGGGTGACTTCCATCGCCTCGACCTTTGCCTGGTAATTACTTTTTACTTCACTCATAATGTCACTTCTGTTCTGCCTTAATTTAAAAGACTCCTGCTTATTAAAATGCTATATGGTCCTCAGAAAAAATGGCTTATAAAAACCTAATGGATCGTTTTGCTTATCCAAAACAATGAAAACAAGCACCGAAAGCCTTGAATCTAAATACAAATATACGAATTACCTGGGAAATATTTAAAGAAAATTTTCCGAATTATAAGTCAAAATATTGTTTTTCAAGTATTTATAAATGTTTATTTAAATGAAAAAGTCTTCTTCACCTGTTCCCATAAAGACTGGTCAATCAGCAGGATTAGTCCAGAAAAAACGCCCAGGAATATTACTGCCATGGCGTATTTCCATGGAGCAGTGAGAGCGGCTGTCGGCAGACTCACAAAATACACGGCAAGCGCAGCAAGGATAAAAAGGCTGAGCTTTTTCAGTTCATAGGGAACATGGAAATATTTCTGTCCCCAGAAATAGGACAAAAGGGTCATCAGGAAATAACAAGCCAGGGTAGCCCAGGCAGAACCATAATAGCCCCAAATGGGGATCCACCATAGGTTCAGCAATATGGTAAACAGGGCACCGATGATGGCAATCCAGGCTCCATAGCGGGTCTGCCCAGTCAGTTTATACCAAATGGAAAGGTTAAAATAGATCCCCAGAAACATATTGGCCAGCAAGAGGATTGGCACCACCGCAAGGCCTTCGCGGTAAGCTTCGCCGATGAAGTGTTGTACAATATCCATAAAAAGCATGATGCCCAGGAAGATAAAGAGGCAAGCAATGACGAAAAATTTCATCACCTGTGCATACAATTCAGGAGCGCCCTTTTTAGAGGCCTGCGAAAAGAAAAAGGGCTCTGCGGCAAATCGGAAAGCCTGGATAAAGATGGTCATCATAATAGATATCTTATAGCAGGCCCCATAAATACCCACTTGTGACATGGCAATATCTTTGGGCAGCAAATGCTTCAGCAGAATCTTATCGAGCGATTCATTGACCACCCCTGCCAATCCTGCAACCATCAGGGGCAAGGCATATACCAGCATGCCATGTAGCAACGGGCGGGAAAACGCAAAACGGCTGCGTAGCATCACAGGCACCAAGAGCATTAGCGTTACAACACTGGCAGCCAGGTTGGAAATAAATACATAACCCACCCCCATTCCTGGGTCATAAAAGCTGGAAATGAACGGCATGAGGCTTTCGGGACCCTGTTCCATAGCCCAGGGGCAAAACAGCAGGAAAAACAAGTTTAACCCGATATTGACGCCAATGTTAACGAATTTGATGAGGGCAAACTTAAGGGGTTTGTTTTCAGCCCTCAGGCGGGCAAATGGGATGGCGGCAATGGCATCGAGCCCCACAATGACCCCCATCCAGGAAATGTATTCGGGATGACTGCCAAAGCCCAGGGCTGTTGCAACGGGCTGTTTGAAAACATTGGTAAGCAGGATAAACAGCACCGAGGTGGTTAAAATGGAAAACAAAGTGGTGCTGAAGACAGTCTGGCGGTTTTCGGGCTGATTTTCATAAAACCTGAAAAAGGCGGTTTCCATACCATAAGTCAGGATCACCAGCAGAAAAGCCACATAGGAATACATCAGGGTCACCACCCCATATTCCTGGGTCTCAAAGATCAGGTGAGTGTAAAGCGGTACGAGCAAATAATTGAGCAGCCTGCCTACTATGCTGCTCAGCCCGTAAATGACCGTCTGCCCTGCAAGACGCTTGATAGGATGTACCGCCATCGCCTTTTTGCTTACAAATTTGCAAATTAATTTCCACAAAAGGTTAGAATCATTTCCATGGGTGAAAATTCAGGCGGTTTTTGTACATTGCAGTAAAATTTCACTCCATGAAATTAGCTGTCCTCCTGGCGCTCCTTTTCATGCTGCACCTAACCCTAACAGCCCAGCCTCCAGCCAGCTTTGGTTTTGAGGAAGGGCAAGCGCATCCATTATCCGCCCTTGATCCTACCATGGCCTCCCGAAGCGGCACCTACCCCCAAAATGAACTCTTGTGGAGTTATGACGTGAAATATTACGGCCTGGATGTGCATGTCGACCCCAACCTCAATACCATCCGTGGGAGCGTAAATGTCGTTGCCATAGTAACCGAAGAACCCCTTGAAACTTTTGTTCTGGAACTCCTCGATAACATGCAGGTCGATAGCGTCAAGATGAATGATCAGGCCCTTGCGTTCACTCACGAGGGTGATGAGTTGCTGATAAACTTTCCAGAGGCTTTTCAAAAAGACACCCTCCTTGACCTAAGGGTTTATTACCAAGGCGCTCCTGAGTCTTCAGGTTTTTTCTCGGGTTTCTCCCTGGGTCAGACCCCATTTAACAGACCTGTTTTATGGACCCTTAGCGAACCCCTGAATGCACGACAGTGGTGGCCAGTGAAGCAGGTTCTTGAAGATAAGGCCGACAGCGTCATGGTACGCATCACCACTCCCAATCCCTACACAGCTGCTTCCAATGGCCTGCTGGTCGAAATCAGCAATCCCTCTGATGACGCCACAACTTACACCTGGAAATCGAATTACCCCATTGCCTATTACCTGATATCGCTGGCCGTATCCGAGTATGCTGAATATAGCTTTTACACCACCCTGGGCGAGGCACGGCAGGAAATGCTGGTGCAGAACTTTATTTACGACGATCCGTCATATCTTGCCGAACAGCAGGAGAACATCGAGCGTACCGCCGATTTCCTCCAGCTATTCTCTGAGTTGTTTGGCGTATATCCCTTTGCTCAGGAAAAGTACGGCCATGCCAATGCGCCCATGGGCGGTGGAATGGAACATCAAACCTTGACTACCCTGAGCGCCTTTAACTTCGACCTGGTGTCACACGAACTGGCACACCAGTGGTTTGGCAATAGTGTCACCTGTGCTTCCTGGAGCGATATATGGATCAATGAAGGCTTTGCTTCTTATGGAGAATACCTGGCAAGGGAACGGCTGCAGGATCAGCTTTCTGCCCTGACCTGGCTCAATTCAGCATATCATAGCATTGTGAGCGAACCGGGTGGCAGCGTATATGTTCCACCATTGGAGACCACCGATGTATGGCGCATCTTCAACGGACGCCTATCCTATAAAAAAGGAGCAGCCATTCTGCACATGCTCCGCAACGAAATCAATGACGACCCTCTTTTCTTCCAGGTCCTTCAAACCTTTCGTGAGACTTTTGCCGACAGTGTTGCTACAGGCGAGGATTTCCGCGAAGTGGCCGAGCAGATGACGGGCAAAAACTGGGAATATTTTTTTGACCAATGGTACTATGGAGAGGGATACCCCATTTTCGAAATCTTTTGGCATACCCTTAACGACACTCTTTACCTGCACTCGGTGCAGCAGAGTTCTGCAATCTACCCATCCTTCTTCAAAACCAGTCTCGATGTACGCCTCATTCTTCCTGACTCTACTGTTGATGTGCGTTTTTTCCAGGATCAGCCCGATCAGACCTTCAGCGCTTACATTGGACAACCCGTCCAAAACCTGATCTTTGACCCAGAAGCCTGGCTCCTGAAAAAGGCCAGCGTCTTGCAAAAGGTAGACCTTAGTCCTGAGGCCTCCATTTCAGTATATCCAAACCCTGTACGACAGATTTTTACCATCCGAACCCAGCATTTCCAACCGGGAGGACTCTATAGAATCTACGATTTAAGCGGAAAACTACTAAAGGAAGAGAATATTGTTGAACAACAAACAGATGTAGTGCTTGACCCCCGAACAGGGGGAAACGTATTTCTGCTGGAAGTCATTTCGGGCAAGGGGATTAAGCCTTTCCGGGTAAAACTAATCCGTTTGGATAATTATTTATAACCTTCTTCAGCGCGTACCTTGGCTTTCCAAGCCTGGTAACCTTCTTCAAAAAACTCTGAGTTATTTACCCTTAACCAGGTCCCGTATTTTACATAGTCCGGAATAATCCCGCCATTCGACTTCTTCTCCTGTTCGGGTATCCCCAATTGGTTTAAATGACGTTCATAAGATATTTTACTCGGCCTGTCGTCTTTTCTGTTCATGGTTATAAAATTTTAAGGGTTAAGCGAAGTTATAAAAATTCAATACTCACCTACGTAAAAAACGAAATAATTACTCTTTTCTCTTATTGTTTGTAGCCCCGACAGGAATCGAACCTGTATTTAAAGTTTAGGAAACTTCCGTTCTATCCATTGAACTACGGGGCCAAATTCGCCGCAAATATAGTTAATTTTTTAAATGAAATTAAATGTTACCCAGATTAATTTATTAAAACCCTGGAATTTTTATAGTCTAAAAAGGCCATTTTTCAACTTATCATACTTCCATTCTCAAAAGCCTTCTCAGGCTGAACAAAGCTCAAAGCCCCCTGGCTGTCTTGGGCCATCAGCAGCATACCATGCGACAAGATTCCCTTAATCTCCTTAGGCTCAAGGTTTATCAACACAACCACCTTCTTTCCAACAATGTCTTCGGGCGAATAATATTCTGCAATCCCCGATACAATAACCCTGCGATCCATTCCAGTATCCACTTCCAGTTTTAGCAATTTCTTCGTTTTAGCTACTTTTTCAGCAGAAACAATCGTAGAAACCCTTATATCAATCTTCGAGAAATCCTCGAAACTGACAGCGGTCTTGGATGGCTTTGCCTCGGCAGCAGGTTTTGCATTGTTATCCTTGGTCTTCAGCAACTTATGAATCTGGTTTTCAATGGCTGAATCTTCAATTTTTTCAAATAACAGGTATGGCTCTTTTAGGTCATTACCTGCAGATAAAATCTGGGATTTCCCTGCATCACTCCAACGATTCCCTTCCAGGTTCAGCATGTCTTTCAGTTTTACCGAGGTAAAGGGAAGGAAAGGCTCCGCCAGTATGGAAAGGCTTGCACAAATTTGCAGGCTGATGTTCAAAATGGTGCCCACTCTAAGGGGATCATCCTTAAAAATCTTCCAGGGCTCGGCATCGGTAAGGTATTTATTCCCCAATCGGGCCAGGTTCATAAATTCGCCCAGGGCTTCCCTGAAACGATAGCTTTCAAGGCTCTGAGAAATCTTTCCGGGGAAAGCAGCAAGGGCTTCAAGGGTTTGCTGATCTTCGGCAGTCAGGGCATCGACAGCAGGGACCTTACCATCAAAATACTTTTGGGTAAGCACAAGGCTGCGGTTCACAAAATTTCCAAAAATGGCCAGCAGCTCACTGTTGTTGCGTGCCTGGAAGTCCTTCCAGGTAAAATCATTGTCTTTGGTCTCGGGTGCTGCAGCGCATAACACATAACGCAGCACATCCTGCTTGTCGGGAAACTCCTCCAGGTATTCGTGTAGCCATACCGCCCAGTTGCGCGAAGTGGATATCTTATCCCCTTCCAGGTTCAGGAACTCATTGGCAGGCACATTGTCGGGCAGGATATAGCTGCCCTCGGCCTTAAGCATGCTGGGGAAAATGATGCAGTGGAACACAATGTTGTCCTTGCCGATGAAATGCACCAGCTTACTGTCGGGGCTTTTCCAGTAGTGCTCCCATTCCTTCCCTTGGGCCTCACCCCATTCGCGGGTGGCCGAGATATAGCCAATCGGAGCATCAAACCAGACATATAACACCTTGCCTTCCACGCGTTCAATAGGCACTTTCACCCCCCAGTCCAAATCACGGGTCACCGCACGGGGCTGCAGACCCTGGTCAATCCACGACTTGCACTGACCGTAAACATTTGATTTCCAATCGTGCTTATGGCCTTCCAGTATCCACTCCCTGAGCCACGACTCATACTGGTCGAGGGGCAGGTACCAGTGCCTGGTGGATTTCATCACCGGTGGATTGCCGCTAAGCACCGACTTGGGGTTGATCAAGTCAGTAGGACTTAGTGAGGTCCCACAACTTTCACACTGGTCTCCATACGCACGGGCAAAACCACAGTGCGGACAGGTACCCGTGATGTAACGGTCGGCCAGGAAGTGACGGGTCTCTTCATCATAATACTGCTCGCTCTCCCGTTCTATAAACTGACCGTTTTCATACAACTTACGAAAAAAGGCAGAAGCAGTCTCGTGATGTACCGGGGCAGAGGTTCGGCTGTACACATCGAAGGAGATGCCAAATTTTTCAAATGAATCCTTGATCATATTGTGATACTTGTCCACAATCTGCTGGGGGCTCACCCCTTCCTGACGGGCCTTTATGGTAATGGGCACGCCATGCTCATCGCTACCCCCGATAAAAATTACGTCTTCACCCTTAAGCCTTAAATAGCGGGCATAAATGTCTGCAGGAACATACACCCCTGCCAGATGACCTATATGAACCGGGCCATTGGCATAGGGCAAGGCAGAGGTGATGGTATAGCGCTTGTATTTTTTTTCTGTCCTTTGATCAGTCATGTGCTCAGCAATCCTTTCCTTCCGTGAAATAATGTGCAAAGTTAAAAAAACCATCCATTCTTATTAAACATCGGTGACTGAAAACCAAAGTGTATGAATATTTTTTTTTGATAACCTTTGGTATTCTTTAGGCCTGTCTATCTTTTTCAGAAGTATACTGTAACCCGGGTATTAATATGTCAATTTGGGAAATGACACAGCAAGCAGTAAGCAGAAAAAAGGAGAAAAGAGAAAGTGTTCCCGAAACCGAAGACGCGAGGATGCGATAACAGTAAGAAGTAAAAAGCGAAGACGCGAGGACGAGAAAAATCCGGGCCAATCACCTTAATCCGGGGAAATCTGTGTTCCAAAAAATCCGTGGCATCCGCGTTCAAGAAAAGCATG
>JAAYLH010000041.1 GCA_012521995.1 Bacteroidales bacterium | reverse complement strand
CGAATCATGTCTGAACAAAAAAAACCCGAGAATCAGATCAACATTGAATTGGGAGAAGATGTTGCAGAAGGTATTTATTCAAATCTGGCCGTTATTACCCATTCACACTCTGAGTTTGTGGTCGATTTCGTCAGACTTATGCCTGGTGTGCCCAAAGCCAAAGTAAAATCGAGAATCATCCTGACACCCCAGCATGCCAAGCGATTGCTGAAAGCTCTGAAGGAGAACATTGCCAAGTATGAGGCAATTCATGGACCCATCAAGGATATCGATGTGCCGGGAATCCCGATGAACTTAGGCGGGCCAACAGCCCAAGCCTGATCAAAAAACAGAGGCTGTCTCACAATCTCGAGACAGCCTCTGTTTTTTGCCCAATTTTTAAACCCTGAAGGTCATTTCCCTTTCTGTAATCATTTTTTATTTGGTTTCCCCTGGTTTTTTACATGGCTAATGAGGGTAAAGGATACCTTTTAGAAGGGATCAAAATAAGAGTCTAAAGCCTTAGCCGAGTCTCTTTCTGTAAGGCTTCAGTACCGGGTGGGTTCCTATGTCTTATGCTTTTTAAACCATTGATGGCAAGGTGTTTGTGCTTGCTGATAAAGGTAGTGGTCCTGGTTTTACCCAAATGCTCTTCCGGGTTTTTTTAAACGACCGTTCAGGAGGCCGTGAATGTTGCAGTGAAATCAATGAAAAGGAAGCCATCCACAGGGCAATAAATGACTTTTGATCCCTGGTTTGGGGATCAAAACCCATTGTGAGCGGGAGCGAATTTTCAGGGCAGTTCTTTTTGATTTAAAAGAAGCGGAAAACCCTGAGCAGGTCTTCCTCATTCTCGCCAAACCACAGCAGCAGGTATTGTCCGCGCACTTTGGCGTCTTCCTTGATCTGTTCCCAGCTTACCTCATTCTTGTTGCCATCGGATCCGGTGTTAATGGTAATGTTGTCCTTCACATACTGCTCCAGCTGGTCAAGGGCCTGCTGGGGATCTTTCCCGTCCTTTACCTTGAAAATGAAGGCATTCAGGTTGTCGTCGTTGTAAACAAGCAGATCATCTACCCCGATCAGGTTCAGGGCCATTTTTTCCAGCCTGCTGCTGGGTTGCCAGTAGTCACCCGAATAGTTATTGGCCATCATCCGCTCTTTCAGTGAGTTCAGGTTGCCGGGGTCTTGCTGGCAGGCGATCATACCGGCCATTACAAAAATCAAAAGGATACTACTTTTCAGGCTTTTCATAATAACTTGTTTTTGCGAAGATAATGCAAAAGTCCTTTTCAGGGAAAGGCTTTTTTTGCTTTACAGGAATAGCGGTCATTTTTTCGTGGGAAATGCTTAGCTTCTGGGGTCGGGTTTCATGGGCAGGCGGGCCATTTTTTCAACATTCAGCGAGGGGAATCCAAACTCTTCGGTGAGGGTGCCCATCAGCAGGTAAATGCCGTTTCCCCGGAAGGGCCAGGCTTTTGATGTCGCAGGGAAATGCACGGTATCGAAGAAGTTGCCCTGCACGTCGAGAAAGCAGCCGAAGTGCATCATCTCACTTTTTACGGTGCGCACATATTTGATGGTGACCAGCCATCCGACCATACGTACCCTGCGCCCCAGCTGCTGCAGCATCTCATTGGCCATTAGCTCACCACGGAAGTCGCTTTTCACCAGGTCGAAGGGGCTCATCGACACGGTGAAACCCAGCAGCTCCATCTCATCGTAGGCATCCTGCACTGGGTCGGTTTCGGGGGCGGGGAAGTGGAAGGCCTTCTCCTGGGCGGCGAACAGCATCGGGCCGGGCGCTGGCTTTTTGCCTGCCAGCAGGTGGGCTTTCCACAACAGCTGCGATTTTGGGATACTCGTAAAACGGAAGGCGTTGACGCGGATCAGCAGGATGAGCTGCTCGAGCCCGCAGCCCGTGCGGCGGGCAAAGTCTTCCAGCCCCAGGTAAGGCCCGCTTGCATCGCGCTCAGCGCTAATGAGTTGGGCCACTTTGTATTCGAGGTTCTGGATGTGCACAAAGCCAATGTAGATGTCCTTCCCGTAAATGGCCGTGGTGTAATTGCTATGATTGATACAGGGCAGCTCGATGTTGGCTCCATAGCGCCTGGCTTCATTAAAATAAACGGGGCTCTGGTAAAATCCCCCGAAGTTGTTGATGACGGCGGTCATGAATTCCCTCGGGTAATAGGCTTTCAGGTAGAGGCTTTGATAGCTCTCCACCGCAAAGGAAGCTGAGTGTGCCTTCGAAAAGGAATAGCCGGCGAAGGACTCGATCTGGCGCCACACCTCTTGTGTGAGGCTCTCGGGATAGTCCCTTTCGCGGCAGTTTTCAAAGAAACGATCGACGATGCGCTGCATCTCCTTCTTCGAGCGATACTTGCCGCTCATGGCCCGCCGCAACACATCGGCATCCGCCAGGTCAAGTCCGGCAAAGTGGTGGCAGACCTTGATCACATCCTCCTGGTAAACCATCACCCCGTAGGTTTCCTTCAACTGCTGTTCCATTACGGGATGGAGATATTGAAAGCCATTGGGGTTATGGAAACGCTGGATATACTCGCGCATCATCCCTGAGCGGGCCACACCGGGGCGGATGATGGAGCTGGCGGCCACCAGGCTGATGTAGTTGTCGCACCGAAGTTTCGTAAGCAGGCCGCGCATGGCCGGGCTCTCCACATAGAAGCAGCCCGTGGTCTCGCCCGAACGCAGCAGGGCCTTGACCTTCTCATCTTTCTTAAACTGCTCCACTTGGTGCACGTCCACGCTGATGCCGTGGTTCTGCCTGACGATCTGTGCGCATTCGTTGATGTGGCCAATGCCGCGCTGGCTCAGGATGTCGATCTTCTCGAAGGCGAGGTCTTCGGCCGTATACATATCCCACTGCACGGTGGGCAAGCCCTTGGGGGGCATGTCGAGAGCTGAGTAGCAGCAGATGGGCTCCTCGGAGATGAGCACCCCCCCAGCGTGTATGCTGCGCATATTGGGGAAGTCGGCCAGTTGTTCGGCCATCTCAAAGATGCGGGCCCCCACGGCATCGGGCTCGCGCCGGGCCTCGTGGCTCGACACCAGCACGTCGATCTCGGCCTTGGGCAGCCCGAACACCTTGCCCAGCTCACGGATCATGCTTCGGTCGCGGAAGGTGGTGATGGTGCCCAGCAGGGCGGTATGCTCGTGGCCGTAGCGCTTGAAGATATAGTCGAGCACCTGGTCGCGCTCCTTCCACGAGTAGTCAATGTCGAAATCGGGAGGCGAGGAGCGCTTGGGATTGATGAAGCGCTCAAAATAAAGGTCGAGCTCTATGGGGTCGACATCGGTGATGCGCAGGCAATAGGCCACGATGCTGTTGGCCCCACTGCCGCGTCCCACGTGGTAAAAGCCGCGCGACATCGAATAGCGGATGATGTCCCAGGTGATGAGGAAGTAGGACGAGAAGCCCAGCGTGTCGATCACCTCCAGCTCGTGCTGTACCCGCCTCAGCGCTTCCTTATTTTTCTTCCCGTAGCGGTATTCCATCCCGTCCATCGCCAGCTTGGTGAGCAGGGCACGGTCGTCGGTTGGGTGGCCGGTGAAGGTCTTCTTGTTTTTGGGTGCCCGGAAGTCAAAGTCCATATGACACTGCCCGAGGAGCTTCTCGGCATTGATGATGAGTTGCGGGAAGTTTTCAAAGCGCTGGTAAAGCGCCTCAGGGGAGGGGAAGGTTTCTTCCGGATGGGCAAGCTGCCGTGGCTGCAGCAGGCTGAGCACCAGGTTGTGATCGATGGCGCGCAGGTGGCGGTGCAGTTCATATTCTTTTTCCGAAAGGAAGCTAATGGGCTGCAGGGCCACCAGCTTTTCGGGATGATGGCGCAGGGGAGAGGTGGAGAGGCGGGTCAGGTCCCACGGACGCACGCCTGTGTATTCGTGCTCGCCCTTAGGCAATGGGGTCTTTTCCCCGAAAGGGTAAATGACAAAGGTATGCTCGCACACGGGGAAACGCGCGGGAAAGGCCGAATGGCTGATGTTGTGGTTGCTGAGGAAGGCGTTGATGCGCCGGAAGCCTTCGGGGTCGCGTGCCAGCACGATATAAAGCAGCTGGTCGCCCTTGCGGAACTCCATCCCGGCCACCGGTACTATGCCCTGTTCTTTGCAGAGCTTCACAAAGTCGGGCATGGCCGTGGCATTGTTGATGTCGGTCAGGGCCATCTGCTCAATACCCATCTTGCCGGCTTGCTCAATCAGCGTTTCCGGGCTTATGGTGCCATAGCGGAGGCTGTAGTATGTGTGGCAGTTGAGGTACATAAACAGATTACGCGGATTTTTACGGATTACGCTGATTAGGGTAAAGTGCCAAGGGCATGGGGCATGGAGCAAAGGGCACCGAGTAAAAGGCATGGGGCATGGAGTCAAGGGCAAGGGGTAGAGGATATGGTGGATGGTGGCGTACAATCAACCTTGAATCTTGAACTTTAAACTTTGAACCTTGAACCCCTAACTCCAAACGTCCGACCTTATCCAGGAGTCATCGCCACCCCGCGGTGTATGGCCTCTTCGCCGTGTTTGCGGCGCATGCGGTCGATGGCTTGGTAGAGGCTGATCAGTTCGGGGGTTTCCTCGAACATGTTGAGCTGCTGTACGCCATGCACCAGGCGGGTGAACTGCACTCCCACCAGGCGTATGAGCATGCGGCGGGTGTAAAGTCTGCGGAACAGCTCCTTGCAGACGGGGATGAGGATGTGGTCGAAGGCGGTATAGGGCAGGCTCTGCTGCAGGGTATGGGTGTCGAAGTTGGCGTAGCGGATCTTCACTGTCACGCAGCCGGTGAGCTGCTGTTTCTTGCGCAGCCTGAAGGCCTGCTGCTCACACATACGCACCAGCAAGTCGTTGATGCGGGCAATGTCTATGGTATCCGTTTCAAAGGTGGTCTCGGTGCCAATGGACTTGCGTTCACTCCACGACTGTACCGGACTGTTATCGATGCCATTGGCGCGCTGCCAGATCAGCTTGCCGTTCTTGCCGAGCATGTTTTCCATCACCTCGGGGGGGATGCGGCTCAGGGTGCCTATGGTGGCAATGCCCATGGTGCGCAGGGTGTAATAGGTCTTCGAGCCGATCATGGGGATCTTGCGGATCGACAAAGGGTCGAGAAAGGAATGCAGCAGGGGCTGCTCCACCCGGATCTGCCCGTTGGGTTTGGCCTCGCCCGTGGCGATCTTCGAGACGGTCTTGTTCATCGAAAGGCCCATGGAGATCGGCAGGCCCGTTTCTTTGATGATGGTATGCCGCAGTTCTGAAGCCCATTTGTAGCAACCGAAGAAACGGTCCATACCCGTGATATCGAGGTAATGCTCGTCGATGGAGGCCTTCTCGAAGACAGGGGCCCGCTCGGCGATGATCTGGGTGATGATGTTCGAGTACTTGCTGTAGCTGTCCAGGTCGCCACGGATGAAGACGGCATCGTTGCAGAGGTTGCGGGCCAGTTTCATGGGCATGGCCGAATGCACCCCGAATTGGCGCGCCTCATAGCTGCAGCTGGCCACCACCCCCCGGTCGCCCATACCGCCAATGATTACGGGCTTGCCGATGAGGCTGCTGTTGTGCAGGCGCTCTACCGACACGAAGAAAGTGTCCTGATCAAGATGGGCTATGGTGCGCGATGTGGTGTCCATAAAAAAATTGTACTGAAATCCTTGCAGTTACGAAAAATGTGTTAACTTTGATTAGTAAATGATCAAAAATCTGATTATAATATAATCAAATAGCAAGCAAAAAGAAAAGATCTGGCGCTTAATTTTTCAGGGCAGGACTTAAGTCCGGGAGTAACAAGCTATCGTACAGGAACTTCCTGGTGAGGTTACAAACAAGCACTATCCAGCGGGCAATGGCCCGTCAACATAAAAACACACAACCATGAGCTTTTTCGCATCAAACATTAAACTATTGCGCAAGCGCCGGGGCCGCACCCAGGACGATGTGGCCTTCCTGCTCGACATGAAGCGCCCCACCCTGAGCGGCTACGAGAACGAGGTAGCCCAGCCAGGCCTCGAGGCCCTGGTGGCCTTCTCGAAGTATTATAACGTGTCGATTGACACCCTGGTAAAGGTTGACCTTTCGCAGCTGAGCGAGAGCCAGCTCTCGCAGCTTGAGCGCGGTTACGACATCTTCGTTACGGGCAGTAAGCTCCGCGTACTGGCTACCACCGTCGATAGCCAGAACGAGGAGAACATTGAGATGGTCTCGGAAAAGGCCAAGGCCGGATACCGCACGGGCTTTGCCGACCCTGAGTTCATCAAGGTGCTGCCCACCTTCCAGATGCCTTTCCTGTCGAAACAGAAGAAGTACCGCTCCTTTCAGGTGTCAGGCGACAGCATGCTGCCCATCCCCGAAGGTTCGTGGGTTACCTGCGAGTTCGTGCAGAACTGGAACCTCGTCCGCGACCGCCACGCCTATGTTATCCATACCCTCAATGATGGAGTGGTGTTTAAGGTGGTGGAGAACCTCATTAAAACCGAGGGAAAGTTGCGGCTGCATTCACTGAACCCCATCTATGAACCCTATGAGGTTCACGTGAACGACATCCGCGAGGTGTGGAAGTTCGTCAACTTTATCAGCAGCCAGATCCCCGAGGCCAATTCTCCCGTTGACCAGCTTTCCAACCAGTTCTCCCAGTTGAAAAAGGAAGTGGAGTCCATCAAGAGCAAGCTGAAAAATCAAAATCCATTACAGGGAAAAACAGGGAATCTATTTGAAGATTAAAAACAAGCCGGCCCTCCGTTACTTTCTGTGAAAGCTTCGGAAGGCCGGAAATATTAATGTTCTTACAAAAACGCCTTTCTACAGGCTTTTGATCATTTCAATAAAAATCAGGGTCATGTTCTGCTCGGCGATCTGTGCCACGTTTTGTACCTCTTCGTGGCTGGTGGGCTTATCGGTATCGGCGGGCTTGGCCAGGTTGGTGATGACTGAAATGCCAAAGCAGTCCATTCCGGCGTGACGAGCTACGATGACCTCTGGAACTGTTGACATCCCCGTTGAGTCTGCCCCAAGGAGCCTGAACATATTGTATTCGGCAGGGGTCTCCAGGGTGGGGCCGGGACTGCCGATGTAAACGCCTGACTGGAACTTGATCTTGTGTTCGCGGGCGATCTTCTTTGCCCGGGCAATCAGTTCCGGATTGTAGGTCTGGCTCATCTCCGGGAAGCGGGTGCCCAGTTCATCGATGTTCTTCCCGCGAAGGGGATTCTCGGGGAACATATTGATGTGGTCGCGGATGATCATCAGGTCGCCTACCTCAAAAGCCGGGTTTAGCCCCCCTGCCGCATTGGAAAGGAATAGTGTCTTAACGCCCATCAGCTTCATCACCCTTACGGGGAAGGTAACCTCCTGCATGGGGTAGCCTTCATAATAATGAAAGCGCCCCTGCATCGCCATCACGTTCTTCCCGCCCAGGATGCCGAAGATCAGCTTGCCATCGTGGCCTTCAACGGTGGAAACAGGGAAGTTTGGAACCTCGCTGTAGTCGAATTTATACTTTACCTCAATGGACTTAACAAGGCCACCAAGACCGGACCCCAGAATGATTCCCACTTCAGGGATGAAGTTCGTTTGATCTTTTAAAAATTGCGCTGTCGATTTTATTTTTTCAAACATGGAAACAAAAGTTTTGTGTGTTTGCTAAATTAGTAAAAAGATCACTAAGCAAAAACCATTAAATTTGTTGAATTGTACTTTAGGGTCTCGGATGAACTTTTCCTTTGCATTGCTTGTTGTTGCAAGTAATTCGTCATCGGGATGCAAAAGCACAAAGCCACTTTATAAAATTATTATTGGGAATGGCAACAACGAAGGGTTCTTCAGCAGACAGCAATTCTAACCAAAGGCTACGGGCCGATTTTCTGATCATTAACGGCTTGATTGTCACCATGGATGGCCAACACCACATCCTTGAAAACGCTGCCCTTGCCGTTTTTGAGGGGGAAATTACGGACATTGGGGCTACTGCTGATCTCTTGAATAAATATAACGCCACCCAATTGATTGACGCCAAAGGGAAGCTCGTGATGCCAGGCCTGATCAACACCCACACCCATTCCCCCATGACCATCTTCAGGGGCTATGCCGACGATCTGCACTTGAAAGAATGGCTGTACGATCATATTTTTCCCATCGAGGCAGAGTTTGTCAATCCTGAGAATGTGCGCACGGGCACACGCCTGGCCATTGCCGAAATGCTCCTGAGCGGCACCACCACCTTCAACGATATGTATTACTACGTGGATGAGATGGCCAAGGTAGTCGACCAGGTAGGGGTCAGGGCGGTGCTTACCGAAAGCCTGATTGATTTCTCGGTGCCCAACAGCCCTTCTCCTGAGCATGCATTGGCCATCAGTGAAAAGCTCATCAACAAATGGAATCCTCACCCGCTGATCACCATAGGCATTTCTGCCCACGCTCCTTATACCACCTCTCCCGAAGTCATTAGGAAAGGAAAGGACCTGGCGGATAAATACAAGCTCCCATTTAATATTCACGTTGCCGAAACCCGGGGTGAGTTCGACATGATTCAGAAGGAATACGGAATGACTCCTGTAGGTTTCCTGGATGAAGCCGGGGTGCTTGGCTCCAATGTGATCGCAGCCCACAGTGTGCATTTAACCCATGAAGACATTGAGATTTATGCAAGACGTGGGGTAGGGGTGGCCCATAATCCCCAGTGCAATATGAAGCTTGCAAGCGGAGTGGCCCCTGTGCCGGAATTCATCAAGGCGGGAATTAAGGTGGGTATTGGCACCGATGGGGTGGCCAGCAACAACGACCTCGATCTCTTTGATGAGGTTCGCTCGGCCGCCTTTATTCATAAACTCAACAGCAATAACCCCACCGTGCTCGATGCACAAACCGCGATTGGGCTGGCTACAATGGGGGGTGCAAGGGTGCTGGGAATGGAACACCTCATCGGCTCGCTCGAAATCGGAAAGCGCGCCGATATCATCATCCTGGATATGGATCAGCCCCACGCACACCCGTTCTATAACATTTATTCCATGATTGTTTATTCCATCAGGGGATCGGATGTAGAGACCGTTCTGGTCGATGGAAAACTGATGGTACACAACCGTAAGCTTGTCACTCTGGACCTGGATCGCTTGTATGACAAGGTAGATCAACTGGCCATGCAGATTACCGAGAAAAGCCCTTCACTGGCCTTGCTTAACAACCGCTTAAGGAAGCTTTAAGCATCAGCCTTCAAAGGGATTCAGGCGTCTGCTCATTGCCCGTTCAATGACCTGGTACAGGTCCATTGGGGTGTACTTTCGCCAGTTCACATCATTAAAGTGTTTTCCGAAAGCAATGTAATAATCGATATTGGCACTCTCAAACTCCCTGATCACGAAGTCCCTGAAGTTAAGTGCAACAATCCAGCCGTCCTCCAGGTCTTCAAACCACTCCTGGTAATAGAGGTCATCTGATGAATGGAAGTTCAGCACGTTCTCGCCGATGAGGATGAACTTGTTGATGCCATTGTCAATCAAGGGCTCCACAATATTGCGCTTCAGGTACATGATGTCGTTGTACAGGCAGTCGTTCCATTCACCGATCATTTCAATGATGCAGTAGCCATCATCATAATCGGAATACAATATCTTGATAAACAGGGTGGCCGATCCAATTTCGTCCCATTGGGGGTGGATCAAGTAGTTATAGATGGCGTGTGTAAATTCAATCTCCGAGTATTGTTGCCTGTAGAAGGGCGAGCGTTCGTCTTCTGAGGCGATATACAGGTTTCTCCAGGAGTAAAAGGGTTCTATGTCGTGCATAAATAGTAGACAACTTAAAGGGAGGGAATGCTCCCTCCAGTTTCAAAGTTATGAAAAATTCAGGCTTTTTTTTTAGACACTCAGGAAGCGTTTCTGACCATTATGAGTTTGGTGGCAATTGACAATCCAATGATCTCAGGGCTTTTGCCCGGTAGCTTTATCCCTATGGGTGCGTCGACCTGTTCAAAAGCTTTGAGATCGTATCTGTCCTGGTCTGTCAGAAATGCCTTTGCCTCCTCAATCTTGATCTTATTGCCGATCATTCCCAGGTAAGCATAGGGCTTGCCCAACACCTTCGAAAGGATTTCATAGTCGTTTTGATGCTTTGGCGAGCATAGCACCAGGAAATGCCTGGGGGCAGGGTCAAAGTCTTCCAGAAAAGCCAGGTGATGCATTGTCCTGGTATTCACTCCCGCAAAGACAGGGTCGCTGAATATTCCTTCGCGTTCATCCACTACGGTGATGCGAAACCCCAGCTTTTTCGCAAAATATACCAGTGCCCTGACCACATGTCCTGCGCCAAAAATCACCAGCTCGCTTTCGGGTAAAAAACTTTCAATGAAGAACCCGAGTTTGGCCCCCGTTTCAGGGTTGCTTGTGTCAAGGGTGGCCGATTTTCCTTCACCCAACAACTGCTTTGCCCGTTCCATGACTTCCAGTTCAACCGACCCTCCTCCTATGGTACCTTTCGGATAACCCTCTTCAAAGACCAGCATGCGTGCTCCCGGTTTCCGGCCAAACGAGCCTTCCACACGCGTCAGAGTGCAGAGGGCACAGGGCTGTTGCTCTTGCCTGGCCCGGGCCAGATCTTCAATCCATTGCTCCATCAGTATTGCGTTTTATTGTCAAGCCGGCTCCAATCCTCAAAAGGTTCCAGCGCATTTTCAATCTCAACTCTTTTGACCGGAATGGAACGGTGCTCCAACGCCAGAGCCATCTCCTCATAGATGAAGGAGTCGTCAAAACCACAGCGGGAGGCATCGTCCTTGGTGGCAGCAAACACGATGTGATCTAGGTGCGCCCAGTAAATAGCTCCCAGGCACATCGGGCAGGGCTCGCAACTGGTGTAAATCACACAGCCGTCAAGCCTGAACGCTCCCGCATTCCTGCAGGCATCCCTTATGGCCACCACCTCGGCGTGGGCTGTGGGGTCATCGGTTTCAACCACCCTGTTTACGCCTTTACCCACCACCATTCCGTCCTTAACGATCAAGGCCCCAAATGGACCCCCGCCATGCCTTGCATTCTCTGCTGCCATGGCTATGGCTTCCTGTAAAAAATGCTGATCTTCCATGGGCTTCTGATTCTTATTTAACAAATCTACAAAATTATTCCCTCAAAGGATAACGTAAAACAAGGGGTTCTTAATCTGCAAGCCTCTGGGTTTTGGCTAACTTTGCTTCCGCTATGCACAAAAGAAACTCCGAAGGAATAAAAGCCCTGCTTGAGGCTAAAGCCAGCCGGTACAATCAGCCTGCCTTTATTGGTTCTGATCCCATTTCTGTACCCCATCGCTTTACACGGAAGGAAGACATTGAGATAGCGGGCTTCCTGGTGGCTACCTTGGCTTGGGGGCAACGTCCCACCATCATTGCAAACGGCCTCCGCCTGATGGAACGGATGGAATGGCAGCCTGCCGATTTTATCCTGAACTTTTCTGAAAAGGATCTGAAACCCTTCAGCAGCTTTGTGCACCGCACCTTTAATTTTATTGATCTGGAGTTTTTCCTGTATTCCCTCAAAAATATTTACCAGGAGCACGGTGGACTGGAAGCCTGTTTTACGGCGCCATACAAACAATTGGGCGATGTGAGGGAGGCCATTATGGGCTTCAGGAACACTTTTTTCAGCATTCCTTTTCCGCCACGCACCCTTAAGCACGTCAGCAATCCCGAGTCGGGGGCCTCAGCAAAACGCCTGAATATGTACCTTAGGTGGATGGTCAGGAAGGACGATGCAGGCGTGGATTTTGGTTTATGGAAAGACATTGATCCCTCCGATTTGTATTGCCCCCTCGACCTGCATTCGGGCCGTGTAGCCAGGAAACTGGGCCTGCTCAGCCGTAAGCAGGACGACTGGAAAGCCGTTGTGGAGCTTACTGAAAACCTGCGCAAGCTTAAGCCTGAAGACCCCGTAAGTTTTGACTTCGCCCTCTTTGGGTTGGGGGTCTTTGAGAAATATTGAGCACAATTCCTAAAGAAAAGGCTAGTCCTCAGCCCTGCCGTTCAGACGCAGCAGTTTAAAGAGTTCTACAATCATTATGGGGGCCAGCGAAAGTGCTCCCACAAGGATCCAGTGCATCCGGTCCATAGCATCCAGGCTGAAGGCTGTCCTGAAGGGCGGCATTAGCAATACCAGCAAGCCCAGGGCAAGTGAACCCAAAATAGCTCCAATCAGCGGCTTGTTCTTCAGGGGGTTGAAGGTAAAGGACGAACGGGTGATGGAGTGCAGGTTACGCACGTGGAAGAGCTGGGCAAACATTAGGGTGGCAAAGGCCATGGTCTGTCCCAGGGTCTCCCCTCCATCACGTAAACCAATAAGGAAGGCGGCCAGCGACAGGCCTCCGACCATCACCCCCTGGTACAGCACCCGCCAGATCATCCCTTTGGTCATAAAGCCCTTTTGGGTGTTACGCGGCTGGCGCTTCATGATGTTATTATCCGCAGGGTCAACGCTCAAAGCCAGTGCAGGCAGGCTGTCGGTTACGAGGTTTACCCAAAGAATATGCACAGGCAAAAGAGGGATGCCCAGGTTCAGGATGGAAGTGATCAGTAGCAGGAAGATCTCGCCCACATTGGTGCTGAGCAGGAACTGTATGGCTTTCAGGATGTTGTCGTAAATCCTGCGACCCTCTTCTACTGCCGATACAATGGTGGCAAAGTTGTCGTCGGTCAGCACCATATCGGCTGCCCCCTTGGCCACGTCGGTGCCCACAATGCCCATGGCAGCGCCAATGTCGGCCTGCTTCAGTGCGGGGGCATCATTTACCCCGTCGCCCGTCATGGCTACCACCTGTCCTTGCTTTTGCCAGGCTTTGACGATGCGCACCTTATGCTCGGGAGCTACTCGGGCATATACCGAGTACCGCTCAATGGTGTTGGCAAGGGTCTCATCGTCCATTTTCTCGAGCTCAGAACCGGTGATGGCAAGATCTTCTTCCCGGAATATCCCAATCTCACGGGCTATGGCCATGGCGGTGATTTTGTGGTCGCCTGTGATCATGATGGGGCGAATGCCTGCCGTCTTGCATTTGCTTACCGCTTCAATCACCTCAGGACGGGCAGGGTCGATCATCCCCACCAAGCCCGTAAAGATTAGTTCCTTCTCCAGGTTGCCGATATGAACCTCTTGCGGCGGGGCAGGAAGGTCGCGGTAGGCCATGGCCAGCATCCTCAGCGCCGAGCTGCCCATCTTTTCATTGGCCGACCGGATTTTTTGAAGGTCTTCTTCCGTTAAAGGCCTGACCTCACCTTCCATCAGGATTCTGTCGCAAACGCTGAGAACCTCGTCCAGCCCGCCTTTTACGTTGATGCGCGTGGTCTTCTCCGACATCCGGTTCACGGTCGTCATTCGTTTTCTTTCTGAATCGAAAGGGATTTCCGCCACCCGCGGGTGCTTGCGCTCCATCTCATTCTTATCCATTCCATAGAGCAGGCCAAAGTCGAGCAGGGCCGTCTCGGTGGGATCCCCCGTGAATTCGGTTTCTCCTCCGTGGTTCCTGCTGATCTGGGCGTCGGCGCAAAGCACGGCGATGGACAGCAGGGTGCTTTCCTCGGCATTTAGCTCTGCGGCGTGGTCTACCCGGTTGATGGCCGATTGAATATGATTGACATAAGCCTCCACAACCGTCATTTTATTTTGTGTAAGGGTCCCGGTCTTGTCCGAACAGATTACTGTGGCACCGCCCAGGGTTTCCACAGCAGGGAGGGTGCGGATGATTGCATTGCGGTTCACCATACGCTGTACACCGATGGCCATCACCACCGTTGATACTGCAGGCAGGCCTTCCGGAATGGCTGCCACCGCGAGGCTCACAGCCACCATGAACATACTCAGCAGGGGGTTGCCGTACAGGATGCCCACCCCAAAAATCAAGGCACAGATGATTAGGGCGGCAATACCCAGCACTTTGCCCAGTTGTTCCAGGCGTTTGCTCATAGGGGTCTCGGTATCTGCTGTCTGTTGCAGCAGGTCGGCGATCTTCCCGACTTCAGTGTTCATTCCTGTGCCCGTGACGATTCCGCGCCCGCGCCCATAGGTGACCATCCCGCCCGAGTAGACCATGTTTTTGCGATCGCCCAATGCAATGTCTTCGCCTTTCAATTCTTCAGTCTGCTTCAGGACAGGCACTGATTCTCCCGTCAGGGCCGATTCCTGAACCTTAAGATTGATGGCTTCGTTGAGCCTAAGGTCGGCAGGAATTATCGCTCCTGTTTCCAGGATCACCACATCCCCGGGGACAAGATCACGGCTTTCCACCTCGCGGATCATCCCGTCGCGCAGCACTTTGGTCTCAGGGGCTGCCATGTTTTTCAGGGCCTCCAGCGACGATTCGGCCTTTCGTTCCTGAAAGGCGCCTACCAGCGCATTCACGATCAGGATACCCAGGATCACAAAGGTATCAAGCAAGCCCTCGTCGTGAATAATGCCAACCACGCCGGAAATCACCGCTGCAATCAGCAGGATGATGATCATAAAGCTTTTGAACTGTGAGAGAAACATCTGGAGAAAGGTCTTCTTTTTCTTCGATGTTATCTGATTGGGACCATATTCCAGCAGCCTTTTTTTCGCTTCTTCGCTGCTAAGACCTGTGGTAAGTTTGGTGTTGAAATGGCTTGCAACCCCAGTGAATTCGTGGTTAAAGAAATTTTTCATCCCGTAGATGTTTTTTTGTGAAGGCATAAGAATGAAATGGGGGTGTTGGAAAATTCGGGCAAAGGTAACAAGAAATTCTCTCCATCAAATCCTTAACCCCAAACAATGCCTGTAAGCATTATAATACGGGAGAAAGAAGCCTTGCCACTTTTTCAAGCATCAATACCATTTTTGGACGGCTGATCCAGGCCTGGTAATCAATTTTTTCAGACTCTTTCAGATCTTCTGCAAACAACAGGCCCAGCTCTCTGGCAAAGTGGGGGTCGTAGACAAAGGCATTGACCTCAAAATCAAAATTAAAGCTCCGGTGGTTCATATTGGCTGTACCCACCACGGCAAAATCCTGGTCGATGATGATGGTTTTGGCGTGGACAAACCCTTTCAGGTAGCGGTAAATTTCCACACCAGCAGCAAGCAGTTCTTCATAATAAGATTGCGCGGCAGCATTGACGATGCGGCTGTCGGAGATGCCTGGCACCAGCAATTTTACCTTCACCCCGCCAAGGGAGGCCATTTTGATCTCATCCATAATGCTGCCCCCCGGGATGAAATAAGGGGTGGTGATCTGGATCTCTTTTTTTGCCATGCTTATGGCCCGAAGGATGGAGAGTTTGATGGTGGAGTTGGGCGAGTCAGGGCCACTCATGGCCATTTGAACGCTCACGTTTCCTGATGGATCATCCCCAGGGTTGTAAAAGGCCGTTTCCGGGGCGATCTTCTGGTTCGAACAGAAGTTCCAGTCGCTCAGAAAGATGTGCTGCAGGCTAAGGATTCCCGGCCCGTCGATGCGCAAATGGGTGTCGCGCCAAAAGAGCTTCCTTTCATTGCGCCCATCATTGATGTATTTGTCGTTGATGTTGATGCCCCCTGTAAAGCCTGTCTTGCCGTCGATGACAATGATCTTCCGGTGGTTGCGGTAATTGATCCGGTTGGCAAACAAGGGAAACCTGACCCTGTTGAAAGGGTAAGCCTCCACACCCCCTGCCTTCAGCTCCCTGACAAGCCTCCTGCGGATGGAACGGCTGCCATAGCCATCGTAGATAAGTCTTACTGTTACCCCTTCGCGCGCCTTGCGGATCAGCACTTCCTTTACCGTGTTGCCAATGAGGTCGTCCTGGTAAATGAAGTATTCCATATGGATATGATGCCTTGCCTGCTCGAGGGCGGTGATCACCTCAGGGAATTTTTCCTCGCCGTTTACAAGCAGCCTGGCCTTGTTGCCACTAGTAAGCGGGCTTTTGTTGTCCTG
>JAAYLH010000040.1 GCA_012521995.1 Bacteroidales bacterium | reverse complement strand
GAATGGACCGCGGATGGTTTTGGCAAGGGCCATGGGGGTATGGGAGGCCTCTCAAGTCTCTCAAGTCTCTTAAGTCGCGTCTTCGCATCCTCGCCTCCCCGCTGCCTATTTTAATCCAAGCCCCTAACCTTACGGAACCTTTCGTAAATACCCCTGATTACAACTTCTTCTTTCTCCCAATTCAGCGCTTTAGCGGCTTCAAGGCAGTTTGATTTCCAGCGGCTTAGTTGTTCAGGGTCATTGAGCATTTCTTTTACACAATGAGCTATCTGATCAGGGTCGTGGTTTTTGGAAATGATACCCACCTGGTAATTTTCCACAATGCGGCGTAATTCAGGGAGGTCTGAAACGAAAAATTTGTCGAGCAGGCCGATAATTTTTATTTTGTTGGGAAAATCTATTGATTTATTATATTTTTGTTTTTAAAAATACAAACACTATGAATGAAATTCCGGTGGATTAGGATATTTCCTTATTTTTAAAGAGGAAAATATTTGGTTCATATTGTTGCTGGTAGCCAAATAATTCATTCGGAACAACTTATAAAAAATTAAAAAATAGAATTATGCAAAAAGGTTTTATTTTTTGGGTGCTTTTGGTCCTTCCGCTGCTGGTTCTTTTGCAGGCTTGCAAACCCGAAAACGATCCGCCTGTGGAAGAGCCGGAGGAGCCTGTTTTTGAGTTGTTAGGTCAGGTTTTCGGGCCGGGAATGCATCGCTATGAGTTTGAGGGGTTCAGGCTTGATTTGATTGTTACCGACACTTTGCATAACCCCAAGAGTGTTTTTGTGGAAGGTGAAGAATTCCTGATTGGTTTCAGGGTGACCCACGATTTTGAAGGCTTGACGATAAGAAAGGGATCAGGGATGTTCAGGGGCTTAGGAGAAGTATTTAAATCAGAGAATGATTCAGTCATTAGTATCGGTAGATCCTCTGAGTATATATGGTGCACCTACTCTTGGTCAATAATCGTTTGGCCGGAAGGTTGGTTCGTATTAGTTCCCTGGCAAGGGGTCTCTCATCCAGCAGGCGCCAGCGAGTGTTGGGGTATGAACATAAAGGCAATGGAACCCCTTGAGCCCGGAGATTATTTTACAACCTTGGATGATAAGGCCTTTTTTATTACCTGCGCTGGCCTGAAGGGATATATTGATACCCTTTCATTCAGGGTCGATTTTTCTGTTATTGAAAATGATTCCCCTGTGGTATCCGGGTTTTAGACTGGATGGAAAACGTTTTCAAAGAAAACTGATTGTACCTTCCCCAGTAAAGAAAATAATTCTCTTTTCAATTATGAAAAAGCTAACATCGTTACTCATTTTACTCCTTGTCCTTTTTGTTTCCCATTCTTGTGATAAAAACAATGAAGTGGTAGATCCAAAAACATTTGTTGGAGAATGGATTAACAAGGAAGGTTTTCCTGACATTCCCAGGGAATATGATTATAAGCTTGTGGTTGAAGGCGATCCTCCCAGAGTTATCTTCTTTGAGCAGAGAGGACTTACTGAAAACCATTTCCCCGAAGACTCCTATGTTCAAAACGACACCCTTTACTGGTTTACGAGTTATCGTAGCGGGAAGGCCTATTTTAAACAAGTATCAGATATGATTTATGTCAGGTTTAAGCTTTTCAATTTCCATACCTGGAATAATGCTGAGTTGGTGTTTTTCAGGAGCCATAACGTTCAGTAGGTTGTGACAATTTCTTTGCTTACTTGATTTTAATTTAATGAAATAGGGTGGAGGGGATTTAAAGGAATTTACAAAAATTAATCGTGAAAACTCGGCTCCAATTACCGTTAATTCAAAACCCTTTCCGAATCTTATCTCAGTTGCCGTTCATAAATACCCCTGATTACCCCCTCTTCCTTCTCCCAATTGATTTCTTTTGCGGCTTCAAGGCAGTTTGATCTCCAGCGGCTTAATTGTTCAGGGTCATTGAGCATTTCTTTTATGCAAAGGGCTATCTGGGAGGGATCGTGGTTTTTGGAAATTTTCCCTACCTGATATTTTTCCACAATGCGGCGCAATTCAGGGAGGTCGGAAACCAGCACCGGGGTTCCGGCCATGATGTAATCGAAGAGTTTGTTGGGCAGGCTGTAAAGGTAATTCAGGCTTCCGGGCTTATCAAGGGAAACGCCGATGGTGGCGTTGGAGGTATGTTGCATCAGTTGTTCATAGGGCATTTTGGGCAGGAATCGTACCCTCTTTTCAAGGTGCTGATCCCTGACCTTTTCCCTTAATTGCTCCATTACATTTCCATCCCCGATGATCAGCAAAAGCGCATCTCTTATTCCGTATTCAGGAAGGAATGCTTCAATAAGTTCTTCGGTGCCGCGGTTCACGTTGATGCCGCTTCCCTGGAGGAGGATCAAGGGCAGGCCTTCAGGAAGCCCCAGCTCTGTTCGTGAAGGCATTTCAACGGGTTTCCGGTAGCGAGGCATATTGCGCACCACGTGTAGTTTTTTCCCGAAGTCCTTTTCGTAAAGCGCGGCAATGGATTCGTTGACGGTGATGATGGTCTTTTGCCTGGGAAACAGGTATTTCTCCAGGCTTTTCCAGAACCAACGCCTGAATGGCCGGTCTTCTATTTCCGGTGAGCCGGTAAAATATTCGTGGGTGTCGTAAACCAGGGGCTTTCGGCGCAGCCTGGCCACCAGGTGGACGGGCAAAAGGGTATCGAGGTCATTGGCCACCAGGAGGTGGACTTTCGTAAAGAGCAGGAAAAAGAAAAGCTTCAGGTTGAACTCGGCATAAAACAGGAAGCCTTTCTGGAAAATGACTGAAATACGCTTGACAGAAGCATAAGCAGGATTGAAAGGAGGGCTGTCAGGCCGTTTTACCCCTACAAGCAAAGGGTGAAACCCCATGTCATGCAAGGTCTGCGCCATTTTATTCACCCGCTGATCGGTGAAGACATCATTGGTGACTGTGAAGATTACGCGGTTCAAGGTTAGGAGTTCAAGGTTTAAGTTTTAAAGTTTAAGGTTTTAAGTTTCGGTGGCCGTAACTTCTTAAATCATCAATCGTTAATCGTTAATCTGAAATCAAAAGTTTCTCAGGGTAACAACCTTCCCGACTATTCAACGCTGGGTGCTTTTTCTTCTCCTTCCTTATAACGGGCGATTTTGATGTTGAGGTAAGCAAAGGTAATGGTCATGAAAGGACTAATAATATTAAAGAAACAATATGGGAGGAAAGTCAGGGTGGATACCCCCAGGACGGTGGCCTGGGTGGCCCCGCAGGTATTCCATGGCACAAGGACGGATGTCACGGTGCCGCTGTCTTCGAGGGTACGGCTGAGGAGTTGTGGCTTGAGGCCCCGTTCACGGTAGGTCTCGGCAAACATACGGCCCGGAACTACAATGCTCAGGTATTGGTCGCTGGCCGTGATGTTGAAAAAAATGCAGGTCCCTGCAGTGGAAGCCACCAGCGAACCGGTATTGTGGGCCAGTTTGATCACCGATTCGGTGATCCGGTGGAGGAGGCCGCTGCTTTCCATGATGCCCCCGAAGATCATGGCACACATGATCAGCCATACGGTATTGAGCATGCCCCGCATGCCCCCGGTTTCCAGCAGGGAGTTGACCATTTCGTGATCAGTGGTCACGCTGATGTTGGTGTACATCGATTTCATGATGGCGATATAGGCTGCCACATGGAACTGGGCATCCATTTCACTGACCTGTCGGATGATCTGGGGCTGAAAGATCAGGGCAAAAAGAGCCCCTGCCAGGGTGCCCACCAGCAGGGCAGGCAGGGCGGGGACTTTGCGGACGATGAGGGTGATGACCAGGATGGGCACGATAAAGAGCCAGGGGGTGATGTTGAAGGTGCTGTCAATTGCACTGAGCACAGGGGCTATGTCATTGATTTCCCCGCCCTGTGAGCGGCTGAGGCCCATAATGGTAAAGATCACCAGGGTAATGAGTATGGTGGGGCCAGTTGTCAAAGCCATGTAGCGAATATGGGTAAACAAGTCGGTGCCTGCCATGGCGGGGGCGAGGTTTGTAGTATCAGATAAAGGTGACATTTTATCCCCAAAATAGGCTCCTGAAATGATGGCCCCACCAATCATTCCGTCGGGAATTCCAAGCGCGCGTCCTATCCCCAGGAGGGCCACGCCAAGGGTGGCTACCGTGCTCCAGCTGCTGCCCGTGGCCAGGGAAACGATGGCGCTTACCACACAGGCGGCCACCAGGAAAATGGTCGGGTTCAGGATTTTTAAGCCGTAATAAACCATCGCAGGCACTACCCCGCTCAGGAGCCAGGTGCCGGCCAAAGAGCCTATCAGCAATAGGATCAGGATGGAAGACATGGCAGAGCCAATACTCTTTACAATTCCCTTGAGCAGGTGTTCCCACGTATATCCCAGGCGCATAGCTACGATGGCGGCCACGGAAGCAGAAAGGATCAGTACTATTTGGTTGGAACCCGAAAGGGAGTCATCACCAAAAATGAAGACATTGATTGAAATCAGGGCGGTCAGGAAAATAACTGGGATGAGGGCCTCAATCAATTTGGGGCGTCGTCTCGCCTTTGTCATGGGGTGGATGTTAGGTTCAGAGCCTGTCTGCAAAACCCCGTAAAGTAAAGGGATTTTTTTCAATTGGGCAAAAAAATGTCAGGCCTTAGTCCCCCGGATCCCCTAAATGTTTGATGCCTAAACGGAAATAGGATTCCACTTCATGGTCCAAGGCGAAAGGCTGTTGCAGGGCATGTTCGAGTGCCTGCAGGTATTCATTCAAATTGCCTGAGGTTTTTATTGGCGAGAACACCTTTGCGGGCTCAGAAAACAACCCTGCCATATAATACCATACTGACTTGACAGAGCCCAGGAGCCTTGCTTCACTTGGCTTTGACAGCCAGCCTTCAGCAAGGAGCTCTTGATGAAATTCCAGCAGGCGTAGCCTTTTCTCAGAATCTTTGTAGCATATGCCCCTGATCTCTGAGGGCAGAAAAGGGTTAATCAGTGCCCCGCGGCCAATCATCCAGGAGCTAATTTTGGGAAACCTGTGCTGCATCTCCAGGAAACGGGCCTTGTGGATGATATCGCCATTGTAGGCAAGGGGCAGGTACGTGGATTGAAGGCATTTCTCAAAACCTTCCAGATCTGCTTCCCCGCTGTAAATCTGGGTGCCGATGCGGGCATGGATCAATAACAGCTCGATGGGGTAGTGCTCTAAAACTTCCAGCACCTTAAAAATCTCCCTGGGATTGTAATACCCAAGGCGGGTTTTGATGGAAAGCTTAATGGGTATTTCCCGAAAGATCTCGCCAAGCATTCCATCCAGTTCTTCGGGATAGGGCAGGATTCCACAACCTCTTTTTTTATTAGCGATGCGCGAGAAGGGGCAACCCAGGTTCCAGTTCAAGTGATCGAATCCCTGTTGTTCCAGGGTTTTGCCCAGCAGGATGATCTCCCGTGGATCTGTTGAAAGAACCTGTGGTATGGTGGGAGCAAGATTCTCATTCGCCGGGATAAAGTCGGTAAGCTTTCCGGGGTGGATTCTGTCTTGCCCCAGACCCGAAATAAAAGGGGCATACATGGCATCAAATCCCCCGAAATGCCTGGCAAAGGCATTGCGAAAGGCTTTATTTGTCAAGCCCTTAAAAGGAGCAAAAAGCAGTACGGGCTTATTCACTCCAGCTTGGTTTTCTTTTTTCGACAAAAGCCTTCAAGCCTTCCGGGCCATCGGTTTCAAAAAGGCTGGAGAAAAGTTCTCTTTCCTTTTCAAAGGCGTTTTCAAGGCTCATCGCAAAGCCTTCGCGTGCGGATTTTTTTGCCAGTTTTACGGCATTTGGCCCATTGCCTGCAATTTTTTTGGCCATTGCGATGGTAGCGGGAATCAGCTCAGCGGGCTCAAAGATCTTTTGCACAAGTCCCATTCTGCGGGCTTCGTAGGCATCAATCATCTCGCTGGTAAGCATCAGATAGAGGCCATTGGAAAGGCCGCAGCGACGGATGATGCGCTGCGATCCCCCATAACCGGGGATGATGCCCAGGCTGGTCTCAGGCAGGGCAAACCTGGCTTCCGTGCTGGCGGTGATGAAGTCGCATACAAGGGCCAGTTCACATCCCCCTCCCAAGGCATACCCGTTCACCGCGGCAATGAGGGGGATTTGAAGATTAGCAAGCCGTTGCAGGTGAATCTGCCCTTTCCTTGCGAAATCATATGCCCTGGCAGCATCCAGATGCTGCATTTCCGAGATGTCGCCACCCGAAACAAAGGCCTTTCCTGCTCCCGTTATGATCAGCACCCTGAGCCCCTCACGACAGCCAATGGAGGCCACAAAATGGTGCAGCTCGAACATCACCTTGTCATTGAGGGCATTCAGTACTTCTGGCCTGCTGATGGTCAGGAGGCCTATGGGGCCTTCCTGACGGTATTTCAGGGTCTTGTAATCCATAATTCAATACTCCCTTCCTGGTTTTGTTTACTGAAAAAAAATGAAAATAAAAATAAATAAAATATTCCGTATTAACCGATGTATTTTGTGGTTAACGGGGTTTTTACCTTTGGTTTGTTAAATACAATCCTGCTGCTGCTCCACAATCCTGTGCTGTTTTTTTCAAGACTTAAATACATTTGTTTATTTTTATTGCCTGAAAAAAACCTAATACACTTGCTTTTATGAGAATTCTGTCCATTACCCTGCTTGCCATGGCAATGCTTTTTACCATTCCAAATTGCCACGCCGGCCAAGCCCTGTCGTATTATCTCCCCGAGGGCGATTATGATCCCACGATTCAAACGCCTGAGGCCTTTTTTGGGTTCCAGGCCGGAGCATGGCACCTCGATCACGGGCAATTGTTGTCATACATCCAATATCTGTCCAAGGCATCTGACCGTGCGGTGCTGATTGAGTATGGCCGTTCGCACGAGCAGCGGCCGTTGATACACCTGGTCATTACCTTGCCGGCCAACCACCAAAATCTTGAATCCATTCGTCAGCAACACCTATCCCTGTCAGATCCGAATGTCTCAAAAGAGCTGGACATTGAAGGCATGCCAGTTATCGTCAGGCTGGGCTATGGGGTGCATGGCAATGAAGCCAGTGCGCACAATGCTGCCCCCCTGGTGGCGTATTACCTGGTGGCCTCCCAAAGCCTGGAGGTTAGGGAAATGCTTGAAGATATGGTGGTGCTCCTCGACCCCTCCCTGAACCCCGACGGACAGGACCGTTTTGCTTCCTGGGTAAACAGGCACAGAAGTAAGGTGCTGAACCCTGACCCTGCCGGCAGGGAGTTCTCTGATATATGGCCAGGAAGCCGCAGCAACCATTATTGGTTCGACCTGAACCGCGACTGGTTGCCTGTGCAGCAGCCCGAAAGCCGGGGGCGCGTCCGGGAATTTCATCGCTGGAAGCCCAATGTGAATACCGATCACCACGAATTCGGAGGTAATTCTACCTTTTACTTTCAGCCGGGGGTGCCCTCGCGGGGAAATCCGCTTACGCCAAAAAGGACGGATGAACTTACAATGGAAATCGCGCATTATCATGCCAGGGCTTTTGATCAGGCGGGGCAGCTGTATTATACAAAGGAGGATTTTGACGATTATTATTATGGCAAGGGCTCATCCTATCCCGATGTGAACGGCAGCATCGGGATCCTTTTTGAGCAAGCCAGCACCCGCGGCCACAGGGTGGAAACGGTCCACGGGATTATTGATTTCTCCTTACCCATTCGCAACCAGGTGCTGGTGTCGCTGTCGAGTATGGAGGCAGCGGCTGACCTGCGCCTCGAATTGCTTGAGCATCAGCGTGAATTTTACCGTTCTGCACTTCAGGAAGCCAATCAGTTTCCTGTGAAGGCCTATGTTTTTGGTGATCCTTATGATCAGGGCCGCAACCAATTCTTCCTGGATATCCTGTTCAGGCACCAGGTTGAATTGTATGAGATCAAGGAAGGATTTTCCCTTGGTGGGCATCATTATGAGCCGGGGAATGCCTGGCTGGTTCCCCTTGAGCAGCCACAATACAGGATGATCCGTTCGCTTTTTGAAAGCGTGCTTGAATATGGCGACAGCCTGTTTTATGATGTATCCACCTGGACGCTTCCCCTGGCTTTCAATATGCCTTACGGTGAGATCAGCCGTTCAGCCCAGCTTGCAGGCCTTAAAGGCGAAGCCCTGAAGGCTGTCCCTGTTCAAGATGGTTTAGTCAAGGGAGGGAAAAGCGACTATGCCTATCTGTTTAGCTGGGATGACTACCGCGCGCCCAAGGCCCTTTATCTCCTTCAGCAGCAAGGCATCAGGGCAAAGGTTGCCACCCGGCCTTTTACCATAGAGGCTGAAGGGGCTCCTGTCGAATTCAGTTATGGAAGCATTATGATCCCGGTTCAGAACCAGGATGTGGAGGCCGGCAAGATCTTTGAGCTAATAGGCCAGGCAGCAAAAGCATCTGGTTTGACCGTATACGCTGCAGGAAAGGGATTAACCCTTGAAGGGATCAACCTGGGCAGCAGTGCCTTTAACAGCCTTCCTAAGCCTTCAGTATTGATGCTGGTGGGGCAGGGGGTAAACAGCCGCGAGGCGGGTGAAGTGTGGCATTTGCTCGATCAGCGTTTGGAAATGCCCGTAACAATGGTTGAAACGGACCGCATCAACAGTCTTGACCTTTCTCGTTACAATACCCTGGTGATGGTGTCAGGCTCCTATGGCAGTATCAATGTGTCCGGGCGCGAATCACTGGACCGGTGGCTGCGGGCAGGGGGCATACTGGTGGCTCTTGGCAATGCATCCAATTGGCTGGGAAACAATGGGTTTGTGAAAATTGAATTTAAGAAAACTCCTGTGGCTGAAGATACGCTGATGGTTCCATATGCCAGCCGCAGCCAATACTTGGGTGCCAGGAGAAATCCGGGAAGTATTTTCAGGGGCAGGCTCGATATTACGCACCCTATTGGCTATGGCTTTCACAGAGAGGAAGTGCCCGTGTTTATCGCAGGGAACACCTTTGCAAAACCCGACAGCAGCGCCTTTGCCAATCCCCTGATCTTTGAGGAGGATAACCTGATGAGCGGCTATATTTTTGAACCCTACCGTCCAATGATCGAGAACGCTGCAGGAATCCTGGTCAATAGCAGGGGTAGGGGAAACATTATATCTTTTATGGATAACCCCAACAGCCGCGGATTCTGGTTTGGCACCAACCGCCTGTTTATGAATGCCTTGTTTTTCGGCCCCATTATCCGAAGATAATCAGGGCTGTTCCCGGATCAGGGTTTTTCTTCCTTTCCGTCGGCATAGCGGGCAAAGCGTCCTGTCTCCCAGCCATGCACGTTATCGTAGCGGGGCCAGGGCCAGCCCCCAAACTGGGTCCTCCTGAAGTCGCTGATGGCCTGATGGATCTCCTGCTGGGTGTTCATCACAAAGGGCCCGTATTGGGCAATGGGCTCTGCAATGGGTTTCCCCTGAAGCAATAACAGGCGTGATTCCTTTTTGCCGCCCTGAATGATGACATCCATTTCGCCAAGCAGCTCAATGGACTGATAGTTGTCCACATCAATCCCTGCGAGGGTGATGGTATCACCCTGGTAGAAATACAGCGTGCGCTTAACTTCCGGGGAAGCGGCAGGGAGGGTCCAGCTGGCACCTGCCTCCATCTTGATGAGCCAGATGGCCACTTCATTCCGGGGGTCGGCAGCCCAGGAGTCAGGGGCGGGGGCAGGGGCAGCAGCATCGCCCAGCCTCCCTGCTATGAGGGTGATCTCGGTATTTTTTTCCTGGGAATCGGTTTGGGTTACTTTAGGAATGTCCTTGTCCCATAGCATCTTAAAAAACGGGGGCGCAAACTTGTCCTTCTTAGGGAGGTTGATCCATATCTGGAATAGCTCAAGGGGGTTGCCCCGGTCCTTCTGCAAAAGGGGGAACATTTCGCAATGCTGAAGCCCGCTGCCGGCAGTCATCCACTGCACATCACCATTCCCGTATCGCCCGGCCGCCCCATGCGAGTCGCTGTGGTCAACGAAGCCATTCAGCACTACGGTAACGGTTTCAAAACCCCTGTGGGGATGGGCCGGAAACCCAGGGATGATTTCCCCGTGATACATACGCCAGCCATCCTTCAGGGTAAAATCCTGCCCGAGGTTGCGCCCTGCAAGCGATGCCTCGGGCCCCATTTGGTCATTGGCAGGAGGATAATCATCGGCGTGATGCACACAGAATAAGAACGGGTCGCGGGTATCCCACATAAACCCCATAGGTTTGATGTTGATGATGGCTTTGTTGTACATTGGTATTGTTTTTTTGAGTTCTTGATTTCTGCATAAATATAAGAAATCTTAACAGGAATTCGAAAATCCAAATGCTCATTAATTTCTGAAGGAATTCTTTTTCTTTGATCCGGATGTCCAATTCCTTACATTATGATTAGATTTGAAAAAAAATAACCGACAATGAAATACCAAGCCCACCCGGCTCGCTACGAGGGGATGAAATATAAGCGGACCGGCAGGAGCGGCCTCTTGCTGCCATCCATTTCCCTTGGCCTCTGGCATAATTTCGGGGGCGTCGACCTCTTTGAGAATGGCCGTAAGATCGTCCACCGCGCCTTCGACGCAGGGATCACCCATTTCGACCTTGCCAACAACTACGGCCCACCCCCGGGGAGCGCTGAGGAGAATTTCGGGCGTATGCTGGCCACCGATCTCAGGGCTTATCGCGATGAGCTGATCATCTCCACCAAGGCTGGCTACCTGATGTGGCCGGGGCCTTATGGCGAATGGGGCTCCCGGAAGTACCTCCTCAGCAGTCTCGATCAGAGCCTCAAGAGGATGAAACTCAAGTATGTAGACATCTTCTACTCCCATCGCCCCGATCCCGATACCCCCCTGGAGGAAACCATGATGGCCCTTGACCAGGCCGTCAGACAGGGGAAAGCGCTTTATGCCGGCATCTCCAACTATTCGGCAGAGCAAACCGATCAAGCTGCCAATATCCTTCGTCAGCTGGGAACTCCCTGTTTGATCCACCAGCCCCGCTACTCCATGCTCGATCGCTGGGTGGAGCATGGCTTGCTCGATACCCTGGAAAAATACGGGATTGGATGCATTGCCTTCTCGCCCCTGGCCCAGGGCCTGCTGACCGACCGTTATCTGCAGGGAATCCCATCTGACTCCCGCGCAGGAAGGCCAACAGGATTTCTCAGGCCCGAACACATCACCGAAGACAAAATGCGGGTGATCAGGGAACTGAATGAAGTGGCAGGAAAGAGAGGACAATCTCTTGCCCAGATGGCCATTGCCTGGCTGCTGAGGGACAAAAGAGTCACCTCTGTATTGATTGGCGCAAGCAGCGTGAATCAACTGAATCAGAACCTGGAAGCCCTCAGCAACCTATATTTCGACGAGTGGGAACTGAAAAGGATACAGGAGATCCTTGCTGCCTGAGTCAAGGGTCCATTTATAAAGGCTAGGTGGTTGATCATTAAGGGTTTAAGATAACTACCCGGTAAGGGATTAAATATCTTTCCTTATTCCTCAGTCGGGTTGTTTCCACGAACCGATGGCGTCAAGCGGATAAATCGGGCGTGGGATGTGCTGATAATTAAGGGAAAAAGGATCGGTGCTGCTCAAGCCCGGGCTGATTACATTCACAGTCTTGCGGTTGTAGAGAATATAACGGTAGCGGAAAGGGAAGAGGTTCTTCACTACGACAATATCAGCTTTCCATAAGGAGAGGCCCAGGTCTTTATAATCGGTTGTATAGCGTGAGGCAATGGGCAGTTCGGCCAGCACCATATGGATGCCGCCGTGCTTAATGATCAGGGTCTTGCCATAACTGGTTTCCTCTTTAAAGATGATCTCCCCGCTGTATTGGATGGGCTGGTTGTACACTGTGTCAATTTTTCCTCCCACAGTCAGGTTGACTTGTTCGCCAATTTCATAATTCCAGGCCTCTCCGGCAGCCTGCTCATCACGCATGGTGATGTAGGAAGTCAGCTCGGGGCCTTTCTCCAACAGGGCTTTCAGGATCCAGGTGCTTTCGCCGGGGGTCCCTGTGCCCACGGCATCCGAAACATCGCAGAACACCAAGGTGCCCAAGCGGCGGGCAAATCCTTTCTTTTTGGCTATTTCAACAGCCTCCTCAGGGGTATTGCCCGCGGGCTGGGCGACATCCCTTACGGCCCAGGCCATGTCGGCCAGCTCATCGGCTTTTTCCTGCGCCAGTTCTCGCTTCCCATCGGCAATGGCCAGGGTGGTATATCCCAGCTCGGGGCCATCGATCCAGATGTGCACCGGGAAAAAGGATACGGAAAGGACTCCATCCTCTTTTTCCATTTTTTTCATCCTCCTGAAGATTTTACGGAAGGGTGGAAGGAAGTCAACATTGATGCCGCCGCCCTTGAGCAGGGGCATCTTGTTCATGACCATCACGGGATCGATCTCTCCCCGCATGGTGCGAATCAGCAATTCCCCGCTGCGGTGGCCCGTCTTGTGGTGGTCGCGGTGGGGGTTGGTTTTGTATCCCACAATCATATCGGCATTTTCTGCCCTTTTTTGGGTCACGTTGGCGTGCAGGTCAAAACTCACGGCAATGGGAACTTCAGGACCAACAAGATTCCTGACGGCTTCCAGGATTTCGCCCTCGGGGTCATGCATTCCCTGCACACCCATCGCCCCGTGCATCGAGAGGTAAATGCCATCCACGCGGGGCTGGGCGGCTATTCCTTCCAGGATGGTTGACTTGATGTGGCCGTAAAAAACGCTGTCGACAGGCCCGCCCGACATAGATTTGGCGTGCACCAGGGGGATGGTACTGATGTTGCCCTTGCCAAGCTTTTCAACCACCTCCAGGAAACCTGCCAGTTGTTTTTCTTCCTCAAGCCCCGATGTCCTTGCCTCCTCCCCATAAAACAGGTGATCAGCCCTGAAGTCGCGTTCGGTGGTGATTACAGGCGAAAAGGAATTTACCTCGTGCATGAACTCGGCGTACACGATGATCATTTCCTCATTGGATACAGGCCCGGCCTTTTCATTACTACAAGAAAAAAGGAGAACCGCCAGCATCAAGCCCGCGAAAGGAAATCCAGAAAAAACCTTATTGGATCGTTTCATACATTATATTTTTTGCAAAGATATTTTTTCAATAAATATATTCACCCGAAAAAGCAATTATTTATTGCTTTCAGGATTTTTATTGGCTTTTTTCGGCCTGTTCTTCCGGTAGGTAATCAGCTTGTATCCTAAAAAATTCCCTAAGGAAAAAGCGCGTGTCAGGGTTATAGTTAATACGGTGTTTAGTCGGTTTAAACCGACTAAACACCGTATTAACACCGTTTAAACTATTATCTTGGTTTTTTTAATATGCTGATAATAAGAATAATATAATTTGACTGAATTATATTTTTTAGGAAATTTTCAACGTTTTGCCCGGTGGCGGGGCCCAAAAAAAGCGGGCACACAACCCGAAGGTGTATGACCGCTTTTTTATTGATCAGAAGCGTTTCGCTTAATATTCGAGCGCCCTTGGAAGATCTTTAGCCTGGGCTACCCAGTTTTCCACTTCCTTGAGGGCGGGAGTGCGGCGAACCAGTTTCTTGTCGAGGTTCACTTCTTCCATTTTCTTTGTCAGGTTTTCGGCATTGCGCTGTGCCAGTTCGGGAACGGTATCCACGCCTGCAGCTTCCAGGAGTTCAGCAAATTCTGAACCAATCCCTTTGATGCGGTAAAGGTCAACCATATTGGCAAACTTCAGGACTTTCTCTTCGCTGATGCCGGTTTTCTCGGCCAGGTCTTTGCGCTGCTTTTTCGTTTTGGTATTCTTCAGCAGGCCGTCGGTGTTGTTTACACCTGCATTACGGAATTTTTCACCAAGCACGGGGCCTACGCCTTCCAAATCTTCAATTTTGTAATTAGCCATAATCGTTTGTTTTTTGATTAATTAAGTGAACGATAAAAAGTTCATTTTCAATTTTCAATGATTGCGCGGGATAAATTTAATGAAAATCCCTTTAATTGGGAAGATTTTCTTAATTATCGGTTTGTTTTTCCAAATTTTCCTTAAAAAGTTCATTGGCTGGCAGCTGCTTAGAAGCGCAGGAGCAGGGCAAGGTTTCCGAATTTTTCTATGTCACTGCCTTCCAGGAACACATTGTCGCCGCCAAAGGAGAGATTGATCTCGACCATTTCATCTACAATGTCGTCGATGATCCCCGGTTTTTCCTTCATGGACCTTTCGACGGGAATCACCCTGTTTCCCTCCACCCGGGCGGACTGGAAGTAACCCTTGCGGATGAATAGGGTTTGGCCACGGCCCTGTTGCAGGGCGTTCCAAATAGCGCTAAGCTCTGTGTTCACTTTTGCTTTGCCCACCCCTTTGTGCAATTCGACTACCCTGGCGGCATTCCTTTCCCTGGTGATTGTGCGCACAACTTCCCAGGCATCGCTAATGATGTGGTGGGCTTTTTCATCGTCGCGGTTCTTGTTGATGTGGCCAATGATGTTGTGTTTTTTGTCGGCAACTTTGGTGTAGTGATGCACGTTACGGGTTTCGGTGGCCAGCAGTATGGGCAGGGGATGGTCCTTAATGGCAGCCTGAACCAGTTTGTCCACGCGGTTGAAGAATTCTTCAATAAGGTTGTCTGTGCCTTTGTTTGATGAGAGATCTTGCCGGTCGGTGGAATAAAGGTAATTTTTAACGGGGAAATCGCCGCCCAGTTCTTTCATCACCTTGTCGTTGAAGGCTTCGATCAGCCTGGCGTTCTGCCTGCTTAGGACCAGCACGTAATAGCTGCTCTCCTGGTGCATGGCCCTTACCAGATCGCGCGTGGCAAAGGTATTGTCGACCACTACGCGGTCTTCCACTTTTATGGGCAAGCGGGTATATTCAGCTGTTTCGCCGTTGGCAAACAGGATCAGGCTTTCCAGGTTTTGCTGGTGATCGATTTGTTCAGCAAGTTTGTTCAGGTTCTCCATGATAGGCCATACAAATCGTTTCTCGAAGGTGTCGTAGAGCCGCTGTTCAGCATTTTTTAGAAGATTTTTCAATAGCAGGGGATCACGTTCGTTGTCGGGGCGGGTTCTGTGGGTGTTCATCACAATGGTGACGCATCCTTCCGCCTGGATGTCCTTGATTCTCTTCAGCGGGTTGTCCATGAATGAATTATTTAAGTTATTGATAATAATTGGATTATCCTTAAAAGCTATAGCTAGAATTATCCGCTCTTTTATGGCGGCGAAGTCTTTAGAATATATAATTAAAACCATATGGATCATCGCTTTGTTCAATGGATTGGCATAATTGGCCTTAAATGTATGTTTAAGCCAGAAGGAATATGCTTACCTTTACCGCTTTCAAAAAGCGATGGTATGTATTCACTGCTGGAAGGAATTGACAATATCAGGCTGAACTTCAGCGAGGGTTCCCTTTTGTTTATGAACATCACCCTGGCTGCGATAATGTTTGGGGTTGCCCTTGAAATCCGGATTCAGAACTTTAAAGACATTCTGAAGTATCCCAAATCGGCCATGTTGGGCGTAGGTTCGCAATTTATCATTCTGCCGGCACTGACTTTTATTCTGGTGATAATTTTAAATCCTCCGCCCTCGGTGGCGATGGGACTGATCCTGATTGCCTCTTGTCCCGGGG
>JAAYLH010000039.1 GCA_012521995.1 Bacteroidales bacterium | reverse complement strand
TAAGGTAATAAGGTTTCAGAAATACCTGATGGCTTGACCTTATTACCTTAGTAACAAGCGGACCACCACTTAAACAGGAACCTTATTACCTTATTACTTTAATAATCAAATGGTTAAACCTCAACCTCAACCTTAACCTTAACCTTAACCTTAACCTTAACCTTTCCCTGTTTCCACGGACCCACACGGACTTGGTACGGACTTGGTAGGGGGATTTCACGGATTTTGACGGATACCACGGATTATGGCCGGGCGTGGTGATTTCCGGGCCTGGCGGGGATCAATCGTAGAGACAGGAATTGCCCTGTCTCTGCAACTGCCCCTGCGGCATCCATTTTTTCTTTCTTTCACGGATCGCCGAACCCACGGATGAACTGCGTTCAACACGGATTTCCTGTTTAATTATTCCTCCATTCTTACCTTCTTTTTAACATATCGACATTATCGCTATTTTCAATATTTCCACTATTTCCACTATTTCCACTTTGAAAAAATGAAAATTAGTATTGAACCTTGAAATGGCTTAATGCTTGTTCTTTAGGTAAGAATCACGCCTGTCGCGGTAGACAAAAGCCTTTTCCACAAAACAATTAACATACCGGTCAGCGGTGGTGGTTGGAATTGTCAGTTTACGAGCGATTTCCTGGTAAGCCTGGCGATTGAATTCCGCAGGAAGTAATTGCAGGAATTCTTCCTTCTTGTTCTTGCGGGGGACGGGTTTGGCTTCCTCGGGCAGCTCGGAGAACACCTTGCTGGAATGCTGCACCAGGACCCCGATCATTGCCGCGGCAATCCCAAAATCCGTGTCACTGCATTCCATCCTGGATGGCAGTTTATCCTGTTCAATCAAGCGGAGGGCGCTGAGCACCATACAAATCCTGAAGAAGATCAGTCCCAGCCTGCGGACGGTGGCCACGTAGTCGAGGCCCTGCAGGTAAAGGTATTTCCCGTGGAGGTCCTCGAAGAAAGCGTTGAAGCGTTCCTCCTGCTCCTCGCTGAGGCTGAAGCGAATGTCGAACGAGCCCTGCAGCCGTTCATACAGGTCGAAGAACTCCTGCCCAAGGGTTTCAAAATATTCATCCAGTTCCTGGTTCACCTTCCGGGCAAAGACATTCTTCCACACCGGGATCACGTTCATATAATAAAACATAAACCGGCTGAACAGCCCGTTTTCGCTGCTGTGGATCAGGTTGCCCACCTGGTTGGGGGTGCCCGAAAGGACGGCAGAGACCCTGGGGGTGTCGATGTCGACATACTCCTTGTCGGTCCGGCGGAAATAACTGATGGTCTCGTGGTGAAAGGCTTTGCGAAAGCCATCCGAATAGTTTCCGTAATCCGTCTTGAAAGTTTGCGAAAGGGTATCCCCTTCGGTTTCGATCACCAGTCCCTTGCCCTGGTTGTCGTACAGGAGCTGGAAGAATCCGGTGGTGCTGCTGTTGGCGGGGATGAACAGCATCAGCTCGGGGGGTTTGCGGGGGCGCTCGGCGGCGTTCTTTTTTCCTTTCTGGTCATTATACTCCCCGAGTTCCTGCTGGTAGCGCTCCTGGAGGTTCTCCGCTTCCTGGCGCAGCATCCGGTGGATCTTCTGCACCAGCTTCTTGCAGAGTGTCAGCCGGCCTTTGCCGGCAGAGGCCCGGGCACTGACGAACAGAAATAAATTGGGATACACCCTCCGGTTGTCATAAATCCCATAAATCCTTCCCAGGCAGGCACTTAAAGTGGTGATGGAACCCAGCAGCAAAAGGTCACGTTCCTCATCGCTATCAGCCACCTCCATCACCTTTTGCAAAAAAACAGGGAAATTTTCATTTTTTAGGAAATGGAAATAGTGGAAATAATGGAAATAGTGGAAATTTTCCCCATCACGTTCAAAGGGAAAGGTGGGCATCGGGGTTTCTTGCTCCTCCATTTCTTCCGGGTCGGGTGCAGTTCCGATGCCTGCGTTCCTGGCCAGCCAGAAAAAGGTCTTCAGGGTAACCCCGCCGCGGTTCGATTTCAGGCAGTGGTCTTATTGCTTGCCGGTCTCGGCCTCGGAATAGCCGGGATAGAAACGGCTCACGCGCTGGTAATAGGTGCGTCCGGCTTCGTTGGCAAGGGGAGGGTGCTGCTTATGAATGGGATCCTTCACTTCCCTTCGTTCCGTTCAGGATGACAGGGGTGCCATATTAAAAGAGAGGGAGGCAGGCGCTCTTTCTTCACGCCTGCCTCCCCTTTTTTCTGCCATGCGATGTTGTTGGCCTGGGCGGTGCTTATCTTTCCACATCCCACCACACGCGATCGAAGATGGTGATGTCGGGAGGCACGTTGGGTGAGTTGTGAAGGCTTTCAGCCGCAGGGTAAATGAAACGCCTTGGCAATTGCGGGGTTCCTGTGCCCGAGCTGTAGGGGCTCAACTGTGGGAAGCCGGTACGACGGTAATCGTTGAACACTTCGGGGTTGAGGAAAAGGGCCACATATTTTGCTTCGATGATTTGTTGGAGGCTGACGTTTTCGATTTCGGCATGCTCGGCTTCCCAGTCGGGGTTGCTGACATTGTATTTTTGCAGTGATGCCTTTACGGCAAGTTCAAAAGCTTCGTCAGCGAGGGTTTGTTGTCCTGTTCGCTGGTAAATTTCTGCCTCGATGAATTTTTGTTCCACATAGGTCATCAGGGCAATGGGAGCCTGTTGTGAAGCAATATTTCCGCCTAATAAGGAGGCGTTGAGGTTGTTTTCGCCGGGGGCGCTGCCTGTATATTCATTATCGGTAATAGTTTTTTTGACAAAGACAGGGAGGCGGGGGTCATTGTCAGCCTTGAGGCGATCGACAAGGTATTTGCCCAGGCGGTTGTTGCGTACGGTATTGTCGTAGTAATAGTGGGGGTTGACCTGGTTGCCCGTGAAATAATACTCCATATCATCCTGGTTGCTTGTCATCATATTTTCCGGGACAATAGATGCAGTGGCCATATCATAGTCTCCTGCCTGGTGGGCCAGGCGCAGGGTGTAACGCAGGCGGATGGCATGGGCAGCCCTGATCCATTGCTGCAGGTCACCCCCATAAATGAGGTCGTGATCTTCACCCGGCTTGATGGTGTCGCCGGTGATTCCCTGGTTTAAATCGACAATGGCGTCGTTGAGCAATCCCAGGAGATGGAGGTAGATGTCGCTTTGCTGGTCATAAGAAGGATAGAACCCCCTGATGTAATCGAGGGCCGTTGTATTGGGCACATTGCCCCAGGTATCGGTTACCATGCCCATGTTCCAGGCTTGCAAGACGCGTGATATGCCACGGTAAGACTTGCTCCCAAGCAGATCGGCATTTGCGGCGATTGTATAGAGGTTTGGATAAGTTTGTTTGTAATAGAAATCCCAGGGTGTGTCGAGGTGTGCGGGCTGGAGGTTGTATACGTCTACGGCGCCATGAACGCCCCTGACGCCCGCCAGTTGCTGCATCCACTGAAGCTGGAAGCGGCCATGGTCGGTGCCCTGGAAGTAAGCCACCAGGTATTGAGTGTTGGGAAGAAGTGATTCCAGCTCGCCCTGGTAGTTTGGCGGTTCGGGTTCGGGAAATAAATCGCATGAGTGTAATCCCATCATTAAGGGGAGCAGAAGGCTGAGGAGCAATAATCGGGTCTTCATGTTGAGGTTATTTTGGTTGCTTTAAAATATCAAAAAATCATGCAAATCTTCCCGTTCGGGATTTTTTACGGGGCATAAAAGTACACATTTTTTAGCAGACTGTTTTGTGTTGGGGGAATAGGTTCCGAATTTGCACAACCCTAACGGAATTTTTATGCTTTGCGTTGAATGACAGGCCTTACACCATATTGGGGTTCAGTGAAGAGGGGGTAGCTCTTTCAGAAGGACCCCCAAGGAGGTCAGACCACTCCCCGGAATTACGGCCGACCGGTTTTGTCCATCCCGAAGCGCGAAATGGAGTTGAATCTCAGGGTGATCCCCAACAGGGCCCATGATTGATGAGATCGCTGAGAAGCCTAAAAAGGAGCTTCTGTAACAAAGCAGCGGTTTCACTTTTTTTTAGTATAAAGCTTTAAGTGTATTTTTTGTGAATAGAAAATAAAAACCAGTGGATATTGAGTAAAATTAATTGCTTTATACACATGTAAAAATCGCGCTGTATAAAATTAATTTAAATAACCAAATTAATTAACTTTAATTAACAATTTTTAGGAAATTTTAATACATTTACCAATTGAATGGATCGGATATCTTGATTCATTTTTGGAAACCAACTCATTTACTCACTAAAACCAACAAAACATGAAGCGAATTCTGATCCTGACCGGATTGATGCTGTTTATGGGCGTAAGCTTGTATGCGCAGTCGATTCGTGTAACAGGAACGGTAAGCAGCCAAAAGGATGGAATGACCATCCCGGGGGTTTCCGTTATGGTTCGTGGTACCACGGTAGGTACGGTAACGGATCTTAACGGGCGCTACGAGCTGCAGGTACCTCGTGACGGGGCCCTGATTTTCTCCTTTATCGGGTATATGACCCGGGAGGTGCGTGTTGAAGGGCGCGAAGTGATCAATGTAGCCCTGGAAGTAGAGGTGTTTGAGATAGAGGGTGTGGTTGTGACGGCCCTTGGTATCTCGCGCGAACGCCGGGCGCTGAGCTATTCAGTTCAGGGTGTTTCGGGTGATGACATTTCGGAAGTGAAGGATGCCAACCTGGTGAACTCCCTCTCGGGGAAAATTGCGGGGGTGCAGGTCACCAACGCCAGTGGCGCCATTGGTTCTTCTTCGCGCATCACCATCAGGGGTAACAGTTCCTTCGGGAACAACCAGCCCTTGTTTGTCATTGACGGGACCCCGGTAAGCAACTTTGCCACAGGGGTTGACCAGTATGGTGGTGTTGACTATGGGAATGCCATCATGGACCTTGACCCAGCCAACATTGAGTCGATC
>JAAYLH010000038.1 GCA_012521995.1 Bacteroidales bacterium | reverse complement strand
TTTGGAACGTCTAAATATATAGAAAAAATCAGAATAATACAAGCCCCAAGCCCTTATAATGCATTCAGGCCTTTAGGCTTATAACACAGGGAGATCATTCCTTCCGGTTTCCTGATCAGGAAACCGGGGATTCGGGAAACGAATATTCTTAAAGTTTCAAATGTTTCGCGGTAAATGCTGCAATTTCATTCATCGCCTCAGTGGCTTCCCTGAACATAGGGGCTAAGAGCGGATAGCAATGCACCATTCCTGATGAAAAAGTTGACCACCCTGCCCTTAATACTCATTGTAATCGATTTTCTGATTATTGAATAAAGTTTTATGGCTATGGCACGGATTAACCCGTCTGACCCTGGACTTTGGCTGATCGTTCTGTTTCATCTTTAGGGGCCTTAATACTTGCAAGAACCTTGAACCCCTGCCAAAGGTCTTGTCAAAATGCATCCCCGGCAAGCAGGGATTTTTTCTCTCTACACATTCTCAATTCCCAGATCTTTAAAGGTCTGAATCAAAGCCTCGTGGTCATCGGTAATTACCAGCAGCATATCTTTTTCCTTTAAAGGGGTCTTCCCGGTTGGCACGAAATATTTGTTATCGCGCTTTACCATTACCACAAGGGTTTTATCGGGCAAGGAAATATCCATCAGGCGGTTTCCTTTGCTAAGGATTCGGGCTTCCATTTCAATTTCGGTGGTAACCGACTTGATGTCATTGGAGAATTCCACATCGAAGTCCCTGATTTTTTTTAATGGTCTGGGTTTTTCTGCCAGATCAAGCCATCTTGCCAGGAACGGGAGGGATGTTCCCTGGACCAATAAAGAAACCAGGGTGCAGAAAAAAACAATGTTGAAAATGAGCCTGGCGTGGGGCACATTGGCCACCAGGGGGAATATGGCAAAAATTATGGGGACCGCTCCCCTAAGGCCAACCCACGATATGAAGGTTTTATCTTTCACGGGCATTTTGCGGAAGGGAAGCAAACATAGAAACACCGTCAGGGGGCGTGAAAAGAATATCATCAAAAAACTGATGATCAGTCCCGGAATGATGATTGGCACCAGTTCGTGCGGGTTCACGAGCAATCCCAGGGTGAGGAACATTATGAGCTGGGACATCCAGGCCATTGCATCAAAAAAATTGAGTGACGAGCGTTTGTGGACAAATTTTGAATTTCCCAATACCAGGCCTCCGATATATACAGCCAGGAAACCATTTCCCTTTGCCAGGTAAGTGACCGAAAAGATGAAAATGCAGAGGGTGAAAAGCAGGATGGGATATAAGGAGTCATTCCCTATTTTTATGCGGTTGATTAACCTGACAGATAGTTTCCCCAGTGAATATCCCATCACGGCGCCAATGCCCAGCTGCAAAAACAAGGAACCTCCCACCAGCCAGTAGTTTGGCTGAGCACCCTGCTTGATGATGCTTATAATTGAAATCACAAGGATATAGGCCATAGGGTCGTTGCTTCCGCTTTCAAGCTCAAGCATCGGCCGAAGCTTATTCTTCAGGTAGAGACCTTTTGAACGCAGAATTGAAAATACCGAAGCCGAATCGGTTGACGCCATGGTTGAGGCCAGCAACAAGGAAGTCATCAGGCCTATTCCTGCCGATGGCAGGGTCATCCCCAGCCACCACCAAGCAATAAGCCCTGTGATGGCAGCAGTCAATAACACCCCCAGTGTGGCCAATATCACGCCCTGGGCCATGACGGGGCGAATTTCAGAAATACTGGTGTCCAGTCCACCCGAGAAAAGAATGATGCACAGGGCAACAGTCCCAATGTTGGCAGCAAACCGTATGTTTTCAAATTGAATTCCAAACCCATCGCTGCCAAACAGCATCCCCACACCCAGGAACAACAATAAGGCAGGCACCCCAAATCTTGAACTTGCCTTCCCCGCCAGGATACTCAGGAAAAACAATGCCGACCCAATCAATAATACAATTTCAATTTGAATATTCATTTTTGATCAGAAATATCGCGTCTAATATATTAAAAAATTTTAAATTTAAGAAGCGAATGGTATGGAAACCCGGTTTTCGATTTGTTTTTTTCCTCATAAAGTTGAGGGGAGCCCAAAAGGAGTTCAAGCCAGGAAAAATGAAAAGCGGTAAGAATAAATACCACTTTTTGGAAAACAGGAAAGAAAAAAGCCCGGACAATAACCGGTATTGTTAGCAGCTCATTTTATGAAATCCGCTTTTGCGTTTCGCTTTCCCTGATGGTTTTTTCCAATCGTGATTGCCTGGTTTTTTCCTGCACCCCTCCCATGATCCAACGCATGACGGCTTTTTTATAGGAGGGTGCTTGCTTCATAAAAAACGTCCAGGCATCCTTGTTGGCTTTAAATTGTTTTTCCAAATTTGGATCAAGAATTACTGAATCCGTTTCGTAGGAGTAAATCCCGGATTTATTTTCTTTCCTTAAGCTGAAAGCCTTCAAGCCGGCAGGCTTCATGAGTCCTGCTTTTGTGAGTTCCTCAACTTTTCTGATATTGATTTCACTCCAATTACTTGTTGGCTTGCGCGGGGTAAAACGAATGCAATATCGTTCCTTGTCAATCGATCTCCTGATCCCATCTATCCAGCCAAAACACAGGGCCTGGTCAACGGATTGGGGCCAGGTCATTGAGGGTTTTCCGCTATCCACCTTATAAAACCCGACAACGAGTTCGGTCTCCTTTTCGTGGTGAATCTCCAGCCATTTTCTAAACTCATCCTGTGAATTAAAAAATATTGCCGGTTCTTGTGCCGGTTTTAGTTTTGTGCTTTTGGGTTTGTGCTCACTCATCTGTCAGAAAGGATTTTTTATGCTTCAGCGCTTGTCGATACAAAGCTGACATGCCTGCCTTTGTTGCTTTCAAGAATAAAATCATTCAGGCTTTTGCCCGGGTATTTGGCAAAATCGCCCACAATAGCCAAGGGGATACGGTAAGTGGAAAACTTTTGAAGGATCTCACCGGCAAATCCGCTTTTTAGGTCAAAAAAATCAGGCGTGATGTTTTTCTCGTAAATCACAATTTTAATAAAGCCTTGGTAGTAAAGGTTTCCCATTAAGTCTATCCCGTCTCTGGCCTTGGTTATGATTTGCACTTCCGAAATCACTTCGGCAATTTTGGTGCCGTTCATGTGCTGCGTTTCTATGATCATTTTTTCCTTTTCCGTTGGTTAAAGCAGGAGCCTCCTTATTGAAGGCCCGTTAAATGGTTTTAAGGATGATAAGAATTTTCTTACATTCCCAAATTCCACATCATTGGGAT
>JAAYLH010000037.1 GCA_012521995.1 Bacteroidales bacterium | reverse complement strand
TTAAATATTGTCTTTTTTCCCTCTCCCTTACCCTAAATCGGCAGACCCCCTCCGTTTCAAGTCCGTTCCAACTCCGTTCCTGGCCTGTTTCAGCTCCCATTCGTTTCGCACAAAAAACGAGGGGGAAGCGACCAAGGCAGGAGGAAAGGTTGGGGTTGGGGTTCAAGGTTTAAGGTTAAAAGGTAAAGGTGTGTCAATGCCTAAATGACGTTGACCGTTTTTGGGCAATGGTTGAATTGTTGAATGGGTTTCGGGTTTCTGGCCCCATGCCCCATGCCATTTTCACCGGCAGGGATATTGTCAAAAAAAAGGAAGTGACAATATTGACAATTTTGATAATATTGATAATTTCTCCCCCTGCAACCTTAAACCGTTCCTGGGGCAGGCAGGCTTGAACCAGTAACTTTTTGATCTCAGATCAACCCAGGCTGCCCTCCGCAGGCAGGGTTCAAGGCTCTATCTTAAAATACTTTGTTATTCTTTATTCCTTGTTCTTTGTTCTGAGATCAGGAGTTTGAAAAAAGAAAGGTTTTGTTGAATAATGAACAAGAATTGGCGAATAAAGAATTCTAAAGGAAAGGACTTTGCTTGAATGAAAAAGGAGCCTAGGAGGCAATGCTTCCCCGGCGGTCGATTTTCCCGCTTTCGAGGTATTTGAAGCGGGGGATGGAAAGGATCTTGCGGGGGAGTTCGTGGGCTTCAAGCAATGCTTTCAGTTGATCCATTAAAGCGCTGGTATTCTTTTCATTAAAATCGCCTTCAAGATAGAGAACCAGGCGCTGTCCGGCCCGGGGATGGGGCTCGGCGGCCAGAAAAAAGGGGGTGGTGACCACCCGGCCGATCTTCTGTTCGAGCAGGGCGGGATGGAGCTTATGGCCGGCGCTGATGATCACGTCGTCGATGCGTCCAAGGATTCGGAACCGCTGCCCATCGAGTTCGGCCAGGTCATTGGTGATGACCTTTCCGGGGGCCAGGGCGGGGGCGTCGATCAGCAGGCATCCGCGGGCATCGAGGGCTACGCTGACCCCTTCCATAGGCTTGAACCATTCGCTTCGCCCGGGGCCGTTGATGGCGCGCAGGGCCACGTGGCTCAGGGTCTCGGTCATGGCATAGGTGTGCCAGCAGCGGGTGCTGACCCCCTGCAGTTGCGCTTCCAGGCTGGGTGGCAGGGGTCCTCCCCCTATGATGAGCGAGGGGAGCAGGCTGAATTTCTGCGGATTGTGCTGGAGGATACCGGCCACCTGCAGGGGAACCATGGCGGTGAAATGGATGGTCTGATCGAGTTCTTTTACCGGGTTGGCTTCCACATGGGTGGTGACCAGGTCAAGGCCCAGCAGCATGGCCCTGACGATCATCATTTTGCCTGCAATGAAATCGGGCGAGAGGCAGAGCAGGGCTTTCATTCCGGGTTTCAGGCCAAAGAAATCGCCGGTCAACCTAGCGCTGTTTATCATCCTGGCCTTTTCAATGCGGATCAGCTTGGGCGGGCCGGTGCTGCCGCTGGTTTTCAGGGTAATACGGGAATCTTCATCCAGCCATTCCCTGAGAAAAGCCCTGAGTTTTCCCAAAAGGGGATCGGGAAAAGGGGTCTCCTGCCCTGCCCATTCCCTGAGGGCTGCAGCATCATACTGGCGGCCATTCAGCGTAAGCGTGTCAGGCAAAAGTTCCTTCATCTTCAAACAGTTTAAGGTCCCAGCCCAGCTGAGGGTGATGAAAGAGTTGTCCCCTTTCAATGGTTAGGGGCGAAGGGATATTGTTGGTGTATAGCTGCCCGGTGCCCAGGCCCTGGGGCATATCGTTGGCGTTCTGATAGGTCCATTGGGCAATGGCGTTGAGCCCGATGTTGGACTCGAGGGCCGAGGTGACCCACCAGCCGATGTTCAATGCATCAGCCAGTGCGGCCCATTCGGCGGTAGCCTTGAGGCCGCCCAGCAGACTGGGCTTCAGGATGATATACTGCGGGCGGATGGCCTCCAGGAGGCGTTTGCGGGTTTCGGGATCGCTGATTCCGATCAGTTCCTCATCGAGGGCAATGGGCAGGGGGCTGGAGGCGCAAAGGCTGGCCATGGCTTCAGGCTGCCCTTGCCGGATGGGCTGTTCAATGGAATGCAGCAGAAACTCAGAGAGGCGGTTGAGCTTTTCAAGGGCTTCGCCGGGCGAAAAGGCCCCGTTGGCATCCACGCGAATCTCGATGGTCTCCGGGCTATATTCCCTACGGATCATTTTCAGCAGGGCCAGCTCTTCCCCGAAATCGATGGCCCCGATTTTGATCTTGATGCAGGTAAAGCCGGCATCGAGCTTTTCGCGAATCTGCTGTTTCATAAAATCCGGTTCGCCCATCCAGATCAGGCCGTTGATGGGGATTCCCTTTTTGCCCAAATTGAAATCATCCTGGTAAAAGAGCCTTTTCCCGCCAAGGACAAGGTCGTTGAGGGCGGTTTCCAGGGCAAACCGAATGGCAGGAAACCTTGAGCCTTGCCGGGCCACCCAATGTGCGTGGTGGTTGATGTCCCTGCAAAGGGTTTGAAGTTCTGCTTCAATGTTTTTTGGATCATCAGGACTTAAGGCGGGAATGATGCTGCACTCGCCTATGCCTGCGGGGCTGTTATAGCCCTCCTGACGAATGATCAGGTACCAAGAGTCCTTGGTCACCAGTTGCCCTCTTGAAGTGCCCGCAGGGCGCTTAAAAACGAGTCCATGGGGGATATAGGAGGCCCTGAGCATTACTTCAGATTCAATAATACGCCAAAGAAGAGAGTCAGCAGCAAGGTCTTGATGGCCAGTTTGCGGAGGAAAGGATCAAGCATGGCGCCCCCGAATGACTGCGGGATACGGACCAGATCGACCACAAAGAGGGGAAGCAGGATCAGAAAGAGAAACACCCGGGGGTCGGCACCCGAGAGCAGGGTATAAAGAATCAGCAGCAAAAAGGGCAGCAGGATCAGCAGGCAGTGGTAGAGAAAGGCTCCTGAGAGCCCAAGCTTGACCACCAGGGTGTTTTTTCCCTTTTGCTGGTCATTGGCGATGTCGCGCATATTGTTGAGGTTGAGCACCCCCGTGCTGAGCAAGCCCAGGGCAGATGCGGGAAGCAGGATCAGTGGATCCCAGGCTTTGGTGGACAGATACCAGGTGCCTGCCACACCCACGATGCCAAAGAAAAGGAACACGAAGAAATCGCCCAGTCCAACATAGCCGTAGGGGTTTTTTCCCACGGTATACTTGATGGCTGCAGTGATGGCTGCCAGTCCGAGCAACAGGAACAGGGCCGTCGTTTTTACGGGCAGGCTTGCCGCCCAGAATATCAACAGCAGGCCGCTGAGCAGCGAAAGGAAGGAAAAGAGGATCACGGCCTTTTTCATTGAGGCTGCACTGATCTCACCGGATTGTACGGTGCGTTTGGGCCCCACGCGGTGTTCGTTGTCAATGCCCGAGGAGGAGTCGCCATAGTCGTTGGCAAGGTTGGAAAGGATTTGCAGGAGCAGGGTAGTCAGTGCGGCCATCAGGGCTGCGCGCAAGTTAAACCTGGGGTGTGTGGCCGCCACCAGTCCGCCCATGGCAATGCTTGCCAGTGCCAGGGGCAGGGTACGCAGCCGGGCTGCTTTTATCCAGGATTGAATGCTGGCCATAAGAGGCTTTATGGGAATTTGGGGTAATTATGAAAATCAGGATCGCGTTTTTCCAGAAAAGCGTTTTTGCCTTCCTGGGCTTCCTCGGTGAGGTAATACAGCAGGGTGGCATTGCCGGCAAATTCCTGGAGGCCAACCTGCCCATCGAGTTCGGCGTTGAGGCCCAGCTTGATCATCCGCAAAGCCATGGGACTTCGCTTGTGCATGATCTGGCACCAATCAACGGTGGTATCTTCAAGCTGTTCGAGGGGGACCACCTTGTTGACCAGGCCCATCTCCAGGGCTTCCTTAGCCGAATAAAACTGGTTGAGGAACCAGATCTCACGGGCTTTCTTTTGTCCGACGATGCTGGCCAGGTAGCTGCTGCCCAGTCCTGCATCGAAGCTTCCCACCTTGGGCCCCACCTGCCCGAAGCGGGCGTGGTCGGAGGCAATGGTGAGGTCGCAGATCACGTGGAGGACGTGCCCGCCCCCTACCGCCCAGCCATTGACCATGGCGACGACGGGCTTGGGCATGGAACGGATGCGGCGCTGCACGTCGAGGACATTCAGACGGGGAATGCCTTCCTCGTCGATATAGCCGCCGTGGCCCTTCACCTGTTGATCGCCCCCGCTGCAGAAGGCCTTGTCGCCTTCGCCCGTCAGGATAATGGTGTAGATGTCCTGGCGTTCGCGGCAAATATCGAGGGCGTCGGCCATTTCGAAGGTAGTGGTCGGCCGGAAGGCGTTGTGCACTTCAGGGCGGTTGAGGGTGATCTTAGCGATGTGGTCATACACCTCAAAGCGTATGTCCTTATAGGATTTGACCGGGGTCCAGATGCGTTTTGAATCCATTTTCTCTTTTGTTTTTTACAAAGATAAATGCCGGAAAAGCCTTTTTGTTTTCCAAAAGTATAAATAATCGCAAGAAAAAATGCGGATTGCTTCAATGAATTGAAAGCAGGGTATCAGGCCCCGGCCAGATGGCGAAAATAAGCCCGCAGGGTAGCGGCGCTTTCCTTCGCCGGGCTTTTGACTTCGAGGATGGAGGCTTTGCTGCCCGGGCGGAAAAATGCAGGGAGTTCACGCCCAAGGCTTTCCTCATCAAAAGCCTGGAAATAGTCGAATCCAAAGGCTTTGGCTATGTATTCGGCGGAGGTGTCGTGGCTGGCTTCAAAGAACTCCTCCAGCAAGCCGGTCTTATCAGGCCCTTCGAGGTAGCGGAAAATGCCCCCACCCCCGTTGTTGATCACGATGATCTTCAGCTTGGCAGGCAAGTGCTTGTTCCACAGTGCGTTGGAATCGTAAAAAAACCCCAGGTCGCCTGTGATCATCAGGGTGGGCTTGCCTGAAATAAAGGCGGCGCCGGCGGCGGTAGAGATGCTTCCATCAATGCCGCTCACCCCGCGGTTGGAGTCAAAGCGGAAAGGATGCTTGTATTCAAAAAGCTGGGCATAGCGCACGGGAGTGCTGTTGGCCAGGTGAATATCGTAAGCAGCCGGGGTGGCTTCCACGATCTTTTGGAAGATGCTGAGGTCGGTATAAGGGCAGGATTGCAGAAAAGCATTGTGGGCTTTCCGGGCCTTTTCTGAGAGCTGCAGCCAATTTTCAGCGTATGCCCCCTCCCCTTTGGGCAGCATCGGGAGCCACTGCCTGAAGAAGGCCAGGGGGGGCATAGGGATGCTGCGGCTCAGGTGCTGATAAGTATCCATCGAACGGTCGGCAAGGTCAATATGCCAGTGATGTTTCACCGGGACTTTCCTCAACCAGGATTTGATTCTTTTGGAGACCACTGCCCCCCCGAAGGTGATCAGCAGATCGGGCACATACTGCTGGTTTTCAGCGGGCATGGCTGCCAGGCAACGATCTATCCATGCGATGAAGCGCGAATCGTAAAGATTGGAGGTAGCCTCTGTGAGAATGGCCACGGAAGGGTCTTCAGACAATTGCTCAAGCAGGCCGGACAAGACAGGGTCGGGAGCAAGCTGGCCTACGATCACCAGTTTCTTTTTGCCCGATTGCCAATCCTGCAGCAATTCATTTTTTGCCCGTTCGGTTAACACCGGTTCCGTTTCAGCAATTGTAAAGTCCTTGTGTTCAGGAACCTGAGGAATAGTCACACCATACAGGGGTTCAGAAAAGGGCAGGTTGATATGGACAGGTCCGGGAACGGGTTCGGTGCAGGCATTCAGGGCCTCAGAGGCCAGGCGGTTGGCATACCAAAGGTCATCGGGCGTTTTGATGCTTTGCGGGAACTGAAAACTTTTTCGGATAAAGTTGGCAAATACATTTTGCTGGCGCATGGTCTGCCCGTCTCCCTGGTCGATAAACTCCACGGGGCGGTCGGCCGTCAGCACCAGCAAGGGTATGCGCTGGTAATAGGCTTCTGCAATGGCAGGCGCAAAGTTGAGGGGTGCAGTGCCTGAGGTACAGGCAATGGCGACGGTTTGCTGAAGCTGCTGGGCCATTCCCAGGGCAAAAAAGGCGGCACTGCGCTCGTCAACGATGGCTTTGCACTTGAAGCCGCGGCGCTTGCAGAAGGCATCAATGATGGGGGCATTGCGTGAACCCGGTGAAATGACCAGGTGGCTGATACCACGCCTGTGCATCAGTTCAGCCAAATGCTCCAATCCCATCCTGTCGTGCAGCATAATCTTTTCAGTTTAGTTTCCGGATGACCGAAAGCAAGGTCTCAGCCTTTAACTCGGTTTCCTGCCATTCGCGTTCGATGTCAGATTCGGCCAGCAGTCCGCCTCCCACAAAAATAAATGCATTTTTATCAATAATCTGCATGCATCTTAAATTGACGAACAAGTGGGTTGCCTCCTTGTTCGAAAAAGGTCCCAGAAATCCTGAATAATACCCGCGATCGTGACATTCCACCTTAAGGATTTCGTGAAGGGCTTCCTTCCGGGGCAAGCCGCAAACCGCAGGGGTGGGATGGAGTGCAAGGGCAAGTTTCAGGGGTGGAAATTCAGCGGGAATTTCAAAGCGGAAGCGCTTCAGCAGGTGCATCACAGGGCCGGCCTGACGTGTTTCAAGTTCTTCTTCAATAAATTCCTTTATTTCACTGGTAATGAGTTTATCACGAATAAACTGCGTCACTAGGAATTGTTCTGCTTTTTCCTTGATTTGCCATTCCGGCTCCCAGTTTCCGCCCTTGCGGGAAGGCAGGGTGGCAGCCAAAGACATGGTTTCTCCCTGGCCCTGGTTTACCTCCAGCAAAACCTCAGGGGTAGCCCCTGTCCAAACCTCCCTTTTTCCATCATTGAAGAGATAAACGAAAGCATTTGGATAGGTCTGGCAAAGCAACTCAAAAAACAATCCCGCATGAAAACCCTCTTGCAGGGAATGATGAACCACCCGTGAAAGGACGACTTTTCTCAGTTCACCCGCTCTCAACTTCTTAACCATGTGGTCAGCCTGGTTGTTATACTCCTCAATGTCAATACATTTATACGATTCAACATATTCAGGCCGGGGGTTGACCGGGCTTTCAGAAACCAGGGCAGGGATGACCGGATTCCAACCCTCCAGCCTCATACCATCCTCGTAGAGCAGTGTATGATTTCCAGGAGAAGGATGAAAGGGGGCAATGATGAAACCTTCGGCGGAGGGAAGGGCTGAAGGGTCGGTTACCTGGCTGAAAGCGCCGCCTGCCAAGCAAACAGGCTGAGTGGCCCCGGGAAGGCGGTAACACACCATGGGCTGGTTTTTTTCAAGCAGTTCGCTGATCAGGGCCGTCAGTTGCATACCGCAGAAGAATTGACCTAATAGAGGTTTCTTTTGATAATGAAGTTGGTCAGGCGGCAGCTGGAGATGAGCTGGTCCTGTTCGTCAAAAATATCGATATTCCACAAATGGGTATTACGCCCCTTGTGGATGATGGTGGCCTTACCATAAACCCAGTTGCCTGTGCCGGCCCTCAGGTGATTGGCGCTGAGGTGAGATCCGC
>JAAYLH010000036.1 GCA_012521995.1 Bacteroidales bacterium | reverse complement strand
GGTATCTTTTTGCTGTTTACCTCCCTGTACCTGGTATGGGTGCTGCTGTTTATGCGCAAACGCCGGGAGCTGGACCACAAGATGTTCGGCCGCATGTCTGAAAATCAAAGCCAGCTCATCCAGATCATCACGGGTATCCAGGAAATCAAACTCAACAATTGCGAAAAATCCAAACGCTGGGACTGGGAGCAGGTGCAGGCCCGCCTGTTTCGCATCAACCGAAAACGCCTTGCCCTAAGCCAGTACCAGCAGGCCGGAGCCTTCTTTTTCAATGAGGGGAAAAACATCCTGATTACTTTCCTGGCTGCCAAACTGGTGCTGGAAGGACAACTTACCCTGGGTATGATGCTGGCCATACAATACATCCTTGGGCAGCTCAATGCCCCGGTAGAGCAAATGATCGGGTTTATGCATGCCTTCCAGGATGCCAAAATCAGCTTTGAGCGGATGGGCGAAATACACAACAAGGAAGACGAGATGCAGGTGGATTATCAGCGCGTAAGTAATTTACCTGCTGATAGATCGTTGTACGTGCAGTCGCTGGACTTTCAGTATCCCGGTGCTGATGAGGTAAAAGTGCTGAAATCGCTCGATTTGGAAATCCCACAATCCAAAGTAACCGCGATTGTAGGGGCCAGCGGCAGTGGCAAAACCACCTTGATAAAAATGCTGCTGGGCTTTTACCCGCCGCTGAGTGGTGAAATCAAAGTGGGCAATTACCCCCTGCAATCTGTTGAACCTGCTACCTGGCGCGGCAAATGCGGAGTGGTGATGCAGGACGGGTTTATTTTCTCCGATACCATTGCAGGAAATATTACCATGAGCGACAGTGCTCCACGGCACGATAAACTGCAGCAAGCCCTGAAGGTGGCAAATATTGAAGAATATGTAAACAGCCTTCCCCTGGGCCTGAACACCAAGATAGGGCAGGAGGGGATAGGGTTGAGCCAGGGGCAAAAGCAACGCCTGCTCATAGCCCGTGCCGTTTACAAAGACCCGGAATACCTATTCTTTGACGAAGCCACCAATGCCCTGGATGCCAATAATGAGAAAATCATTATGGAGCAGCTTAATCAGTTTTTCCGTGGCCGCACGGTGGTAATCGTGGCCCATCGGCTCAGTACTGTGAAAAATGCCGATCAGATCGTGGTTCTTGACAAAGGGCGCATCATCGAACAAGGCACCCACGGGGAACTCACAGCCATCAAAGGAGCTTATTACCAGTTGGTGAAAAACCAGCTGGAGTTGGGCAACTAAAAAATATTGATTCTATGGAAGAACCCAAAACCCAACAACAGGAAGATTTTTATTACTCCACCGATCCCACGCCCCTGAACGAAATACTGGGCTCGGCTCCCGGCTGGTTGCTGCGATCAGGCATCGGGATTGTCGCTTTCTTTGTTTTTGTGCTGCTGGGAGGAAGCATGTTGTTTCAATACCCGGATATTATTGAGGCCCCTGTAGTGGTAATGGCCGATAATCCACCGGTAAACCTGGTGGCGATAAGCAGCGGAAAGATGGAGCGTATTTTCAGGCAAGAGGGTGAACATATTGAAAAAGGTGAGCTTATTGCTGTTATTGAATCGCCACTTCAACTTGATAACATACTTTGGTTGCGGCAAACTCTTTTGGGAGAGCCATTTCATCTTCATGGAGAACTATCCTTTTCCATCAGCAACCTACCCCAAAACATTAATCTTGGGCAACTTCAAAACGTTTACAATGACTGGCTAAAAGCCCTACACGATAAAGAGCAATTTGAAGCCCTGAATTACCATGCCCAAAGGAAAAACCATTTGCAAACCCAACTGACAATGCGGCATCATCTGGAGCAGCAAATCCAAAGGCAACTGGAAACATTCCGCCAGATATATCAACTCTCAAGGCAGAATTATCAACGTGATTCTGCACTTGTGGTTCAGCAATTTATCTCTCCTTTAGATTATGAACGCACCCACTCAGAGTACCTCTCACGTCACATTACCCTGGAAGACTACCAAAGCCACCTTATCAATCTTGAAGTCCAGAAAAACGATATCCGTTCCACGCTGCTTGAAACACAAATGGATTATACCCAAAGACAATCTGAATTCCGCATGCGGGTGCAAAGCAGTTTTGAGAACCTGAAAAGCCAGTTCCTGCAATGGGAAAAAAGTTATGCTTTTGTGGCCCCGGTAAGTGGCGAATTGGTTTTTTCCAGTGTTTGGAACCCAAATCAGCAGGTTAATGCCGGAGATCAGGTTTTTTCTATCATCCCGGATGATTACGGGCAGTTCATCGCACGTGGTGGTATCCCCTTGCATGGTTCAGGAAAAGTTAAAACCGGTAACCGGGTAAACATCCGTCTGTCAAATTATCCGTACCAGGAATTTGGAGTAATACAGGGCGAAGTAATACACGTTGCCGCCATTCCATCCAGCGATCATTACCCGGTGCAGGTAAGCTTAAATAATCAATTGGTAACCAGTTATGAAATTAATCTGGGGCACCATGCCATGCTCGATGGTATTGCCCAAATTATAACCGAAGACATCAGCCTCTTTAATCGCATGATGAACCCCTTGAGGAGTTTGCGGAGGAACAGGTAGTACAGCCTTGGTTTTAAACAAAAGTCAGAAGCATTGCACAGGGATGCCTAATGAGCAGAAATCCATTGAATTACAAATTAAATGATGTTTAAAGCGAATTGCCGTTTAGCGGGGCATGTCGTAAAAAACATAGTGAAATCTGATTTAAATCAGAGAAAAACATAATAAAATTTGATTTGAATCAAGGAATATTATAATATTAATAGGATTATTTCGTGAAAAACCATATTTTTACAAGTAAAATATTTTCCCATGATAAAACGACAACTTCAAGATACTATCCAAAAGTATTTCTTTAATGATCAGAGAAGAAAGGCTATACTTATTTTTGGCGCCCGACAGGTAGGTAAAACAACCCTTCTGGAGAGTATTGTTCAAAAAACCGGCATATCCCATTTGCATCTGAATGGTGATGAACCTGATGTGCGTCAACAACTTGAAAAAATTACTTCAACGCAATTAAAAATGCTTTTCGGCAACCATAAACTGATAATTATTGATGAAGCCCAGAATATTACCAATATTGGTCTCACTTTAAAATTAATTACCGACAAGATTAAAGATGTACAGGTAATTGCTACCGGCTCATCTGCATTTGAACTTGCCAATAAGTTCAGTGAATCCCTTACGGGTCGAAAATATGAATTTCACTTATTTCCTTTATCCTTTAAGGAAATGATTGATAATCATGGTCTTCTTGAAGAAAAACGGTTGCTGAAACACCGACTGGTTTATGGTTATTACCCTGAGATTGTCACCAACCCGGGCATGGAAGGCAAATTGCTCAAACTTCTTGCCGGAAGTTACCTTTATAAAGATCTGTTGATGTTGGAGCAGATCAAAAAGCCGGTGCTTCTTGAGAAAATTCTGGCAGCCCTTGCATTACAGCTGGGTTCGGAAGTTTCGTATTCAGAAATTGCCAATACGATAAGGGCAGATTCAAATACGGTAGAGAAATACATTGATTTGCTTGAGAAAACTTATATAATCTTTCGTTTACCAGCTTTGAATAAAAATGTACGGAATGAGATCAGAAAAGGGAAAAAAATATATTTTTGGGACAATGGAATCCGTAATGCCATAGTGGGAAATTTTCAGCCGGTACAGTCCCGAGCAGATACCGGAGCTTTATGGGAAAATTTTATCATCTGCGAAAGACTAAAAAACAATCGCTACAATGAGTCTGACGCGAAATCATATTTTTGGCGTACAACCCAGCAGCAAGAAATTGATTATATTGAAGAGGTAAATGGTGCGTATCATCTTTTCGAATTCAAATGGAATGAGAAGAATGACGCCCGATTTTCCAAAACTTTTCTCCGCTCTTATAAAATTGCTTCGCAGAAGCTAGTGCATCCAGGCAATTTGGAAGAATTTATTTTATGACTACCGTTCATGCCCTGACTAAATAAATTACAAATCCTTTTGCGTAATAAACCTCAGATAATTTTCAGTATTGATCAGTGTGTATTTAGTGTTGGGTGCTTTAAAAAAATGCTTAATATGACATTCAACTGACAAAATTTATATAAAATTTGTCATTACGGTGACTCAATTAATATAGAATTTGTCATTGCGCCTGAAAGCGTTAAGAAAGGCGTTAACCCAGGTGGTATTAATTTGTCGCTCAGAAATGCCTTTAACCAAAATGTATATGCCTATAATGCTATAGGGGGCTTAATGGCCATGAGCAAGGAATACACCATCAGGCCGCGAAATGTGCTGGCAAGTGTGTATTTCAGGTTTTGATGAAAAGCAAAAAAAGAAAATATTGGTTTTGCTAAAGGTCGAATTAAAAATCAAACCTTTTGATTAGCTTGTAACACCTTCTCCAAGTATGCTCTAAGGCCATTAATTATTTCATTTAGCTCTTCAGGATCAAAAGTTTGGGAGTAGCATCTTTTAAAGGTTTCAATCTTTAGGTCAATTTCTGAGATAAGGGGATTTCTTTGTTTTATGCTTCTTTCTACCATTATCCGCCCGAAATGAATAGCTTCAGTGCCAATCCTGAATCGCTCATCCGGACTTTTGGCGTGAATGATCTCCCTTTGTTTTTGAAGGATGTTTTCGGGCGTATCCAACATATTATAACAAATCGAATGTGTTTAAATTTAGTTTTTTGCACCAATTCTTGATGTAATCCAGATCGATGCCAGGCAAGGAACGCAGGTTTCTGATGTCTTCCATTTGTTTGTCGCTCTGCAAAAGCTGAATCCATTCCAGTTTTGAGATGATCAGGTCTTCAGGGCTTACCATCCACACTTCAACATCATTGATCTTTTCTTTTTTTCTCCTTCGAAATTCCAGTAAGCGGTAGTTCGTGTTTTTTCGAACAATGAAGTCTATTTTAAAGCCACTTTCGTAATCAATTATATTGAACATTCCGGTGCGTTTTACCTCCTGTCGCACTGTAGCTGGGTTTAAATAATAATTCTCTCCCCAGAGTTTTAGAAAGCTTTCAAGATTATTAACGTTGAGTTCGATTACGATGTCAATGTCGAGGGTCATTCGGGGGATGGTGTATCGGTTGAGTGCAATACTTCCCGAAAGCATATATGGAATGCCCGCTTCATCGAGCAAATGAGTAACCCTCTGTAATAACCGAATAATCATAAGATTAAATATTATGTAAAGATAATACGTTTGGTGGTTCCTTCAAATCATTTGGAATTCGGTTTTCAGGTGAACGTTTTAATAGTTTTGGGACATAATTCGGCAACCCGGCTTTTTCCAAATTTTTCTCAACAACGGGTCGAATCTTTTCCTTTTCTTTGTGTGAAAATTAATGATTATGCCTTCAAATAAATCGTCTTCGGTCCTTTCGAAATCCACCTTTATCCGCGGCCTGCAATGCGAAAAGTCGCTGTATCTGCATAAGAAGCGGCCGTTTTTGCGCGACCGGATATCGCCTGAGCAGCTGGCCAAATTCTCCAGGGGCACCAATGTGGGGGTGTATGCTCAACAACTTTTTCCTGGCGGGGTAAATGCAGCTCCAAAAACGCATTTTCAGATGGCGGCTTCCGTAAAGAAAACGGCAGAATTTATGGAGGCCGGCGAAACCGTTATTTACGAGGCGGCTTTTGAGCATGCCGGCGTTATCATTGCCCTTGACATTATGGTGAAAAATGAAAAAGGCTGGCATGCCATTGAGGTAAAAAGCAGCAAGGCCATTTCTGAGACCTACCTTTGGGATGCTTCCCTGCAGTATTTTGTCATGGCCGGTTCGGGTGTTCAGGTTTCTGACTTTTCCATAGCTTACATCAATACTTCCTTTGTCAGGAAAGGCCCGATAAACCCTGCAGAGCTATTTAAAATAGAAAGCGTGCTGCCCTTTGTGCTTGAAAGACAAGAGCAGGTGGGTCAGAAAATTGAAAGGCTGAAGGAGGTGGTAGAGCTGAAAAATTCGCCGCCAGTCCCCATTGGCCCGCAATGCCACAAGCCTTATCCCTGCGATTTCATTGGCCACTGCTGGAAAAATGTGCCTGCCGGCTCGGTATTCGATTTGAAAGGTATGGAGGAAGACCAGAAATTCAGGTATTTCGAAAGCGGAATTATCAAAGCAGAAGACATCCCTGAAAAGGAGCTTGACGAAAAAACTACGGCACGCCAGGTAAAAAGCATGGCCATGGGGCAAGCGGTGGTTGATTCAAAAGACCTGAAAGCTTTCCTGGATCGGATAAAAATGCCTGCTGCAGTTTTCTCCTGGCTCGACTTTAAGCCAGCCTTGCCCATTTTTGAGGTTACAAAACCCTATCAGTCCGTTCCCTGTTCTTTTGCTTTAAGGGGTTTGGATGTAATTGAAGATCGTCCAGTCCTTTACACCACCCCGGCTTTCCCCGAAAGGGACATGCTTGAAAAAATCTTGGATGCGATGCTTGCTTTTGAGACCATCTTGGTTTTCGGACCGCAACCCGACTGGGGCTTTTTGCTGAAAAATGCCGGTGCTGAAGATGCTTTGCAAAGGAAAGTTAAACTCTTGCTTGCGCGAAGCCTTGATCTGTCTCAGCCTTTCAACGATTTCAGCATTGCCTGGCCTGGAATGCGCCATGCCGACACTCCTGAAGAAATACTTGCCGGCCTCCATCAGCCTGTATTGAAGCCGGCCGGCAAGATCAAAACCCGTTTGGAAGCCGCCCTGGCCCTGGAAAAACTGGCCCTCGGAAACCTAAAGGAAGATCACGAAAAGGTAATGCGCGATGTTAAGGTTTTTCATTCGGCCCGTGTTTCAAATACAAAAAAGTTGCTTGAGTTTGCCCGCGAGTTGGCAGATGTCTGAAATGCTTGTTGGCTGCTGCAATGCATGTTTTTTTTCTTAATTGTTAATATTATTTCGGAAAAACTGCCTCCCCTCGGGTTTGAATTATTAATTTTGAAAAATGGAACAAAAGGAACAGCAGACTCGCGAAACCCTTGCCAGAAAAGGGAAAAGAACATCGGCTCCGGTTGATTATCTGGATCACGGACGGGTTCCCCCGCAGGCTGTTGACCTGGAGGAGGCCGTTTTGGGCGCCATGCTGCTCGAGCAGGATGCCGTCAGCAACGTAATCGACATCCTCAAGGAGGATGTTTTCTATAAGGAAGCCCACCAAAAGATCTTTGCCGCTATCCTGGCCCTTTTTTCCCAGTCAAAACCTGTTGACATCCTTACGGTGACTCAGGAGCTAAAGACCCAGGGCAACCTTGAAATGGTCGGAGGCGCCTATTATGTCTCGCAGCTCACCAACCGTGTGGCCTCAGCTGCCAACGTTGAATACCATACCCGTATCGTCCTCCAGAAATTCTTGCAGCGCCAGCTTATCAAGATCTCCTCAGAGATCATCAAGGATTGCTATGAGGATACCACCGATGTGTTCGATATCCTCGACAGAGCCGAGCGCGAATTGTTTGCCGTCAGCGAGCACAACCTTCGCCGAAGCTACAATACCATGATGGACCTGGTCCGCGATGCCGTGGATCAGATTGAAAAAGCAACCAAGCAGGAAGGGCACCTGAGTGGCGTTCCCTCAGGCTTTGCCGCCCTTGACCGCATTACCGCGGGATGGCAAAAGTCGGACCTGGTGGTGATGGCGGCCCGCCCCGGAATGGGGAAAACAGCTTTCGTGCTTACCATGGCCCGAAACATTGCTGTTGATTTCAAGCGCCCCATTGCCATGTTCTCCCTCGAGATGTCGGGCGTGCAACTGGTAACACGTCTCATCGCCAGCGAAACAGAACTGGAAGCCGATAAGCTGAAGCGGGGTAACCTCGAGCAGTATGAATGGCAGCAGCTCAATGCCCGCATTGCCAGCCTTACCGATGCTCCCCTGTTTATTGATGACACCCCTGCATTATCCATCTTTGAACTCAGGGCCAAATGCCGCCGTTTGAAAGCCCAACACGACATCCAGATGGTCATCGTCGATTATCTGCAGTTGATGACCGTGGGCACCGACACCCGTGGCAACCGCGAGCAGGAGATCAGCAATATCTCCCGTTCGATGAAGAGCCTCGCAAAAGAACTTAATATCCCTGTGATTGCCCTTTCGCAGCTGAGTCGTGCCGTGGAAACCCGTGCGGGATCAAAAAGGCCTATCCTTTCTGACCTTCGTGAATCGGGCGCAATTGAACAGGATGCCGATATGGTGCTCTTCATTTATCGCCCCGAATATTACCAGATCACTGAAGATGAACAGGGACGCAGCACCGAAGGCCTCGCCCAGCTCATTGTTGCCAAGCACCGAAATGGTAGCCTTGGCGATGTGAACCTTCGCTTCATTAGTAAGTTTGCCAAGTTTACAGACTATGAGTCGGTCGAATTTGAGTATTCTTCCTCCATCCGGCCTTCCTCCTCCTTTGATGATGGCCCCAAAACAATGACCCTGCCCTCGAAGATGAACGAAATGGACGAGGACGATAGTGTTCCCTTCTGATCCCAAACTATTGAACATTTCCCGTCAATTTTTCTTAAATTTATGCAGGCAATAGACTTTGGCAAGGTTTTGGCAGAATAAGCAAAGAATCTTGTCGTTTATTTTAAGCGCATAATTTTATTTCGGGATATGAAGAAACTGATGATCACTTTTGCTTTTCTTTTTATGGTCTTGCTAAGCCAGGCCGCCTATATCCTGATTCCGATGGACAACGCTCAGCGGAATCATCTGAAGGCCTATGGCATTGCCTATTTTGTCCTTACCCAAAATGTGGAGGTGAGCTGGCTGCTCAACTATCGCGGGGGTAGTTTTATGTTTCCCCATCACCCGGCCTTTGAAGAGGAATGCATGGTACGCGGTGTCAGCATGCAGGTGATCGCCGATGTTCAGGCCGGTGCCATCCTGCAGGATATTGCCAATCCCGAGGTCAACATGGAGGAGATCAAGCTCCATAAGGTCCCCCGAATTGCTGTATATACCCCGCCCAACAGCCTTCCATGGGATGATGCAGTTACCCTTGCCCTTACTTATGCCGAGATTCCTTACGATCCCATTTATGATGAGCAGGTCCTTTCGGGAATCCTCCCCATGTACGACTGGCTCCACTTACATCATGAGGACTTTACCGGCCAGTTTGGGAAATTCTGGTTCGCCTATCGCAATGCTCCATGGTACCAGGAGGATGTAAGGCTGGGTGAAGAAACTGCCAGAAAACTTGGCTACCGCAAGGTGTCTGAGCTGAAGCTTGCCGTGGCCCTGAAGATCCGCGACTTTGTGGCCGGTGGGGGATATATGTTTGCCATGTGCTCGGCCCCCGAAAGCATTGACATCGCCCTGGCAGCAGAAGGCGTAGACATTGCCCACGAAGTGTTCGATGGCGACCCTGTGGACCCCAATGCCCAGCAAAAACTCGACTTTAGCAAAACCTTTGCCTTCGAGAACTTCGAGATCGTTCCCAATCCCAATATTTACGAGAAATCGAACATTGATGTGGCTAAAACCGGCAGGGATGAGCGGAGCGATTTCTTTACCTTGTTCGAATTCTCTGCCAAATGGGACCCCGTGCCCACCATGCTGACACAAAGCCACGCCACCATCCTCAAGGGTTTCATGGGACAAACCACTGCCTTCCGCAACCAGGTCATCAAACCTACGGTCACTATTTTAGGCGAAACCCGTGCAAAGGAGGAGGCCCGCTATATCCACGGGGCATTTGGCAGGGGTACCTTTACCTTCCTCGGGGGCCACGACCCCGAAGACTACCGCCACTTCGTGGGCGACCCCGCTACCGACCTGAATCTGTATTCCAATTCCCCGGGGTACAGGCTTATCCTCAACAACGTCCTGTTTCCCGCTGCCCGCAAGCAAAAGCAAAAAACCTGATGCCTGCCTTTATTGCTTTTTGCGCTTATAGGTAAGAAAGGTCATATCAAACAGATTCTTTTCGTCGGCTTTGCGGTCGGTGCGCTCCACCAGCTGCCATTTCTGCGGGTCCACATCGGGAAAGAAGGCATCTCCTTCAAAATAAGCAAACACTCGGGTGATTTGTAGGGTATGTGTTTGAGGCAAATCGATGGTCTGCTGATAGATATCGGCCCCTCCAACTACGAAAATTTCTTCGCGCTTTCCTGCCAGTTTGAATGCCTCCTCCAGCGAATGGACCACCTCACAGCCCATTGCATCGTATTCCTTTTTCCGGGTGACCACAATGGTGCGGCGGCCGGGCAAAGGCTTCCCTATCGACTCAAAGGTTTTGCGGCCCATCACCATGGTGTGACCCATTGTGAGCTTTTTAAAATGCTGAAGGTCAGCAGGCAGATGCCATAACAAACGGTTATTTGCACCGATGACGTGGTTGTTGGCTACTGCTGCAATGATGGTGATCTTCATGATTAAGTTGTATTTATACATTGATAATCAGCACTTTGCTTTTCTCCTTTTCCCGCATTAAAGGTAATGGTTTTTTGATGCGAGGTCAAGTTTTGAGAAAACTGTACTATAGTTATTGCCCGTTTTTTGCGATCTTTGGACCACTAAAAATTAGGGATCATGGACCATAACTATTTTGAAAAAGAATACTCAATCCATTATTATGAAACGGGTAGGCGGCAGGAACTGAAGATCACCAGCCTGATGAATTACTTTGAGGAAGTGGCCTTGCTGCAAAGTGAAGAACGAAAGGTGGGCCTGGATTACTACCAAAAAAACCAGGTGGTGTGGATGTTGCACAAATGGGATATCACTATTCATAAATTCCCTGTTTTTGGGCAAAGGATTCTGGTGCGCACCCTCCCCGTATCGATGGCGGGATTTATGGGCTACCGCAGGTTTTGGGTATTCGACTCGGCGGGCAATACCCTGGTGTCGGCAACCTCTGCCTGGATCTTCGTCAATACCCGTAATAAGCGCCCCATTCGGGTTACCGATGATATGAAGCAGGCCTACCGCAACGAAGACCGCCCTGAAAATAAACTGGATATGGCCGACATCCCTGCCTTGCAGAAGACCGACTTCTCAAGGGGGTTCTATGTCAGGCAGGCCGATATCGACATCAACCGGCACGTGAACAATGTGCGTTATGTTGATTGGGCGCTCGAGGCCCTGCCGCCTGATATGCAGCAGGAATACCGCCTCGAAAATATCCGGATCGTCTTCAAAAGGGAAACCACCTACGGCCAGATGATAGAGTCGCAGGTGGAGATGAGGGATGGGGATGGAAAAAAATGCTCCTTGCACAAAATCCTCGATGAACAGGGGCGTGAGGCTTGCGCCCTGAGCATTAAGTGGCAGCCTTTTGAGCCCGCATAGCCTCCCGGAGTTTTTTGTATATCACGGCATAGCTCTCTCCCAGTTCTGACAGGGGTTCCTTTTCAAGTTCCCTAAAACGTTCCTGTGCCCGCTTTTTCATTTCCGATGTGGTGAAAAAATGCTTCAACTGCCCAGTAATTCCCAGGAGCAGGATCAGCAGGTGGACCCCGGGTTCGGGTTTCCGGCCATACATCAGGACACGCTCAAGGTCGAGTAATACGGGTTTCAGTTGGTCGGGCCTGTTGACCCTAAACCGGTAACCAACACGAAATCCCAAAAACTTTTTTTCTGTGGCTTCAATCATCCTTTGCGCCTGCATCCATCGTATCTGCAGGTTGACTATACGCAGGGTCTTAAAGGGCATTCGGCCTAGCACCCAGCGGGTCTTCCGCCCGTCGCGGGGCAGCAGTATGCCGAGCAAATCGTTTAACACAGGGTCATTGGTTTCCTGCTGAACAAAATACCAGTGCCCGTTTTCTACCCTGACCAGGCTTTTCATGGCCAATTCGAGCAGCCCCCCGTATAGAATCAGGTTGCTGAGCTGGCTGCTTTGCCTGATGCTGCCCTTTTCCTGGTCAATGGAGAAAAGAAAATAGTTGTCCTTAAGCCCGTTTTCCACCTTATTGTTTTTTTGTGTCCGTATCATCAACAGCCGGCCCTTTGGGTGGCTTATACCTGCCCGTATCTTTCAGGGCGCGCTGTATAAGCCACTCAAGCTGGCCGTTGACACTGCGAAATTCGTCAGCAGCCCATTTCTCTAGCGCCTCCATCATTTCGGGCTGAAGACGCAAAACAAATGGCTTCTTCTTACTCATAAGCCGTTTATTGGTGCAAGGTTCCCGTATTGATCACTGGGCTTGCATCCTTGTCAGAACACAGCACAACCATCAGGTTGCTTACCATCGCTGCTTTTTTCTCTTCATCAAACTCCAGAATGTCCTTTTCCGACAATTGCTGCAGAGCCATTTCTACCATTGAGACAGCCCCTTCCACGATCTTCTGACGGGCGGCCACAATGGCTGTCGCCTGCTGACGGCGCAGCATAGCCCCGGCAATCTCTGAAGCATACGCCAGATAGGCAATACGGGCCTCAATGACGTGGATGCCCGCAATGGCCAGGCGCTCTACAAGTTCACGCTCCAGTTCCTCGTTCACTTCCTCGCCCCCTGCACGCAAAGAAATCTCTGCCTCTTCATCATCAAAATTGTCATATGGATAAGCCCCCGCCAGCTTGCGGATGGCTGCCTCACTCTGAACATCCACAAAGCGTATGTAGTCATCCACCTCAAAGGCTGCCTTGAAGGTGTTCTCAACTTTCCACACCAGCACAATGCCGATCATGATGGGGTTTCCCAGTTTGTCGTTCACCTTGATGGGATCGCTGTTGAGGTTGCGGGCCCGTAAGGAAATCTTTTTCTTGCTGAAGAAGGGGTTGATCCAGTAAAAACCATTGCGTTTGATGGTGCCCGAATAATTCCCGAAAAGCACCAGAACCAGCGATTCATTCGGATTTACTACCCTTAGTGCAATCCAGAAGAAGAAATCAGGGATTAACAACAGCAACCAAAAAGGGTTCTCTGTGGAAAAGGTCAGCAGCACAGGGCCAACAAGAAACAACAGGGCAATCAACAGTCCAAGATAGCCCATGTGGGGTGATAAACGTTTTTCTTTTTCCATTTGATTTGATATTAAAATGATATCACAATGATAGAGAAATTTTTTCTAATGTGCAAGGATTTTTTGAAAAAAATTCTTTTTATGCCCATTTTTTCTGATCCATCATTGGTTGTCGGCTCAACCCAAAGTGAAATGAATATGGCAGGAATGTTCATTAAGCCCTGTTCATCTCAATAATTAAAAATGAAAAGAGAACATTTGATTTCAGAACAAGCCTGCCTGCTTTTTTTGGCATGGAATGACGTATGATGATTTAATCATCAGGCATCAATCAGAGAACCCTCAGATTGCTACGGGGGCCTTGATATGGGGATGAGGGTCGTAGCCCTCGAGTCTGAAGTCCTCGTATTTGAAGCTGAAGATATCCTTCACTTCGGGGTTGAGGAGCATTTTTGGCAGGGGGCGGGGGTCGCGGCTGAGCTGCAGTCGCGCCTGGTCGAGGTGATTCAGGTAAAGGTGGGCGTCGCCAAAGGTGTGCACGAAATCACCCGGCTCAAGCCCGCAAACCTGCGCCACCATTAGGGTAAGCAGCGCATAAGAGGCAATGTTGAAGGGCACTCCCAGGAAAATGTCGGCGCTGCGCTGATACAACTGGCAGGAAAGCTTTCCTTTGGCCACATAAAACTGGAACAGCACGTGGCAGGGTGGGAGGGCCATGTGTTCGATCTGGCCTACATTCCAGGCGCTGACCATAAGCCTCCGCGAGTCGGGATTTCGCTTGATCTGCCCGATCAACTGGCTGATCTGATCAACGGTGCGGCCATCGGCCTGCCAGCTTCGCCACTGCGCCCCATATACGGGGCCCAGGTTGCCTTCCGCATCAGCCCATTCATCCCAGATGCTTACTCCGTTGTCCTTCAGGTATTTGATGTTGGTATCCCCTTTCAGGAACCACAGCAGCTCGTGGATGATGCTTCGCAGGTGCAGCTTCTTTGTGGTTACCACAGGGAACCCCTCGCACAGGTCAAAACGCATCTGATATCCAAAAACACTGAGGGTACCCGTTCCGGTGCGGTCGTCTTTTCGGGTGCCGTTTTCTAAAACGTGATTTAACAACTGGAGATATGCGCGCATAAATTTTCCTTTGAATCAAAGGTAGGATTTTGATCGAAAAAAATCAAATGTTGTTTCATCTTGATTAGCGCTCAAATCCTCCGGGAAAATGAACCGGGAACTGCCCTGCATGCCTGTCCTACTGCTTCTTAATTGGTCAAGACCTTTCAGGTGGGGCTCGTGGAGCCGGATATAAACATTGCCTCTCATCTTTCAGGAAGCGATTTTTCAGGTTTTTAAAAAAGAACAAGCCCTTTTGGTAATCTGTGTTGTTCAAACCTGTTTTTCCAAAATTCAAAACCGTACCCTGATCCTAAATGAATCGGGAATGAAATATAGATGAAACAAAAATTAGACGTAGTTAGAACGAAGGTAAGACGTAGATTAAACGTGTGTGTACGTTTGAACTACGTCTTAACTACGTCTGAACTACGTGTTAACTACGTCTGAACTATGGTCAAGAATACGATTGGTAAAAGTTTTGACCCGGATAGCCTCATACGTGGGAAAAAAGTAAAATTGAAAAATATACGGGGGTTATCCTGAGGTCTATTTGGCGGATAAGCAGGAGTGGTGGCCTGAAGGTCGGGTTTGAGGACCGGGCTCAGGCGAAAAAAGGAAAG
>JAAYLH010000035.1 GCA_012521995.1 Bacteroidales bacterium | reverse complement strand
TTTTAACCAGCTTGATTTCGGAGACATATTTTATATAGCCGCATACGCAAAATTTTGCACAACAAACTAAATCAGGGCTATGGCCCTATAAAACGAGAATTCCTTAACACTCCCCTTTTCACTCCGGCCGTCCCGCTTATGCGGGACGGCTTTTTTATTTAACTACCTTAAATAAACCCTGATATACAAACGATTAAAAAAATCATACAAATAAGATTTTAATTAATCATCATAAAAAAATACACGTAATAGTACGGGTATCTTGACCGGGAACTTCCCTTATAAAAAGTTTAATTAATTCGCAATAATTTTGAACCACCCTGGCATATGCAGGGTTTTAAAATATTAACCAATAACTTAAACTTGAAAATAAAAAAAAGACTCTTTTCCCTTTTCGGTCTTTTGACCCTTAGCGCGGTCATTATTACTGCCTGCCAGAAAGACCAGGCAACAATAGATAAGCAAGACAACATCGTGGTGATGTCCACACCTGTTTCAGGATCCGGCGTTACCCCCCAGATTATTGACGGCGAGAACGGCGGTGGCAACCGAACCTGCGGTGAGGTGGCCGAAGCTTTCAAAACCTCCTTTGACCTCAGCGTCGGCCAGTATAATTATGAGGATGGCGTATTCGACAATGAGTGGCCCGAAGGGCTGACGGTTACAACCGACGGCACCTATGTTTCCTTTACGGTGGACGGAACCATCCGAATTGAGGGCATGTGCTATATCGTTGGCGCAGTCATTGTGAAAGGCGGCAACGATGCCAATGTATATTACTATGCTGATGGCACCCTGTCCGACACCGGCCTTTCGGCTCCTGTCAATGCCAGCGGAGGCCCCGCAGGCCTCAGCAACCTTTCGTTCTGCCTCTACGCAGTGGATTGCCCCGAGGAAGAAGAATGCTGGGCAGAAGAGACCGCATGGGCTGGAAATGTGGCTGGCGGCGGACCTGCCTGGTGGTATTATATCGACACCCAAGCGGAAGGTACTTACCCGCTTTATGCCGGACAGCAATTGATTGAAGGGGCTTCCGTAACCATTGCTGAAGGACTGCTTACAATCAATCTGGGTGAAAACCTTGCCCTCCTGGACGTGAGCGAGCCCGTTAAAATCCAGGCTTACACTACGATCCCAACCCGCAGGCCTGCTGCAGGACTCTTTAAAACATACAAGGGTTCAGCCACCGAGAACATTTCCGTTGGCAACTTCCCTTACTATGCCGTTCACCTGGATGCCCTGGTGAAGGTAGAGTGCCCGGAATAACCATTTGGTTAATCCAACCCTTAAACTTTGTTAAAAAAAGCTGCCTCCCTGGCAGCTTTTTTTGTTTTTAAGGGCTCGAAGGCCTATTTTTGCGGCAACCAAATAAAGTCCTAATTATAAAATATTTATTATGCGTTTGTTCGAAAAGAAAACCCTGTTTTCAAGTCTTGCATTGCTTTTTGTCCTGTTGCTCAGCCAGCCCCTGAAAGCCCAGGATTACGATTATACCGACACCGAGCTGATTAATTTTGGTAAGGTCCTGGTGGAAGTCATCACCATCCAGCAGAACACCCAGCGCGAAATGATCGCCATTATCCAGGAAAACAACCTGAGCATCCCCCGCTTCAATGAAATGATGGGACAGGCCCAGGAAAAGGGTGAAGATAAAGTTGAAGGTACCAAGGTGGAAAAGGAAGCCTTTAAAGTAGTAGCCGATGCCCTGAATGGCATCCAGGAAAGAATGATCGACGACCTGACTAAGGCTGTGGTAGCCAAGGGGATGACCTTAGAACGCTATGAGTCCATCCTGGCCGATTACCAGGCCGATGCCAAACTCCAGGAAAAGATACACGCCCTGGCGGAATAAGCCCTCCAGGCTTAATATTGTTACTGGCTTGCCCCGAGTATGGGGCAAGCCTTTTTTGTTCCCGGAAGGCCTTAAAACGGCCTGAAACCCCGAATCAATAAAGTCCTTGTTTACCTGAACGGTCAACATCCCGGCCAACCCGGTAAAATTACGGCCTCAGCCCTCCTGATCCTTGTCCGTTCCATGTCCCCTCCTCCGTCGTACCATGGCCGGTTAAAAACGGTTAAACTACGGACATGGTAGGGAGATGGTACGGAGATGGCAGGGAGATGGTCCCCGGGGCGGTTAAATCTTTGATGAAAAAAATCACAAAAATTTAATAAAATCCATTCCAAAAAGTCCGGCCAAAGTTTTCAGCTTTTCAAAAATCGGTTATCCCGAACCAATCAGAATTCAAAGCGGTTTTCCGCGGCTAAATTCATGTACCAGCCAGGAAAGCGGGTTTCCCCGCCCGTTAGCTGGACAAGGAATTTTTGAAAAAGGTTAAGAAGAAAGGGAATAAAAAAAGCCTGCCAAAAGAATGACAGGCTTTTCTGGTAGTAGCGGGGATAGGATTCGAACCTATGACCTTCGGGTTATGAGCCCGACGAGCTACCTCTGCTCCACCCCGCAGTATGTTTTATTCAGGGTGCAAAAATAAGCAATTTCAAGCGTCTTACCAAATGTTTAAAAAGATTTTTTGCTAAAAAAGCACTACCTTTGCACACAATTCATAAAAAAACAGGAGAAAAAGCAATAAAAGAACGGGCATAAGGCCGTTTCATCAGCTTAACCTGTATGATCCAGGAAAAATGCACAAAGCCGGATTTGTAAATATCATAGGCAACCCCAACGTAGGGAAGTCGACCCTGATGAACGCCCTGCTGGGCGAGAAGCTTTCCATCATTACCCCAAAGGCACAGACCACGCGTCACCGGATCCTGGGGCTGGCCAATGGTAACGACTACCAGATTGTTTTCTCGGATACACCCGGAGTATTGAAACCTGGCTATAAGATGCAGGAATACATGATGAGGGCGGTGAAAAGCACCATGATGGATGCCGATATTTTCATCGTGATGACTGACATCAGCGAGGACTTCAACCACCTTGGACTCCTTGGTCAGATCAGGGAAGCAGGCGTGCCCGTTCTTTTATTGATCAATAAAATAGACCTCTCTGATCAGGATAAGGTGGTTGCCAAAGCGGAGGAGTGGAAACAACGCTTCCCGGAATGGCTGGTGCTGCCCATTTCTGCCCTCGAAAACTTCAACCTCGACCAGGTGCTTCATAAGATCATTGAGCTCTTGCCGTTTTCACCCCCCTACTTCCCAAAAGATGAGCTGACCGATCGCTCGGAACGCTTCATTGTGGCCGAGATCATCCGCGAAAAGATCCTGATGAACTACCAGAAGGAAATACCCTATTCGGTGGAGGTATCAGTTGAATCATTTAAAGAAGAAGGAGGGGTAGTGCGAATCCGCAGCATCATTTATGTCAGTCGCGATTCGCAAAAAGGCATCATCATTGGCCACAAGGGAAGCATGCTAAAAAAAGTTGGCACTGAGGCCCGCGTTGACATTGAGAAGTTCCTTGAAAAGAAAACTTTCCTTGAACTCCACGTGAAGGTAAACAAGAACTGGCGGGAAAGCGACACCCAACTCAGGCGCTTTGGTTACTCCGACATGTAGGCCACAGCATCATTAACCAAAGTACTGACCCTCCCATTTAAATAAAACAGAATATGGCAAATATTGTAGCACTGGTTGGCCGCCCCAATGTAGGTAAATCAACCCTTTTTAATCGCCTGACTCAGAGCCGGAACGCCATTGTTGACGCAACGGCAGGAGTGACGCGCGATCGTCATTACGGCAAGAGCGACTGGAACGGGATGGAGTTTTCGGTGATCGACACCGGGGGATATGTGGTAGGCTCTGACGATGTTTTTGAAGAGCAGATCAGGCGCCAGGTGGCCATTGCCGTTGAGGAAGCCTCAGTGATCCTGTTCCTGGTGGATACCCACGAAAGCCTGACGCCGATGGACCAGGAAGTAGCCGATATTTTACGGCGTTCAAACAAAAAGGTGCTGTTGGTGGCCAACAAAGTCGACAGCAGCAAGCATCATTCTGAGGCCGCCATTTTTTACCAGCTGGGTATGGGTGAGGTGTTCAACATCTCGTCGATCAGCGGAAGCGGCACGGGGGAATTACTCGATGCCGTGGTAAATGCCCTTGAAAAAACAATCGAAGAAGTACCGGAAGAAGACCTTCCAAAGTTTGCGGTAGTGGGGCGGCCCAATGTGGGAAAATCATCCCTGATCAATGCGCTGATCGGTGAAGAACGGAATATCGTAACGAATATTCCCGGCACCACGCGCGACTCCATCTTTACCCGCTACCAAAGTTTTGGCTTCGACTTCTACCTGGTGGACACTGCAGGGTTGCGCAAAAAAGGCAAAGTAACCGAAGATATAGAGTTTTACTCGGTTATGCGTTCGGTAAGAGCCATCGAGAGCGCCGATGTTTGTCTGTTGCTGGTGGATGCCACCGAGGGATTTCAGGCGCAGGATCAAAACATCTTTGGCCTAGCAACCCGTAACAACAAAGGGGTGGTGATCCTGGTAAACAAATGGGACCTGGTAGAAAAAGACCACAAAACATCCAAGGAATTTGAAGCCAGAATACACGAAGCCATTGCACCTTTCAAGGATGTGCCCATCATCTTTACTTCGGTCATCAACAAACAGCGCATCCTGAAGGCAATGGAGATGGCGGTGGAGGTTTACAGGAACCGCACGCGGAAAATCACCACCAGTAAACTCAACGAGGTGTTGCTGCCCATTATTGAGAATACGCCTCCCCCTTCCCTCAAGGGGAAATACATCCGCATCAAGTATATTACCCAACTGCCCACGCATTATCCCTCCTTTGCCTTTTTCTGCAACTTGCCACAGTATGTCAGAGAAGCCTATTACCGATTCCTTGAAAACAAGATCAGGGAGCACTGGGATTTCACCGGGGTGCCTATTAAGATATACTTTCGTAAAAAATAAACACCTGGATGGAAAGCGGGGAAGCACCACGGATTGATAAATGGCTGTGGGCGGTTCGGATTTTCAAGACGCGCAGCATGGCCACTCAGGCTTGCAAGGCAGGCAAGGTCAGGATAAATAACCAACCGGTTAAACCATCACGAGAGGTGAAGCGCGAAATGGTAATCAGCATTCAAACAGGCCCCATGGCAAAGACCGTTAAGGTTCTGGAATTGCTCCACAACCGTGTGGGCGCCAAATTGGTAAATGAATACCTCCAAGACCTGACCCCCCAGGAGGAATACGACAAGCTGGAACTGATCAAACAACAACCTTTCAGGCGACTGCGGGGCGCAGGGCGTCCCACCAAGAAAGAACGAAGGGATATGGACAATTGGCTTGGATGGGATTAATTGTCCTCTGCGGGCAGGTCCTGAAGGGTAAAGAAAAAAGAGGATCCTTTTCCTTTTCCTGCCGATTCTGCCCAGACTTTCCCGCCGTGATATTCCACGATGCGTTTCACCAGGGTTAGACCAATGCCTGTACCTTCCTGCCCAGGATCTATTTTCCTGAAAAGTCCAAAAATGTCTTCAAGTTGGTCGGGATGAATTCCCCTTCCGTTATCTTGAACAAAGAAAACATTTTGTCCTTTTTCCCTGTCACACCCGATACTGATCAAGAGGTCGCGTTCCTTTTCCCTGAATTTCACGGCATTCTCCATAAGGTTCTGAAAGACTTCGCTGATGCGGGTCCTGTCGCCAAAGACCTCTGGAAGATCAGGCTGGATTTGAATGGTAGCGCCACTTTCCGACAAAATACCGTGGAGATAGTTTTTAACCTCGTCCAGCAATTCATTGAGCGAGAACCGGGTAAAGGGATTTCCGATACGTCCGATGCGCGACAGCTGAAGGAGGTCTTCCAATAAGTGATGCATGCGTTTGGTAGCCGCAGCGATGCGCGACAGGCCTTCTTCGATCTGGCCGTCATCCTGGACTTTGATGTCGTCGCGGAGCAGGTTTAACGAGCCCTTGATGGTAACCAGGGGGCTGCGCAAATCGTGGGAGACAGTATAGGTAAACTGTTCCAGCTCGGCATTGATACGTTCAAGATCCTCCACTTGCTTTTTGATGATCTTTTCAGCCTTGATTCTTTCGGTGATATCGAAATACAAACCAATATATCCTTGAGGGATGGCATCGGCATCAAAGAAGAGCGATTTCTGGTAAACAGTATCGATGACCCTTCCATCGGGAAACACCAGTTGCTCTTCCTTGCGGAAGTCGCTCAGAGTGGATAAAACCTGCTTATCCACCTCTTCAATGAACAGGGCTTTCATCGAGGGGATCAGCTCCCAAGCCGTACGGCCGACGATCATCTCAAAGGGTTTTCCCAGGTAATCACAAAAAGCCTTATTACATCCCAATACCCGTCCCAGGAGGTCCTTGTAAAACATAGGAAACGGCATGTTATCAAGGATTGTACGCAGCAGTTCATTTTTATCTTTCAGGGCTTTTTCAGCCTTTTTTTGCTCGGTAATATCGGTAATAAAACCTTCCACAAATGCCAGTTCACCCTGCTCATTAAAGATTCCGATGGCCTGTTCCCATACCCATTTTATTGCTCCATTGGCCGTAATGATACGGTAGGTTAAAGGATAGGGCGCCTTAGTAAGAAGTTTATGCTCCACTTCATCCCAAACCCTTTGCCTGTCGCCTGGGTGAATGATCTCTCCAAAGGAGATGACTGCATTTTTCTCGATAACAGATGCAGGATAGCCTGTAAGTTCAAGGCAGCCCTTGCTAACAAACAGCATGGTCCAGTTTTCGTCGTTGAGGCAGCGGTAAGCCATCCCGGGGAGGTTTGCCATCAGGGTTGAAAGCTGCCGTTCAGATTCAGCCAGGGCTTGTTCACTGGCTTTCATGGCTTCAAAAGCCTGCCTGCGACCCGTAATGTCGAGGGCAGACACCAGGCGCACGGGCTTGTTGTCATCGGTGGGAAGGCGGTGGGTAATCAGTTCAACGTCAATCATGCTGCCATCCTTCCTCCTGTGTCTGAATCCGCTGCTGCGGTTGAATTCAGGCGACCCGCAGGCCAGCACTCCTTTAACATCCTCCAGGTCAGAAGGATCATGAAGCTGTTCCAGGCTTAAACCCAGGAACTCCTGTTCAGAATAGCCATAGTTCTTAAGGGCTGCTTCGTTGACCTCTGTTATTCTTTTCGACTGGCAGTCGAAAACCCACATGGGATGGGGATTGTTGAGAAAGAGGTGGCTGTAATGGCTGACTGCCTCGCGCAGAGACGCACGGGCTTTGTCCAGGCGTTTAAAAGATTTGTGTATCAGCAAAAAAAACAACACAGCAGTAACCAAAACATAAAACCAACCCTTGAAGGTCTGCATGATCCGCATCTTCTCCATGTCCTTAATAAACCAGGCCAGCAGCATATCGGAGAACAGAATCCAGAGCAAGCCCAGCAGGAGATAAATGCCTGTAATCCTGTAAGCAGGTGAAAGATTCAGGAAACTGGGGAGTTTCATGGGTCAGGGGCTAATGAACAAAAGAGAGAATGAGCAGACAGCAATAAACAAATATACTATAAAAAGCGATTTCAAGTCAGCATGATTTCAGGGGATAAATAAAGCACTTATCTTATTAAAAATTCTTAAACCTGGGCCAAACCGCCTGGAGAAGGCGGAATTTTGAGGGATTTTTTCCTGATTTTTAATACATTTGTTTCCTTGCAAATTAAATTTATCAAAACCATATATTCATTTAAAAAGTTAGTTTTATGAAAGACCTGAAAAACTATGTTGAGCAGAACAAGGACCGCTTCCTGTCGGAGCTGTTCGAACTGATCCGCATCCCTTCTGTAAGTGCACAGGAGTCGCACAAGGATGACATGTACCGGGCCGCCCAGTGGATTGCAGAAAAGCTGGTTGCCGACGGGGCAGACAAGGCTGAGGTGTTTAAGACCGATGGCCATCCCGTGGTATACGGAGAGAAAATCATTGACAAAAGCCTGCCCACCGTCCTGGTATATGGGCACTACGACGTTCAGCCAGCCGAGCCCTTGGATCTCTGGAAGAGTCCTGCATTTGAGCCCGAAGTGCGCGAAGGCAAGATATTCGCCCGTGGCGCCGATGACGATAAAGGGCAGTCTTTCATGCACTTCAAGGCCTTCGAATATATGGTCAAAACCGGCCAACTCCCCTGCAATGTCAAATTTATGATTGAAGGGGAAGAGGAAATCGGCTCACCCAGTTTGGGAAAATTCTGTGAGCAAAACAAGAAAATGCTGGCCAGTGATGTGATCCTGGTGAGCGACACCAGCATGATAAGCCCCGACATCCCCAGCATCACCACGGGCTTGCGCGGACTGACTTACGTTGAGGTGGAAGTTACAGGCCCCAACCGCGACCTGCACAGCGGGCTGTATGGTGGCGCCGTGGCCAATCCCGTGAATGTGATGGCAAAAATGATTGCCTCGCTCACCGATGAAAACGGAAGGATCACAGTAAAAGGATTCTATGACGATGTGGAAGAACTTTCGGATGAAGAACGCAAAGAAATGGCCCGTGCCCCCTTTAACCTCGACCACTATAAAAAAGAAATCGATGTCGCTGAGGTAGGCGGAGAAAAAGGTTATAGCACCAATGAACGTACAGGGATCAGGCCAAGCCTCGACGTGAACGGCATCTGGGGCGGTTATACCGAAAAGGGAGCCAAGACAATTCTTCCCTCCAAGGCTTATGCAAAAATCAGCATGCGCCTGGTGCCCCACCAGGATTCAAAGAAAATAGCCGAATTATTCAAGGCTCATTTTGAATCGATTGCGCCCAAAACCGTAAAGGTTAAGGTTAACTACCTGCACGGCGGTGAAGGGTATGTTTCACCCACCGATACGGTTGAATATCAGGCGGCCAGCAAGGCCTATGAAACATCCTTCGGCAAGAAGCCCATCCCCGTGCGCAGCGGGGGAAGTATTCCCATCATTTCCCTCTTTGAGAAGGTGCTGGGTGTGAAATCTATCCTGATGGGCTTTGGCCTTGAGTCGGATGCCATCCATGGACCCAACGAAAACTACCCCCTGCAGCAATTCTACAAAGGCATAGAAACAATTCCCTATTTTTATAAATATTACGCGGAAATGAAGAAGTAATCCGCTAAACAGGCCTATTCAGCAGGCAGATCATTGATGCTAAAATCTTTGACTGCCTGCTTTTTTCATTTCTATATAAATCTTTTTATAAATTTTAGTTATTTTCGCACTCTCCTGTTAAACGTACGTATAAGCCCGGTGGGCACTAGCGAATAACCGGACAAGCTGACCAGAGTAATAATAAAAACAAGAACATGGAAGTAACCCGACTATTTGACATTCCCGCCAGGTATGCCCAACTATGCCCGGGGAAAACCGACGCCCTTGCAGGCCGCGAAGACAAGGGAGGGTGGAGGACCTACTCTACAGAGGAGTATGTGAATAACAGCAATTACATTAGCTACGGCCTGATGAAGCTTGGCGTGAAGAAAGGGGACAAGATAGCATCCATCACTACCAACCGGCCGGAATGGAACTTCCTCGACATGGGGGTACAACAGCTTGGAGCCATCCACATCCCCATTTACCCAACCATCAGCGATAAAGACTACGAGTACATCCTTGAGCATGCCGAGGTGAGCTACGTATTTGTGGCGGGAGAAGACCTCCTGAGAAGGATAGGGCACATTGTTGAAAAAAGGCCTTCCATCAAGGGCATTTATACATTCAAACACATTTCTAAGGTACCCCATCTGAACGAGCTTATTGAGCTCGGAAAAAACAACCAGAAGCCGGAAGCCCTTCAGACCATCAAGGATAGCATCAGGCCCAACGATATGGTGACCATCATTTACACCTCAGGCACTACAGGAGTGCCCAAGGGGGTGATGCTTTCGCACGACAACATCATGAGCAATGTGATCGGGGTTCGCGACATCCCGCCCTACGGCCCCGAACACCGCGCCCTCAGCTTCCTTCCCATTTGTCACATCTACGAGCGCATGCTGAATTACACCTTCCTCTACAAGGGGCTTAGCATGTATTATCTGGCCAATATGGGTTTTATCAGCGACAGCCTCAAGGAAATCAACCCGCACGTATTTTCTACAGTTCCGCGCCTGTTGGAGAAGGTGTACGACAAGATCATTGCCAAGGGACGTGCCCTTAGCAGCATCAAGAAATCGATCTTTTTCTGGGCCAACAATGTGGGTCTAAAGTATGAATTTGACAAAGAAAAGAAAAACCCCATTTATGGCCTGGAACTGAAGCTTGCCCGCAAGCTGGTACTCAACAAATGGAAGGAAGCCCTGGGCAAAAACCTGGATATCGTAGTATCAGGAGGGGCAGCCCTTCAACCCCGCCTGGCGAGGGTATTCTGGGCTGTAGGCATAAGGGTTATCGAGGGTTATGGCCTTACGGAGACTTCTCCTGTTATTGCGGTTGAAAATTTCGAGCCAGACGGCTTGAAATTCGGAACCGTAGGCCCTCCGCTGAAGAATGTCACGGTAAAGATCGCAGAAGACAGGGAGATCCTGGTCAAAGGCCCGGGCGTGATGCTGGGATATTACAAAGACCCCGAAATGACCGCCGAGGTGATTGACGAAGAGGGCTGGTTCCATACAGGTGACATCGGGAAAATTGAGCCAGAGGGCCAGTTGCGCATCACCGACCGCAAAAAAATGATCTTTAAGACCTCCTTCGGAAAATACATCGCCCCCCAGATGATCGAGAATAAATTCAAGGAGTCTTCCTTTATCGATCAGATCATGGTGATCGGCGAGAACCAGAAGTTTGCAGGGGCCCTGATCGTTCCCGACTTTGCCCACCTCAAGTCGTGGTGCCAGATCAAGGGCATACCCTATACCACCAATGCCGAGATGATCGCCATACCCCGCATCCGCAAGCGCTTTGAAAAGGAAGTGAAGCATTACAATGAATCATTCGGCGACTGGGAACGGATCATCAAATTTGAACTGATTGACCATGACTGGACCGTGGAAGGCGGGCACCTAAGTGCAACCCTGAAGGTCCGCCGCGGCCACCTCACAGAAGTCTATGCCGACCTGATCAGCAAGATCTTTGGCGGAAACGATTCAAAAGCTTAAAGCAAGGTTTTTTAAAGCATATCCTTTGGCCGTGCCTGGTGTTTGACCGGGCACGGCTTTTTCATTTTTACGGTTCGTGATTCAGTTAAGATCATTTTTCTTTATCCTTTCCAGGCAGGAAATATCCCTTTCAAAGCCCTACCTCGCCCATACCATCTCCGTAGTTTAGCCGCTTTTTACCGCTTAAAACAATATCCAAATCCCGTTCAGGCAGGTCCTTCTCAGGATCAGCCCAAGGCAAAAGGATGGATCAGGGAAGTGCCGGGCTTATGGACAAAGCGCTTCATTCTTTTGTTCAGGGGAGGAAAGCCAGAATGCCGGATCCCGACAGCTATTCTGCCGCTTCTTTAATTGAGAGGGTGATGCGTTTGCGATCCACATCGACCTGGAGGACCTTGACTTTGACTTTCTGGTTGAGCTTCACCACATCGTGGGGGTTGCTGACAAATGCATTGGCAATCTGGCTGATGTGTACCAGCCCGTCCTGATGAACGCCCACATCAACAAAGGCGCCAAAGGCAGTAATGTTGGTCACGATTCCCGGGAGGATCATCCCTTCGCGCAAATCCTTGATGCTGTTGACGGTGCTGTCAAACTCAAAAACATCAAACTTCTGGCGGGGGTCACGGCCCGGGCGGGCCAGTTCCTGCATGATGTCCTTCAGGGTTGGCAAGCCGGTTTTATCATCCACAAAATCTTCCAAACGGATCTGTTTTTGCAGTGTGGAATCCTGCATAAGCGTCTGGATGTCTACCCCCAGTTTTTTGGCCATTTTCTGAACCACGGGATAGCTTTCTGGATGCACAGCAGTACGATCCAGGGGATTAACCGACTGGTTAACCCTGATGAAACCGGCTGATTGTTCAAAGGCTTTTTCGCCAAAGCGGGCTACTTTTTTCAGGGCTTGCCTTGAAGCAAAAGGCCCGTTCTCATTGCGGTGCTTCACGATGGCAGCGGCCAGTGAAGGGCCCACGCCTGAAACATAAGTAAGGAGTTCCTTGCTGGCGGTGTTAAGCTCGACCCCCACCCCATTCACAGCACTCACCACCACATCATCCAAACTGTTCTTCAAGAGCTTTTGATCCACATCGTGCTGGTATTGCCCGACCCCAATGCTTTTTGCATCGATTTTAACCAGTTCAGCCAGCGGATCGGCAAGCCTGCGGCCAATGCTGACGGCTCCCCGGACGGTCACATCATAATCGGGAAATTCTTCACGGGCTACGGATGATGCAGAATATACGGAAGCGCCGCTTTCATTGACCATCACGGCCAGCACAGGCCTGTCGAAGCGAATGCCACGGACCAATTGTTCTGTTTCGCGGCCAGCAGTTCCGTTGCCCACGGCAATGGCTTCCACCTGGTAGGCGTTTACAAGGCTAAAGATCTTGGCCGCAGCCTGCTTCCACTGCCCCGCGGGGGGGTGGGGATAAATGGTTTCGTTGTGCAGGAGTTTTCCTTCGCGATCGAGGCAGACCAGTTTGCAGCCGGTACGGAAGCCGGGGTCAATGGCCAGGATGCGTTTCTGCCCCAGGGGCGGGGCCAGCAGCAGCTGCTTCAGGTTGTCGGCAAACACCCGGATTGCTTCCTGGTCGGCTTTTTCCTTGAGCAGGTTGCGGATCTCGGTTTCCATCGAGGGGCCCAGCAGGCGCTTGTAGGAATCCTCAACGGCCATTTCCACCTGCGCGCTGGCGGGTGTGCGGCCTTTGACGAACTGCCGGTTGAGCAAATCGAGGGCCATCTCTTTCTCAGGGGCGATCTCCAGTTTCAGAAAGCCCTCGTTCTCCCCGCGAAACATCGCCAGGATGCGGTGTGAGGGGGCCTTGCGGATGGTTTCGGTCCATTCAAACCAGGCTTCGTATTTCTGTCCATCCGCTTCTTTTCCTTTTGCCACGCGGCTGGTGATCGCCGCCTCGCGTTCAAAAAGGCGGCGCATCCGGGCCCGGGCGGAAGCATCTTCGTTGACCCATTCGGCAATGATGTCGCGGGCACCGGCAAGGGCTTCCTCTACCGACTCCACCCCTTTCTCATCGCTGATAAAGGCAAGGGCTTTTTCTTCAGGGTCGAAGTTCCCTTGCGAGAAAAGCAATTTTGCCAGGGGCTCCAGGCCTTTGGCCATGGCCATCGTGGCCCTGGTTTTTCGCTTGGGGCGGTATGGCAGGTAAAGGTCTTCCAGTTCGGTCATCGTGGCCGCAGCCAGAATGGCTTTCTCCAGCTCGGGGGTCAGCTTCTCCTGCTCGCGGATGGAAGCCAGGATGGCCTCGCGGCGCTTGTCCAGTTCCCCGAGCTGGTTCATCCGGTCGCGGATCTGGCTGACCTGGACCTCGTCGAGTGAGCCGGTCATCTCTTTGCGGTAGCGCGAGATGAAAGGCACGGTAGCGCCTTCTTTCAGCAACTCAGCCGTACGGCTTACCTGCCTGGTTAAAAGGTTTAACTCGTTGGCAATCTGGATAATATGATGCTCAGGAATCATTGTAATGGTTTTTTTTTCATGATGGAACGGCCCCGGCAAGGGCAAGGGGAGCAAAGTTAAAAATTTCCTGCTTTCAGAAGGAAAGTTTCAGCTGGCGGACCGGCCCGTAGGAGAGGCGATGGTATTTGCAGGGGCCTTCGGTCTCCAAGGCCTTGAGATGGGCCGCCGTTGGGTAGCCCTTGTTTTGGTCCCAGTGGTAAGCAGGAAATTCGGCGTGCAGTTCAAGCATATGCTCATCGCGCCAGGTCTTGGCCAGAATGGAGGCCGCTGCCACCGAAAGATATTTTCCATCCCCCTTGATGATGCATTGATGGGGGACATCGCCGAAAGGCTTAAAGCGGTTGCCATCCACCACGATGAACCCTGGTTTCAGGGAAAGATCTTCAAGGGCCCTGTGCATGGCCAGGATGCTGGCATTCAGGATATTGATCCGGTCGATCTCTTCCGGGCTCACCATAGAAACAGCAAACGCCACGGCTTCCTGTTCAATCATTCGCCGCAACTTATTGCGCAGGGCAATGCCAGTCTTTTTTGAATCATCAAGCAAGTTCATTAAATCTTCCGAAGCTTGATCGGGCAATATCACAGCCGCCGCAAAAACCGGTCCGGCAAGACAACCACGCCCCGCCTCATCGCATCCGGCTTCCCACTTTACATTTGAGAATTTCTCCAGCAGGGGTTGGTGCTTCAGCGTTCGCATAGGCTGTTGAATAATTGCAGATAGCGGTCTTTCTGCGACTCAAAGGAATAACGTTCCATGACGGTTTGGCGGCCTGCTTTCCCCAGCTTCTGCCGCAATTCAGGCGATTCAATCAACAGGGAAAGCTTGTCGATCCATTGCTGGTGATCTTTGGCCAGAAAGCCATTCTCCCCGTCGGTGATGATCTCCGTATTTACGCCGACGGGCGACATAATCGTAGGGATCTCCAGGGCCATATACTGGAGCCCCTTGAAGCCACACTTGCCGCGGGCCCATTCGTCGTCGGGCAGGGGCATAATGCCAATGTCGAGGGGATAGAGATCGCTGACTTCGGTTTCCTTACGCCAGATCACATTTTTCAGGCCAGGCAGGTCTACTTCCAGCGGTTTGTTTGAGATTACCCGGAAGGAGACCTTCGTCCCATATTTCCGGCGGATTTCCATAAATACCGGCAAGGCTTCCCTGAGATGTTTCAGGGTGGTGGAAGAGCCGGTCCAGCCAATGCAGACCGAAGAACTTTCCAGCTTTTTTCCGGGAAGGTAACGGGACGTGTCGATGGTGGTGGGAACAACATTCACCATCCGGTTAAACTTTCTTGCATAAGAAGCCAGGAACTCATTCCCAACCAGGGCCATATCGCACAAAGCCAGGATCTCGGCGGTTTTCGATGGCCGTTTAAGCCAGGCGAGCTGACGGTTGCCATCGGAAGTATCATTGAGCCAGATGCTGTCATCAAAGTCGAGGATCAACCGGGCGCCCATTTTCCTGAGGCGTTTTTCAAACCAGGTAAATCCAAGCATATGGGCTTCCCTGTAGATGAAAACCAGGTCGAAACCAGGGACTTTCTTAAGGTCACGCCAGCGCTGCCAAAAGCTCTTGCAAACGATCCGGGCTTTGGCCAGGAATTTACCCGGGGCGTAGAACGCTGAATCCTCTTTTTCGCTGATCAGGTAAGAGATCTTGTAATCATAGCCGTTGGCTTGAAGGTAATCAAGATACTGCTCAAAACGAAACCGCTGCCCCGGGGACCTTCCAGGGCGATGCGCGACCAAAAACAATATCTTTCTTTTAGCCATAGGCAAGAAATTAACCGGCTGGTGAAACTATCAGGTTTTTGCCAGCGTGGCCAGGATGGAATCAAAAAGCAATCGCCCGTCCGTATTACCAAGTTCTTCATTTGCGGCCCGTTCCGGGTGGGGCATCATGCCAAACACATTGCGGGTCTCGTTGCAGATGCCGGCGATATTCTGGAGCGAGCCATTGGGGTTGGCCTCTTCCGTCACTTCTCCCTTTTCATCGCAGTAACGGAAAAGGATCTGATCGTTATCATTCAGTTGTTTCAGGGTTTCATCAGAGGCAAAGAACCTGCCCTCACCGTGGGCGATTGGAATTTTCAGCACCCGGCCTTTGGTCACCCCAGAAGTAATCAGGGATTGGCTGGTTTCGGTGCGGATGAAGGCATTTCTGCAGATAAACTGGTGGCTGGTATTGTGGAGGAGAGCCCCGGGCAATAGATGAGCCTCACAAAGGATCTGGAAACCATTGCAGATACCCATCACAAAGCCGCCATTTTTGGCAAAGGCGATCACCTGTTCCATAATGGGCGAAAAACGGGCAATGGCGCCTGAGCGAAGATAGTCGCCATAGGAAAAGCCTCCGGGCAAAACGATGAAATCGCATCCTTGCAGGTCATGGTCTTTATGCCATAAAGCCACCACCTCCTGTTTTAATAACTTCTTCAAAACGTAGATCATGTCATGATCGCAGTTTGAGCCGGGAAATACCACCACGCCAAATTTCATAATGTACGGTTTTTTCCCGCCAAAGGTAGGCAAAAATTAAAAACGGAGCATTGAAGTATGGAGCCCGAAAGAGATAAGCAAGGGGAAAAAACAAAAAGGATCAAAAGGATCTCCCTAGCTCCGAAATAACACCTTCCCTACAATGATCAGAATCAGGAATCCATAAAGAATCAGCTCGGCCAGCCTTTTCTTTTTCATTTCCATCAGAAAAAGGGCCGATACCACACCCAAGGGAATCATGACAATGGCCAGATGAAGCTCGAAATTTTCTTTTACAAAAAGGAAGGACAGAAGTGCCACCAGGAAAAGGTACCACAACACCCTGAAGCGTTTCCTGATCCGGATGGGCTTGTCGTGGACATTAGCAATGGAGACCTTCAGGAATGAGAACAGGGACAGAAAAGCCAGGAAAAGCACAAGCAGGGCTGAATAGAGTGTGAATGAGTGTTCAAGAATCATCAGGAAATCAAACTGCTCGGCCATCAGGGCAAACCTGACCTCAAACTGATCGCTGAGGTAATAGAAAGAGAAAAGGAAAAAGAATGGACAAAGCAGGCCCATAAGTCCAGCAGCGAGCCCCCTGATACTAAACAGGAAAAACACTGTCATGCTCAGGATCAGCCAAACTGCGAACAACAGGGCCGGGTAATAGAAGAGTCCGGCCATCGCTATCAGGAAGCCAACATTGAAGACTTCCACCATTGGTTCCACCTCTGAAAAGGATACCAGGGTTCGCGACAAAGCCATCATAAGGAACAAGTTAGCCAATAGAACCGGGTGAAACTGCAGAAATTCAGGATGGCTGCTCATCATCAAGAGATAGATAAAGCCAGGCAGCCAGGAAGGCCTTCCCAGGAGGCTGATTGTGTGCACAATGTTGTTCAGGTAGAAAACCTGAAGGAGCAATAAAAGGAAGGCCAGAATCCTGGAAGCGAGCGGATATGCCAACAAAAAACCTTCGATCAGTCCGAAAAGAGGGCCTGCATCCTGAATGGGTGATTCCAATTCCTGAGCGAAGAAAAAGCCATCTCCCCACAGAAGTAATCCGATCACCAGAATCAGGGCAGGAATCAGGGGTGCATTGCGTTTAAATATGCGGATCAGCATAAAATTCCGATTAATGACCCATCAGGTCTTTTCCAATATCCCTGCGATAGTATTTTCCCATATAGTCCACCAATCCGGCATTCTCATAGGAGCGCCTAAGGGCCTCAAAAAGCTCGGGAGCAAGGGAGGTGATGGCCATAACTCTCCCCCCGCTGGTCAGGGGGTGTTTTCCCTCCCCTTTAAGCCCTGCAAAAAACAGCATGCTATCCTTAACATCCTCAATACCTGTGACCGCGAATCCTTTTTCATAGGCCCCCGGGTAACCCCCTGACACCAGCACCACCGTTGCAGCATAATCAGGCAAAATATCCACCTTCAGGGAATGTAAAGTCCCCCTGGCAGCGGCCTCCAGCAGGCTCACCAAGTCAGAGCCAATGCGGGGCAATATGGCCTCCGTTTCGGGATCGCCCAAGCGAACATTGTATTCGATCACATAAGGGTCACCCTTAACATTCATCAGCCCGAAGAACAAAAACCCGCAATAGTGGATTCCCTCCTTTTTCAGGCCTTCGATTGTAGGTTTCACGACCCGATGTTCCACCTTATCCATGAAGTCCTTGTTGGCAAAAGGGACGGGTGAAATCGCCCCCATCCCGCCTGTATTGGGTCCTGTGTCCTTTTCCCCCACCCGCTTATAGTCCTTGGCGGAGGGCAGCAGATGATAGCTTTTTCCATCTGCGATGGCAAATACTGACAACTCAATGCCCTGCAAGAACTCCTCCACCACAACGGTGGCAGAAGCCTTGCCGAAGGCTTCCTTCACTAGCATATCATCCAGGGTTTGCTTAGCCTCTTCAAGGGTTGAGGAGATGACCACCCCTTTCCCTGCAGCCAGTCCATCTGCCTTCAGCACATAGGGCGCAGGGAGGGTTTCAAGGAAAGTCTTCCCTTCATTCAGGGTTTCCTTTGAAAAGGAGCGATAACGGGCCGTAGGGATTCCGTTTCTAGCCATAAATTCCTTTGCAAAGGCCTTGCTTCCCTCAAGGGCTGCCCCGGTTTTCCGTGGACCCACCATCAGCACGTGACGTAAGTCGGGATTATCCGCAAAAAAATCTGCAATACCATTTACCAAAGGTTCTTCCGGACCCACTACAATCATATCGATACGGTGTTTCTGAACGAATTCACCAACGGATTCAAAGTCATGGATCTGGAGGTCGATATTTTCGCCCACCAGAGATGTTCCTGCATTTCCCGGGGCAATAAACAACCTGCTGCAACGTGGACTTTGAGCTATCTTCCAGGCAAGGGCATGCTCGCGCCCGCCCGAGCCCAGGATCAGGATCTGCATCATCGGTGTGTTGTTTTTGGCTTCAATCATGTTATGACTTCAAAAATACAACAAAATTACTAGCTAAGGCCTTCCCTTTCCAGCAGGGCATGGAGACCGGGTTCCCTGCCCCTGAATCGTTTGTAAAGCACCATAGGATGCTCGCTCCCTCCCCTGGAGAGGATGTGCTCGCGAAAAGCCTTTGCAGTCTCCCTGTCAAAGATTCCTCTTTGCTTAAATAGTTTGAAGGCATCGGCATCGAGTACCTCAGCCCATTTATACCCATAATATCCAGCTGCATACCCCCCCGCGAAGATATGTGCAAAGGCGCTGCTGATCAGGGTATCGGATACGGGAGGGAACAGCCTGGCGGGCTCCATGGCAGCCGCCTCAAAGTCTTGAAGCGGTCCCTCTACCGCATTGGTGATGGTGTGCCAGGCCATATCGTTCAGGCCGAACCCCAGTTGACGCATGGCAGCAAAAGCCGCGTGGAAATTCTTGGTGGCCACGATTTTATCCACCAGTTCTGCAGGAATTTTTTCCCCTGTTTGGTAATGTCTGGCAAACAAGTCAAGATAGTCTTTTTCCACCGCCCAGTTTTCCATTATCTGTGAAGGAAGCTCCACAAAGTCTCGATAAACGTTGGTCCCTGATAAATCTGCATAAGACACTTTTGAGCACATGCCGTGAAGGGCATGACCAAACTCGTGAAGAAAGGTGTTGAACTCCCCGTGAGTCAGCAGAGAGGGTTTGGTAGCCGTAGGCCGGGTAAAATTGCATACCAGGGAAATGTGAGGGCGATAATCTGTTCCGTCCAGGCGTTCCTGCTCCCTGAATCCCGTCATCCAGGCACCAGCACTTTTCCCTTCGCGCGGGAAAAAATCGAGGAAAAGGATTGCCAAGAAGTCATCGTTATCATCATACACCTCATAGGCAGTAACTTCGGGATGATAAACAGGAATAACATTACTGGGGACGAAACGAAAGCCCCACAACCGCCTTGCCAGCTCAAAGACTCCTAGCTTGACCTGCTCGAGTTCGAAATAAGGCCTTAGTAGTTCCTGGTCAAAGTCGAAGCGTGCCTTCCGCATTTTCTCGGCAAAATAATACCAGTCCCAGTATTCCAGCGGGTGCCCAGCCCCTAGCTGGAGCGCCAGTTGTTGCACCTCCTCCAGGTCTGCGAGGGCTTTTGGCTTTGCTGCGTCCAGCAGTTGCTTCAGAAAGTCCTGAACAGCCTCTGGAGATCCCGCCATGCGTTCTTCAAGGACAAAGTGAGCATGGGTTTCATACCCCAACAAGCGTGCCCGTTCAAGCCTCAAATTGGCGATCTGACGGACTATCTCACGATTGTCATAATGGTTTCCCTGATACCCGCGGCTATTAAAGGCTCTGAACACCTTTTCACGCAGATCACGGCGATCGGCATATTGCAGGAACTGCCAATAGCTTGGACCCTTTAAAGTAATCACCCAGCCTTTCAGTTTGCGCTTTTTAGCTTCCTCTGCAGCGGCCTCCAGTTGTGAATCGGGCAGTCCTGCCACGTCTTCAGCTTGCTCCAGGTGCAGAAACCATTCATTAGTCTCCCCCAGGATATTGTCGTCAAATTTCAGCGACAACTCACTCAACTGCCTGGAGATCTCACGCAGTCTTGCTTTTTTACCTGCATCCAGCCCTGCACCGTTACGGGTAAACATCTTATAGGTCTTTTCAAGCAAGGTTGATTGCTCCACGTCCAGATCAAGGCTTTCCCGTTTATCAAATACTGCCTTCACTCGCCTGAAAAGGGCCTCGTGGAACAGAATGTCATTAGAGTAATCTGCCAGAAGGGGAGCCACCTCTCTGGCGATGGCCTGCATCTCCGCACTGGTCTCGGCATCGTTCAGCGGATAAAACACATTGCTCACCCGGCTCAGTATCCTACCGCCAAGTGATAACGCAGCAATGGTGTTCTCAAAATCAGGAGTATCTTGATTGCTAACAATCCTTTCAATATCCTGCAATCCTTTTTCAATCCCTTCCCTAAAGGCTGGAGTGAAATGTTCTATCCTAATCTCCCCGAAAGGAGGCGTTCCAAAAGGAGTTTTAAACTCCTTCAGCAAAGGGTTGACAAACCCATGGTCACTATTCTGCTCTTTTAATAATTCTTTCATTTTCAATACCTAATGAGAAACTTCAAAAAAATGATAAAAACCTTCAACGCTTCTTTTTCCGGCCTGAATCCCAAGGTCCGTTTTTTTGAGCCCTGTCATCCTGAAGAAGCGGAGCCCTCTATCATGCCATTCAAGCATAGCACATAGTCAAATTGAGGGCAAGGTAGCACAAACATTCTATGCCACAAAAGAATTCAATGAATGCACAGGCGGTTCACTTACTGAAAACAAAACCCAAAATTCAGCAAAAGGTTTGTTTCTTAACTATCCTCAGCTGGATCAAAAAATACTGTAAAGAAAAACAGCCTGCAAAAAAAATACAAATTTGGATAATTTTTTCTGACATTCCTTCGAACAGACCAGGCATTCTTCTGCCCTTTTCCTGACATTTCTGAGCGGGGAAAATACCCGTAGTTTTCTACCGGTCCATATCCCCTGTTTTTGCCTTGGGGAAAATACACAAAACGCTGACGCCACGGGCGGTTACAACAAATAATTTTACATAAAATTGATGGGTCGTGTCATGTGAAGTCGTGGCAGGCAGAAAAAAACATCAAAAAGGATACAACATGGGGCAAATTTTACGATTTCTTAACGGGAGCGTTTCAGCATTATTTCTCTTGCTGATACTTCAATTCAGCGCATCAGCGCAAGGCACCAGCTTTTTCTACGAAGGCTTTGAAGACAATGGAGACAACCTGCCCACGGGTTGGGTCAATGCCATGGTTGTTGGCAACGAAAGCTGGAAGATCGGCCTGGGGGCAGGGCCTTTCCCTTCAGGACAGGTGGGTTTACCCGACACTGCTGCTTTCGGCCAGCGCAATGCATTTTTCAGGGTTCCTTCCTTTAACCCTTACATCAGCCGTTTGATAACTCCTCCCATAGACCTGGAGTTTGCTGTAAACCCAGAGCTGAGTTTCTGGCATGCACAAGTGCCCCGCGATGGGTCCAATGCTAAGCTTGGAGTTTATATCGCCACCAGCTCCACGGGCCCCTGGACCCTCATAGCCAGCTATCAGAATCCCGTAAACCAATGGGTGGAGCGGGTATTACAGCTACCCGGCAGCACGAAGACCCTTTATGTAGCTTTTGAAGGGCACTCAGGACAAGGTCTGGGAGGAAGCGTTTGTGTGGACGAAATAAACATTGTAGAAACTGGCAGCCTGCCTCGCGAGTTATCTGCTGTCAGCAGTTACCAGCCCACCACCTTCCTGGTGCATACCGGCTCAAAAAACAATGAAGTACTGAAGACCGAATTAAGGGTCATTGGCAACACAGGCACCCTCACCCTCGAAAGCTTTAAGGTTTCCTCGCTCAACACCAGTGATGTCGACATACCTGACCTGGGAGTAAAATTGTGGTATACAAGCAGTGAGAACTTTACAAACGCACAGCAACTAGGTAGCGCCAAGAATTTCTCAAACGGGCAGGTAATTTTCAACCAATTGAGTCACGACCTCCCCACAGGCTATTCCTATTTATGGGTGACACTGGATGTTGCAAATGATGCCCAGCCCGGCAACAATATTGATGTAAAGCTCCCTGCAAATGGAATAACAGTAAACGGCCAACAGCATCCCTCAGAGGAACAGGACCCCACCGGAAGCCGCAAAATTTACGAGACAATTTTCTACGATGATTTTGAGCAGGACAAAGGCTGGATGCTAACAGGAGAATGGCAGCGTGAGGTGCCACAAGGTCTTGGCGGACACCAGCCCGACCAGTCGAACACATCAGGGCCTGCAGGCCCCGACTATGCCGTGAGCGGCACCAAGATCATGGGAACAGACATCACAGGACTAGGGGCCTACCCAGGCAATTACGAGCCCACACTCCCTTCCCTGGCCTATGTAGCCACTACTCCAGAGTTCAGCACAGACTTCTATGCCGACGTCAGGCTGAGTTTCCAGCGCTGGCTCAATGTTCACCTCTTCGATTTCGCCAGTATTGACATCAGTACCGATAATGGAAACACCTGGACCACCATCTGGGACAACCAGCAGGTTCAGAACACCTCCACCTGGACCCAGATTTCTTATGTGGTACCTCGGGCCAACCGTCAACAGTCTGTTCGTTTCCGCTTTACACTGGGAGAAACCGGTGGAACCAACCTACAGAGCGGATGGCACCTCGACAACCTGGTAGTAACAGGAACGTATGTCACAAGGGATGTGGGCATCAGCGCCCTCATTGCGCCCTTTAATACCTGCAACCTCACAAACGAAGAGCCTGTGACGGTTAGCGTGACCAACTTTGGAGCAAGTGCAACACCCTCCTTAATCCCCTTGGCGTACTCCATAGACAACGGGCAGACCTGGCACCGAGATACCCTTAAGACCTCAATCCCTGTTGGGGAAAGCCGCAACTTTACCTTCGGACCAACGGCCGACTTTTCAACCCCTGGACTGTATGAAAGTATCCTGCTCAAAACCGAACTCCAGGATGATCAGGATGAAACCAACAACCTTTTACAAACCAGTATTTTCTCCCTGCCCGTGTTTACCCCAGCCTATTCTGAGGACTTTCAGGAGGGTGATCACTTCTGGGCTCCATATGGTGAGAACAGCTCACTTATCCTAGGATCTCCAGTAGGAAGTATAATAGATAGTGCAGCTTCAGGCAGCTTCTCATGGGTCACCAATCCCTTTGGTGTGTATAACGCTGACGAACTCTCCTGGGTCGAAAGCCCTTGCTTTGACTTCAGTGGTATCCCGAACCCTGTGCTCGATTTCTTTATTAATTATCACACCCCAAATGGTTTGGACGGCGCTGCCATTGAATATACTGTTGACGGTGGGCTGACCTGGTCACGTCTGGAGCCCCGAAACCCCAACCTTGCCTGGTACTGGTACAACCACAACAACATTTCAGCTTTGGCCAGCAAGACCGGTAACGGCAGGGGTTGGAGCGGCCTAAGCAATGGATGGCTCAACGCCCGCATCATATTACCTGAAGAGCTAGGCAATCAAAGCTCAGTAAGGTTCAGGCTTATCTTTGCCTCCCAAGCCGTAGCCCTCAATTTTGAAGGGGTTGGTTTTGATATGGTTAGCGTATATGGGGCACAACATGATGTGGGCGTGACGGCCTTCATGCAGCCCATTACCAGTTGCAGCCTCAGCGAAACTCAGGATGTCACCGTTGCGGTCGAAAACCTGGGCATAAACACCATTGCTGCCGGAACCCATATCCCTGTGGGGCTCGACTCCCATAACGAAGGCGTAAGCCTTTTGGAGACCCTGATACTGGAAGAAAGCCTTGCACCCGGGCAACATGCCCTCTTCACTTTTTCCCAGTCATTCAATATGTCAGCCACAGGAACCTACCAACTGACTGCATATACCCTGCTTGAAGGCGATGACGACTTTTTCAGCCCCGGAATCTTCAACGACACCCTTGCTGTAACCATAGAAGTATATGGCACACCTTTTGTCGACTTGGGAGAAGATATCTACACCACACAGCCCCTGAGTGTATTGCTGGATGCAGGCCCCGGACATACTTCCTACCTCTGGCAGGATGGTTCAAACAATCAAACCTACCAGGTAACCAGCCCAAACACACAAACTTATTGGGTCACGGTGGGTGATGACAACGCTTGCACTGCGACCGACAGCATCCGCGTAATCACCTATGACCTGGCTCTCACCGCCATCACGGCCCCTCTGAACGGCTGCCAGGCTCCCGAAGGGGAGCAAGTCAAGGTAGAGATAACCAATGCTGGTCCCGACGCCTTTGAAACAGGAACTGAGATTCCTCTTAGCCTGTACTTTCAGAACCAGTGGCTAGAGGACAAAACCTGGTCATTAACCCAGGCCCTGAACCCCGGGCAATCGACAGTTGCCACTTTTGAAAGCATAATAAACCTTTCGGCGGAAGGCGATTACCAGGTGGATGCAGTGCATCATTTGCCCGACGCCAATCCGGTCAACGACAGCATTCATATCCTGGTTAGCTCTCTGGGTTACCCCGTTGTCACCCTGGGCGACAGCATCTATACCCTGATGCCCGATACTGTTTTACTCGACCCAGGTCAGGGTTATGCCGCATATCAATGGCAGGATGGCTCCACAAATCAGACCTACCAGGTCACCAGTCCCTACACCCAGACCTATTGGGTTACCGTTTACGACAACCAGGCTTGCAGTGCCACAGCCGAACTAGTGGTGGCAACCTTCGATGCAGGCATAACTGGTATCGAAAGCCCTGCTGACGCATGCGCTCTTGATGAGAACGAACCTGTTACACTAAACCTCCGCAATAATGGGGTGGATTCTTTTGAGGCAGGAAAAACCTTTAGCCTCAAACTTTATCTGGATGGCATCCTTGAAGCGGAGGAAACTCTTACGCTGGAATCAGGGTGGCCAGCGGGACAAAGCATGAACTACACATTACAACACACCCTGAACTTACAGGAAGAAGGAAGCTATACCATTGCCGCCGAGATCACCTCAAAAGACGCCAATCCGGCCAATGACTACCTGGAAAAGAATCTGATTATCCATGGATATCCCATCCTAGATATACCCACAATGGTTGTAACCAATGAGCCTGACAGCGTTATCCTTGATGCGGGCCCTGGCCATACCGCCTATTCCTGGAGTACGGGCGAAAGCTCTCAAACCATTGCCATTGAAACCTGGGGAACCTACCAGATCACAGTAAGCAATGATTTTGGCTGCGAGGCTACAGGAAGCATCCTTGTCACCCCTGAGTTTATGGATTTAGGCATGCAGGCCCTTGTAAGCCCCGCCGACGGCTGCGAGAACGAATTTGTCGACGCCCCTGTGGTGATCAGTATTGTGAATGCTGGTAACGTGGCCATTCCTCAGGGCGAACAGTTGACTATTCATTACAGTGTCAACAGCACTCCCATGGCAACCGAACAGATTACCACCCTGCATAGCCTTGCACCCGGGCAGTCCCATGAATTTACCTTTGCCCAGACACTTACTCTAGGTAAACTGACACAGGTCTCTATGGAGCTCTGGCTAGATCACCCTGCTGATGAAAACACAGACAACGATGCCCTGGAAAGCATTGTTAGTGTCCATCCACTTCCGCAACCCTACCTTGGGGATACCATATTTAACGCCGACCCCGTTGGCCATGTGTTACACCTGACGGAGACTTACGAATCCTACTACTGGAACGATGGTTCAATCGGGGCCGAGTATGTCATCACATCACCCTATTCGCAATGGTACCATGTAACGGTTACTGACACCCAGGGCTGTGCCAACACCGACTCGGTGATGGTAGTGGCCTGGGATCTGGAAGTTTACGATCTGCTGTCGCCCCTTAGCAATTGTACCCTTACGGCCAGCGAACAAATTGTATTTGTGATGCGCAACAACGGCCCCGACACGTTCCAATCCGGGAGGAAATTCCGAATAGGTTACAGCGTCAACCAAAACCCTGCCACCATTCAGGACTTCACTCTAAATTCAAGCCTGGGCCCTGGTCAGATGCGCACCTTTGCCTTCTCTCAGGGAGCCAACCTGAGCGACACAGGGCCCTTTGAATTGAATGTGTTTATCGATGAGCCCGACGTGGATTCGGCAAACGACAACTTCATCAACCTGGTAGAAGCCCCTGGTATCCCCTTTGTTGAGCTGGGAAGCGATATTTACACACTGCAACCAGATACGGTAATCCTAGATGCAGGACCAGGTTTTACAAGTTATTTGTGGCAGGATGGTAACACAAACCAGTTATTCAACGTTTATGAATATGGCTGGCACTATGTAATGGTTACTGACCATTACGGCTGCCAAAATGGCGACACCCTCTATGTAGGTGAGAGTACTGGTGTTCCCCAGATCGGTATCCCGGGCACTGAGGTGACGGTATTTCCCAACCCCGCCCACGAGGAAGTGACTGTGCGAATTGCCCAGGAAAGCATGGAAGCGCTGCGGTTGGAATTGCTTAGCCTCACAGGAAAACTCATCATAGCCAGGGATTTGGAGATGATGGGACTTCTTGAGGAGAGGATCAATACAGGCATTCTGCAACCAGGTCTTTATTACATAAGGCTTAGCGGAAAAGAAGGTGTCATCACCCGAAAACTGATCGTAACAAATCCCCGCTAAAATAACAGGGAAACCGGAGAATCATTATGCAATTGTTGACTGCAATAAAAAGAATCTTCCACCCCCTCACCGGTAAGGTGAGGAAGTCATTAGCTTTTATGGCGATCCTGGCTGGGTGGCTTTTAACGCCGGGGCATGCCTTAAGCCAGGATTGCACAGGTTTTCCTGTCGATCTGACTTCCAGTCCAACAGCAAGCTGGGCCAACCCTGAATACTTTTCTCCTTCAGGCCAGTGTTGTGGTGTCCCGGCAGGAACGAATTGTTTTAGCTATGAAGTAACGCTGCATCCCGAATCCAATGCAGTGGTAATTAACCTAATGCGTCAGGGCGGATCCTGGGGCCAGGTCAATTATTACGTCGATTGCATGAATTTCGGGCCTGTTTATGAAAATGACCCTGTGACTATCTGCTTGGATGGCCCCGGCCCGCATACCATCACTTTCTGCAGAACCGCCACTACCTCCGCTTCTTTCCTGGGACACCTCAGCGCACAGAACTATACCCCCAACGTTACTCTGGAGCCCTTCGATCTGGCATGTACCGCCGACAGCATGATTTATCTCACAGGAGGATACCCTAGTGGAGGAGCCTATTACATTGATGGGACCCAGTCATTCTGGCTAGAACCCGGCACCGTTGGCCCAGGGAACTATGAAGTGACCTATGTGTATGGCGGGCCAGGTGCAACCTGCGCTGCTACAGCCTCACAGACCATCACCGTCAACCAGACCCCCACGGTGAGTGTAAACGACATGACCTTCTGTGACGGCTCTGGACTGGTATCTCCCAGTAGTGGCTTTCCCACAGGTGGCGATTACTTCGGCACCTTTGTCAGCGCCAACTTTTTCGATACTGACCTGAGCGGGCCAGGATCCTTCGATATCACCTACCATTATACTACCCCAGAAGGGTGCTCTGCCGATGCCTTTGCACAAGTGTTTGTCGACCCCCTGCCTCCTGTAAATGCAGGGAATGACCTTAACATTCCTCAAAACACCAGCGCTCCCCTCAATGCATTGGGGGCTAATCCAGGCCTTTTCCAATACTCCTGGAGCCCTCCGGCCTTTGTTATGAACCCAAGCCAGCCCAACACCAGCACTACACCGCTGACACAATCACAACTATTCACCCTGACTGCAACCAACCCTGCTACAGGATGCCAGAGCACCGACCAGGTAGCGGTTTTTGTAAATGGTGGGCAACTTGGCGTTGTGCATGCCCAAGCTAGCGAAACTACTATCTGTCAGCAGGACTCAATTAACCTCTTTGTGCTTCCCACAGGAGGTACAGGAGACTATATCATTAACTGGTATGACTTTTCCGTCATTCCTCCCCAGCATTTGTCCGACTCTCTTTCTTTCTGGCACACGCCCACTACCACCACCACATACCAGGTACAAGTCCTCGATGCGGCCTATCCCAATGCAAAGCCCGTTACCAATTATGTCACCGTAAACGTTACCCCCTTGCCCGTTGTAACCCTTGAACCTTTCGACCCTGTTTGCGGAAATGAGACCTATTACCAACTTAGCGGAGCTTCACCTGCTGGAGGATATTTCTCCCTACCTACCCTGAACGAACATAATATCACCAGTGTGAACCCCCTGGAACTGGGGGAAGGATTCCATACCATCAGCTATACAGTAGTCGATGGAAACTGTCGCAGCACAAAGTCACAATACCTGCAGGTTTATCCCAGGCCGCAGGCCAAGTTCTATGCCCAGCAAGACTTCTGCGAAATGAATGAAGTCACCTTCCTTAACCTATCGGAAAACACCGATAACTTCAGCTGGCAGATTGGCACAGAAGCGCCCATCAGCAACCCCACAGAACCATTCCAATATAGTTTCACAATCCCCGTGATTACGCAGATAATCCCTGTGACACTTACGGCTACCAATTCAACCAATGGATGTGAAGATATACGCACACGAAACATCGAGGTAATCCCACCCACAGAGGCCAGGTTCAGCGTCATAGACCAGGACCTGATCGGTTGTGCTCCCTACCCTTTGAAGTTTACCAACCAAACCATTGGGCCTGTAGCATTTTATCTTTGGGATTTTGGCGACGGCAGTTTTTCCACCCAGTCCGACCCCCAACACTTTTTCCAAAACTTCACCGACGAAAACATTACTTATACAGTAGTGCTTTCGGCAATGTCAGGCAATTTTATGTGTCTTAGCCGCGACACCATTGAAGTAACCGTCAGGCCATTTTTGGAGGCTGGCTTCGGGCTGATGCCTGTGACCGCTTGCAGCCCCTATGATGCAGAAATATTCAACAACGCTCTGGGACTCAACATTACCCAGACCTGGAGTTTTGGGGATGGGACCCCCGGCTTCACCTCAGGTGACCCCGTTCTGCAACACACTTTTGACAATAACACTGCAGATCCCTTAACCTACACCATCTCGCAGGTCGTGACAAACCCCCAAGGCTGTGCCGACTCAATGCAAGTGGAAATTGACGTTTACCCCTTCCTCAAATCCGGCTTCAAAGCCAGCATCGAAGAAGGTTGTGCTCCACTCACGGTGACCTTCACCGATGAGTCGGTCGGCGCGGCCTACAACTTTTTCTACGATTTTGATGACGGGGGAACTTCTGACCAAAGAAACCCTATTCACACTTTCGAAAACAAGACGGACCAGACAATTTTCTATTCAGTGATGCAGATTACTTCAAACGACAATTTCTGTTATGACACCACTTTCGTGGAAGTCGTTGTCCACCCTGAGGTAAAGGCAGGTTTTAACTTCGAACCCGCTGTGGTATGCGCCCCCCACCAGACTAACATCACCAATACTTCTACTGGCAATATTAATAGCTGGAGCTGGTCGTTGGCTGCCAACGGGGACATTACTCACATGGGCTCAACGCCCCAGTTTGACCATGTTTTTCAAAACTCAGGGCCCGACCCCATGCAGTACATTCTTTCATTGGAAGTGGGCAATGAGCAGGGCTGTGTTAACCGCAAAGAATTGCCTGTAACGGTAAATCCTGAGGTGACTGCCGACTTCACTGCAAATGAATCCAGTGGCTGCCAGCCTCTCACCATTGACTTTTCTAATTTGTCCGCCAACGCCCATACCTACCTATGGGAGTTTGGCGATAGTGGCTCTTCCTCTCAGGAAAACCCGCAGCACATCTTCCAAAATCAAAACTACAGCACGACCCAAGCCTATACTGTCAGCCTGTATGCCGAGTCATCCTACATGTGCAGTGACACCAAGACCCTTGAGATAGAGCTTAACCCTGCTGTGGAAGCCCTTTTCACCCTCGATACCGCTAAGGGCTGCAGCCCTTTCACGGTGAACATCACGCACGCCTCCAAAGGCGCCAGCCTCTTTGCCTGGACCTTCGGGGACGGCAGTGACCCCTCCAATGATGGTGGGCCTAGCCTGACCCACACCTATACCAACACTACCGGGCAACCCCTTGAGCACGAAATTACCTTGATCGTAGAAAGTGCCTTTGGCTGCCTCGATACGCTTACCAGGACCATCATCGTTTACCCCGAGGTGGAAGCAGCATTTATCTTTGTTAGCGAGGGATGCCACCCCCTGACGGTAAACTTTTCCAACACCAGCAGCACCACGGCACATTATTTTAGCTGGGAGTTTGGCAGCGAAGGCTATTCGGCCATCAACAACCCCTCCTACACCTTTACAAACAGCAGCCACACTCAAAACCTGGATTACTTTGTAAGGCTGAGAGCCGAATCCATTTATGGCTGCTATGACCAAACCGAAGAAACCATTACTGTCCACCCTGTTCCTGATCCCAGTTTTGCTCTCTCTGATTTGGCTGGATGCACACCTTTCGAATTAGAGATCACCAATCAGTCTGAAGGCGCGACCACCCATCACTGGAGCTTTGGCGACGGGACATTCTCAAGCGAAAGCCTTACCCCCCTCACCCACACTTATACCCTGGAACCGGACAACGACATGCAGGTCATCGATATTCAGCTTTTTGTAAGCAATGACTACGGATGTGCTGATTCGCTCACGCATCAACTCAGCCTCTACCCGCAAATCGTCTCGACCTTCGAGGCCTCAGTCCTCGATGGTTGCCACCCCCTTACCGTGGAGTTCAACAACCTCTCGGAAGGTGCCACCGCATACGCCAACTATTTCTGGAACTATGGCGACGGCTTTGAAAGTAATACAGCCCAAGGTCAGCACAGCCATACCTTCCTCAACCAGAGCTATACCGATCCCGTGACCTATACCGTCGAGCTGCAGGCAATGAATGCCAACGCCTGCTCAGACGTTCACACACTGAATATCACCGTTCAGCCAGCCCCCCTGACCAACTTTAACATTTCTGAACCCGTCGGTTGCTCGCCCCACGATATTGTCCTGGAAAATGCCTCACAGGGCGGAACCGTTTATGTGTGGAATTTTGGTGATGGAACCCCTCCACTGACCAGCAGTGACATCCAGATCCTTCACGACTATCACAACCCCGCAGGCAACGCACCGGCACAGTATACCATCAGCCTCTCTGGAACCAATGACATTGGATGCACCCGCTCTTACGACCAGATCGTGACCATTTACCCCGAGGTTCAAGCTGACTTTTCTTCTGAAACCGAGGGCTGCCATCCCTTGGCTGTTGAATTTGACAACCAGTCGGTGGGCGCCACATACACCTTTTGGAACTTTGGGGAGGGGAACAACTCACAACAACTCAACCCCAACCACCTCTTCCTCAATCACAGCTATACCGACTCGCAATCCTTCGTGGTGACCCTATACTCAGAAAACGACTGGGGCTGCTCCGACCTGACAACCGATACCATCACAGTTCGTCCCCTGCCCCTGTCGAACTTCGATTTACTGAGCCGCAGCGGATGTTCCCCCTTTTCTACTGAGATATTCAACCTCTCAGAAGGAGCCATCACCTTTGACTGGGACTTGGGCAACAACACCTTCGATGGTGATGAGCCTGCTTTCAGCAACACATGGACCAACACTACCGATGCACCCCTCAACTACAGCCTCTGGCTCAGCGTTGAGAACGAATTTGGCTGCATCGACCACAGCACCCAATCCATCACCGTTTACCCCGAGGTGCAGGCCGACTTCACCACCTCTGACGGCGTCTTGGAAGGATGTTCTCCCTTTGAGGTACAGTTTGTCAACCAGTCGCAGCTCACCCAGGAATACGTCTGGGATTTTGGCGATGAAAATACCACCGCTGGCGCCAACCCCTGGCACTCCTTTACCAACGAAGGTCCTGATAATGCCATTTTCACCGTACAGATGTCAGGCATCAGCCTCTTTGGCTGTACGGACACCACCTGGCTTGATATAACCGTTTTCCCCAGCCCTGTGGCCAAATTTGATGCCACGCCCAAGGTACAGGTGTATCCTTCGCGCACCATCACCATTGACAACCTAAGCAAGCCAGGTTTTTGGAACTACCACTGGAGCTATGGCGATGGCAACGGCCAACAGACCAATTCGCCCGACACCTTCGATTATACTTATGGAGAATGGGATATCAGTGACCTGAGCACCCGCACTTTCAACATCGACCTGGAAGTCGAAAATCAGGGCTGCACCAGCAGCTATAGCCAGCAGGTTACCATCACCTCCCCTGTACCGCAAGCACAATTTTCTCCATCAGCCCAGGGATGCGCACCTTTCGACGTGCAGTTCTATAACCTCTCACAACACGCTCACAGCTACCTCTGGACCTTTGGAGATGGTTCCTTTAGCATAGACGAAAACCCACACCACCTGTTCATGGACCCCGGCTTCTATGAAGTGCAGCTCGTTGCCTTCGGTGACGGTGGCAGCGACACCACTAACCAGTATGTTACCGTCCATGCCAATCCTGTGGCAGCCTTCTCACTTGTCCAGCCCCTAATAGAGATCCCATATGAACTCCTGCAGGTTATCAACGAATCACAGGGTGCTGACTTCTACCACTGGGACTTTGGCGATGGCAACACAAGTGTGGAATTTGAACCCGAACATTTGTATCAGTACCCCAACACCTATACCATTACCCTAGCCGTGGCCACCGACACCCAGCCGCAATGCTTCGACACCCTGAAGCTCGAAAACGGGGTGTTGGTCCAAACTGCCTGCACCGTGGTGTTTCCCAATGCCTTCACCCCACAGGTATCGGGGCCTCATGGAGGGGCTTGCGACCCCTACGACCTGGACTACACAACCTTCGAGGTGTTTTACCCCAAGATGGACCCCACTATGGGTGAGATGAAACGGTATGAACTCGAAATATTCACCCGTTGGGGAGAGCTTATCTTCCGCAGCACCGACCCCTATACCGGATGGGATGGTTACTATCGCGGCCGCCTTGGAACCACAGACGTCTTCGTCTGGAAATTCTCTGGGGTATGCCCCAATGGCACCCCACTTAACCTGGTCGGTGACGTCACGCTGGTTCGCTAGGATTAAATTGCTAATTTTGCACCCGTAATAATCAATGCGTTAAAAAAATCAAAGTCATGCAGGTTAATTTACCCATCCAGATCAACTCAGAGATTGGAGTCCTTGAAGGAGTGGTGATTCACACCCCTGGTCCTGAAGTTGAGAACATGACCCCGGAGAACGCGGAACGGGCGCTGTATAGCGACATCCTCAACCTGGGCGTGGCCACCAAAGAGTATAACCAGTTTAAGAGCGTACTGAAGCTTCATACCCAGGTGTTTGAAGTTAAGGACCTGTTGCGCGAGATCCTGCGCAATGAGAAAGTCAAAGAAAGTCTGGTGAATAAAGTCTGCCGTAACGAGACTTCTGGCTGCATCGGCGAGCACTTGATGACAATGGATGAAAACAACCTGACATCTGCCTTCATTGAAGGCGTACCCCTCATCAATGACAGCCTCACCAACTTCCTCAGTAAAGAACGCTTCTCGCTGCGGCCTTTGCACAACTTTTTTTTCACCCGTGATGCCGCCATCTCCATATACGACAATGTTTTGGTGGGCAGCATGGCCTCCCCTATCCGCTTGCGCGAGTCTTTTATCATGGAAGCCATCTTTGACTTTCACCCTGCCTTCAGCACCAAAACCATCAACCCTCACAACAGTAGCATGCAGGGCATTGCTATCGAAGGCGGGGATGTGCTCATCGCCCGTGACGACATCCTTTTGTGTGGCATCGGGTCTAGGACTTCCAGCCAGGGAATCGACTTCATCATACAGCAACTAAAAAACAAAAAAGAAAAACAACATATCATCGTGCAAGAGATTCCACTTACCCCTGAGTCGTTTATACACCTCGACATGGTGTTTACCTTACTCGACCGCGACCAGTGCATGATCTATGAGCCTGTGATCATGAAGATGAACAAATACCTTACTGTCCATATCTACCTCGAAGGAGGACAAGTGAAGTTTATCCGCGAGGAAGAGAACCTGCCCCAGGCACTAAGGAAGTTGGGCATGGACCTTAAGCCTGTGTTATGCGGCGGTCCCGACGACCGCTGGCAACAGGAACGCGAGCAGTGGCATAGTGGAGCCAACTTCTTCGCAGTAGCCCCAGGAAAGATTATCGGATACGCCCGTAACACCAAGACCCTCGAAGCCCTCAACAACAATGGCTACGAGATATTCAAGGCCAATGACCTGGTGAAATGCAAGATCAAGGTCGATGACTACCAGAAATACGTCATTACTATTGACGGCTCCGAATTGCCTCGCGGGGGCGGTGGTGCACGCTGTATGACCATGCCCGTTAGCAGGAAACCCGTGGATTGGTAATTGCGTATAATAAATTAAAAAGAAGAATGAAAAATGAAGGTTTGAGAACAAAGAGAAAGGAAAGCTTTTTAATTTCAAATTAAGGATTTACGGTTTATTTATTTTTGATTTATCAGGCCCCTAAATCCATATACATTAAACACTGTACTCCGGACTTTTATGAACCAAAATACACAATATGAATCGAATTTTTACGATACTGAGCTTACTGACCTTCTCTCTGCTGTCCTATGGGCAATATGTGAGTCCTGGCACAGGGGCCACCTATACCTTCGATGATTTGGTTAGCCTCAGCGAAGGCGTGGTCACACGCGAGAACGGGATTTACCTGGTCAACCATAACCTGACTATTTCGAATACCGACAAGCTGGTCATCACCACCGACCTAACCGTCAAAGTGGCAGGAGGCCGCATGCTCACCTTCCGTGGAACCTTCGAAAGCAACCCTCCCATTGAGGCAATTTTTACCGCCCAGGACCCCGACAGGCCCTTCCTAGGCTTCCATTTCATCCGGTCCTCAGCCTCCATTCTGCGCAACACCATTGTGGAATACAGTGGAGGGGTGCAGCTCACCGAGACCCAAATGCTCATTGAGGACTGCGTCTTCCGTTACAACACCATGGAACAGAACAGCGCAGCCATCAACCTCTCGAATTCCAGCCCAATTATTCGCTATAACCGTTTTGTGGAGAATGCGGGTTCAGCCATTGCCAGCGGCGCCAGCACCACATGTTCTCCCCAGATTCTCTTTAACCACTTGACACACAACGTCACGGCCAACACCAACCGCCCCCAAATCAATATGGGTCCAGGTGCCGAAGACACCCTGCGTATCGTGGGAAATACTATAGAAGGCCTCTACCCCATGGCAGGTGGCATCGCAATATCCAACCTCCTAGGGGTTGGCCAGACTCGTGCTCTGGTTCAAGACAACCGCATTTATGACAATCGTTACGGGTATGCCCAGATGGGCAACAATATAAGTTCAATTGTCAAGGGCAACCACCTCCTCAACAACAACATCCAGAACGACCCACAGCAAGGGGGCAGTGGCTTGAACTTCTACGGCACGCTCAATACAAATCAAGCCCTAGTGCTCAATAACATCATTCGGGGCAACCTCTGGGGCGTCACAATACAGGGCAACGCCCACCCCAACCTGGGCAGCCCCCAACGCGGACAAGGCCCCATACGCAGCGGATACAACATCATTGAAGGTAATGGGAATACAAATACCATCTACGGCCTTTACAACAATACACCAAACGACATACAGGCGCAATTCAACTTCTGGGGCACTGACGACCCCGCAGAGGCCTCAACCTATGTTATCGGCAAAAACGACAACCCCAGCCTGGGGGAGGTAAAGCTGGATGCTTTCTGGACTCCCGGCGACTACATCGAAGCTTTCGCCTTCGAACCTGAACACAACGAAATTCTTGATGCTCCCCTGCGTGGCATCATCGATCACAATGACAACACAATTCTGGTTCAAGTTCCTGTCGGCACCCGCATCAACTACCTGGTGCCTACCATCACCCCTTCAGCCTATGCACAAATCCTGCCCCTCACTGGACAGGCCATGGATTTCAGCATGCCTGTACCTTATACCGTGACCCCCTTTGAGGGCCCCGACCGCACTTACCTGGTCTATATCGAAAATATTGAAGTCAGCCTGCCTACCCTGACCTTCGAAGTCCTGGCTAGCGGACAGCCCCTGCCCAACGCCACCATTCTCTTCAATGGTGAAGCCTACGAGCCGGGAACTTATGTCTTTGAAGAACTGGCACCAGGCACATACGACTACCTCATTGAACGCAGTGGTTACAAACCCTTTGAGGGTAGTGTGGTGGCCAAAAACGATGACCTCACTCTCGTCGTCGAACTAGAACCTGCCACTTCATTGGAATCGCCTCTTCTCAGCGGTCGCACCCTTCACGTCTATCCCAATCCAGCCAAAGACCACATCGAGGTGAACTACTCCGGACAAAATGGACGGAACACCGTGCGCATCTTCTCCATCACAGGAAACATGCTCCTCGAGATCCCCAACCTCGACCCGGGCCAGCGCATTGACATCTCAAACCTCGACAACGGCCTTTACCTCCTCCAATTCCATCAAGGCAATGCAACCCTGACAAGGAAGTTTACGGTTGCCAGGTAAAAAAATGAAAACTTAAAAATTGGAGAAAAGTTTTTTCCTACTGTTTTTGGGGGGCAACGATATGAAAAAAACTGAAAATCAGATCAGCTTTCCAAACATCTTTATTAGGTTTAATTCATGGTGTGAATCAGTCAGTTAATTTTTATTCAATTATGATTCACGGGTTAGAACCATTTTCCCAATTTTTTTTAAACTTTGCTAATTTGAATGGTTTGTGAGAAAACCTTCTTCGGAAAATTTCTTCTTGGCAATTTTTCAAGAGCTTTAGTTCGGGAAGCAAACAGCCCAAAAAAACCATCTAATTAACCCGTTAAAATTCATGAGATCTTAATTCATTTTCTTGATTTTTCATTTTCCATTTCATTTACCAAATTCCTTTCCCCATTATTTCACAAAACATAACCCCTACCTCATATCACTTATTTTTCCTACTTTTAAGCCTTGAATTATCCTATGGTTACTAAAATGAAAACCAAGCACATCATCTTTTCCTTACTTTTGGCAGGCTTTGCGGTTTCCTGCGGGCGGTCCACCTCAAGCATCAACCTTGAAATGGCTCACAACGAGTCGGCCCACCACATCCTCTCTCCTGGCCTTGGCTGGCTGGGCATCATCCAGGATCAGGAAGTGCATATGTTTTACTTCACCCGCAGCTATACTTGGGAGGTTGACAATGTGCATCCCTTTGCCATCCCCGAGAAGAACGATGGCTTGCTGGGTATGGGCCTTGGCAGCATCGGAGTGGTCAGCAACGGAGCCCTGCACCTCTACATCCAGGACCAGGGCGGAAAATGGACACAAGACGAACGTTACAACCTTGAACTACCACGCGGATACCGGCGGATCTTCACGGTAAAACAGGAATGGGAGCTGGCATATGTGGCCATGGAGTTTGATGGTCGCATTCAGTTTTACTATTTCGATGAAGAGCAGGGTTTGTGGCTACAGGATGAGACAGCCACCTTTATCCTACCCCAAGGCATTGAGGACTACTTCTCGATGGGCAACATGACAATTGCCATTGTGAGCGACAACAAACTGGGATTGTATTACCTCCACACAGAAGGCAACTGGACCTTCGCCGAGGACTATGTGTTGCAGCTGCCAGAGAACCGCTTGGCCGTCATCCCCTTTGAGCCGGGCATCATCGCAGTGATGGAGCCCTGGAACAACAGCAAACGTCTGCAATTTTACCAACTTGACATCAGCAGCGATATGTGGATCATCGAAGAAGCAATGAATTTCTATTTAAACTAGATAGATGGTTCACCGGGCGTGGGGCCTGGGGCCAAGCCCTATAACGGTGACTGTATGGAAGAAATTTAACCAGTCTGCTTTCAAAAAGCCTTGAAATCCACGCCAATCTGTATTATCTAATTATCACATTCCTCTTAAGACTTTTAAATCTCTTAAGGCTCTCTCTTCTCCCTTTTCTTCTTACCTTTGCAGGTTGATTTTTTTTGAAAAAATGCCTGAATCCCAAATATTTCCCTCGACGAAAGAACAGCTTGAGGTGTATGGTGCGCGGGAGCACAACCTGCGCGATATTGATGTGATGCTTCCCCGCAATGCGCTGGTTGTGGTCACGGGTTTGAGCGGCAGCGGCAAGTCATCGCTCGCCTTCGATACCATATACGCAGAAGGGCAGCGCCGCTATATTGAGACTTTTTCGGCTTATGCCCGACAGTTCCTTGGCTCACTCGAGCGTCCCGATGTGGACAAGATCACAGGCCTGAGTCCTGTAATCAGTATCGAACAGAAAAGCACCAACCGCAACCCACGGTCTACGGTGGGAACCATCACCGAAATTTACGACTTCCTGAGGTTGCTCTTTGCACGTATCGGCGAAGCACACTCATACGTCACGGGCGAAAAAATGGTGCGCTATACTGATGAGCAGATCATGGACTTGCTGCTCAAAACGTTCCATGGGGAAAACATCCAGGTGCTTGCACCACTTGTGAAGGGCCGCAAGGGACACTACCGCGAGTTGTTCGAACAGGTGCGCAAGCAGGGCTTCCTGCGGGTGCGGGTGGATGGACAACTTCGTGAGCTCACCCCCAACATGAAAACAGACCGCTACAAAGTACACGACATTGAGGTAGTGATTGACCGCCTGCAGGTGAGCCTCAAGGAACGCCGGCGCCTCTCCTCCACCCTGCAGACTGCCTTAAAGCAGGGCAAGGGCATGCTGGTGGTCAACCGCGAAAGCGACGGTAAGGCCTTTCATTACAGCCGCCATCTGATGTGTCCCAGTACTGGCATCGCCTATGAAGATCCCGAGCCCAACACGTTTTCATTCAACTCGCCCTATGGGGCCTGCCCCCACTGCAGCGGGCTAGGCACAGTAAGTGTGATGGACGTGGATAAGATCATCCCAAACCGCAAGCTCTCCATCCGCAAGGGCGGCATTGCCCCCATCGCAAACAGCAGGGGCGGCTGGATCTTTCGCCAGCTGGAAGCCATTGGTATGAAGCATGGTTTTACCCTCGACACCCCCCTGGAGGAACTCGACGAAGAAGCAATTAACACTATTTTGTACGGCTCAGATGAGGTGTTTCGCGTGAAGCACGAGAGTTTGGGCGTCACCGACACCTATTCCCTGAACTTCGAGGGCATCGTCAACTTCATTAGCAACCAGTATGAAGAAAGCTCTTCCGGAACAATCCGTCGTTGGGCTTCGGGCTTCATGCAGCAAAAGGACTGCCCAGAATGCCACGGTAATCGCCTGAAAAAGGAGTCGCTGCACTTTCTCATCGAGGGGCGCAGCATTGCCGAACTGGCGGATATGGACTTACGCTCCTTGCAGCAGGAGATGGACTCCCTGGCCACTCGTCTCGATGAGCGTCGCCGCCGCATCGCAGGCGAAGTGTTGCGCGAGTTAAGCCTGCGACTGGGATTCCTGCTCGATGTGGGGCTCGACTACTTGGCGCTGAATCGCCCCGCCCGAAGCCTTTCTGGAGGTGAAAGCCAGCGCATTCGACTGGCTACTCAGATAGGATCACAACTCACGGGGGTGTTGTATATCCTGGACGAACCAAGCATTGGACTGCACCAGCGCGACAACCACCGCCTCATTGATGCCCTAAAAGAGTTACGTAACATCGGAAATACTGTTATTGTGGTAGAACACGACCGCGATATGATCCTGGCAGCCGACCACGTGGTAGACATCGGCCCTGGGGCTGGCATACACGGTGGACGTATCGTTGCCCAGGGAACACCCTTGCAGCTCATGCAACAAAACACCATGACTGCAGATTACCTCAGTGGGCGGCGAGAGATTGAAGTACCCTCCGTCGTACGCCCGGGAAACGGCAAACAACTCGTCCTAAAAGGAGCCACGGGACATAATCTTCAACGGGTCAACCTGACGCTGCCCCTAGGAAAGCTAATTTGCGTCACGGGCGTTTCAGGCAGTGGCAAATCATCGCTGATCAACGAGACACTTTACCCAATACTAAGCCATCATTTCTTCCGCAGCGAGGCCCAACCCCTGTCTTACGAAGCCATTGAAGGCATCAGAAACATTGACAAGGTCATAGAAATTGACCAGAGCCCCATCGGGCGCACACCGCGATCCAATCCTGCCACCTACACCAAGGTGTTCGACGAGATACGTAAGCTGTTTGCAAGCCTGCCTGAATCACAGGTGCGTGGCTATGCCCCCGGGCGCTTCTCGTTTAACCTGAAGGGAGGTCGCTGCGAGACCTGTCAGGGCGGTGGAGTGCGCGTCATCGAGATGAACTTCCTGCCCGACGTATACGTCGAATGTGAGAGCTGTCAGGGCAAGCGCTACAACCGCGAGACACTGGAGGTGCGCTACAAGGGCAAGAACATCAACGACGTGCTGAACCTTACAATCAACCAGGCTGTGGAGTTCTTCGAAAATATTCCCAGCATCATACAAAAGATACGCACGCTCAAAGAGGTGGGCCTGGGCTATATCACCCTGGGTCAACAAAGCACTACTCTTTCAGGAGGCGAGGCCCAGCGGGTAAAACTGGCTTCAGAGCTTGCACGCCGCGACACAGGAAAAACTTTTTACATCCTGGATGAACCTACCACGGGCCTCCACTTCGAGGACGTGAGGGTACTGATGGATGTGTTACAGCGACTTGTGGACCGCGGCAATACAGTATTGGTTATTGAGCACAACCTCGACGTCATCAAGGTCGCCGACCACATCATCGACTTGGGCCCCGAGGGTGGATACCGCGGCGGACGCATCATCGCCGAAGGCAGCCCAAAAGAGGTAGCAAATGGAAATGTTGGTTTTACCGCACAGTTTTTAAAAGAAGCGCTGAAGACTTCAGCAACACAAGAGACTTGAGAGAAGATGAGAAAATTTGATATCAAAAGGAGATAACACGGATGATGGCATTAGTTATCAGGCAGTTAGCAACAGGAAGTGATAAGTAAAAAGTAAGAAAACCAATCTACCGATCTACAAATCCACTTATCCATCTTCTAACCTCAGAATATCAGTACGTTCATCTGCGTGCATCATGGAAGGCTATTTTTTTGCATATATTAGCTATAAATCGCAGTAAATTCGCATTTCTTAAATCCTGACTCTTGAACCTTTCCCCCACGATAAAGAAAAAGAACTGGCTGCTTAGACTGCTCACCTCCAGACACATAGCAGGAATTACCCTTGCGCCTTTTGGTATTTTTTTTCGTGAGGATATGTATGAGCAGCCCAATCCCGTAACCCTGAATCACGAAAAGATTCATTGGCAACAGCAGCTTGAGCTATTCATCGTCTTTTTTCATATCTTATACGTCACCGAATGGCTTGTTCGACTCTTCACTAACCCAAGCAATGCCTATCGGTCCATTAGTTTTGAGCGGGAGGCCTACGAAAATGAATACGATTTGAAATACTTGGAAAACAGAAAGATCTTTGGCTGGCTGAAATTTCTAAAAACAAAAAATTTAAAGTGAAGCATTTTTTTATTTGAAAACGTTAGTGTCCGGTTAAAATTATGAGATACTTCGCTACGCTCAGTATGACAAGCACTTTGAGAAATTTAGGGATTGGAGGGGTTGGTTGGGACATGAGGCCAATATTTCTTGCTTTTTATTACCAATTGTTTGTATCATCCAAGCCCGAACTCAAAACTCTTAACCTAAAAACTTTTCCTTTTTGTTCAAAACTTTCCCATTTAGGGTTTGCCTTTTCTTTTTACATTTACACCACCAAGATTTAACGCAATTAATGATGTCTTTCAAGCGAAGGATCCTTATCACAGGCGGAGCAGGCTTTATCGGCAGTAGCTTGGCCGAGCGCCTGATTGCAGATCCTGAAAACTTTGTAATCCTTGCGGATGACCTGTCCACCGGGAGCCTCAAGAAACTACCCCTGCAACCCAATGGCAATTGGCGGTTTGTGAAATGCGACGTAAACAACTACCGCGATATTGCCGAGGTGATGCTGGGCAACAAGGTCGATTACGTCTTTCATTATGCAGCTATGGTTGGTGTGCGCCGCACCCAAGAGAACCCTTATAAGGTGCTTGCCGACCTGAATGGCATCAGGCACATCTGCGACCTGAGCAAGAACACCAACGTGAGGCGGCTGTTTTTCGCCTCCTCATCAGAGGTATATGGCGAGCCTGTGAACCTGCCCCAAAACGAAGAAACCACACCTCTGAACTCGCGACTGCCTTACGCGGTAGTAAAAAACGTGGGTGAGGCATTTCTTCGCTCATACAAAAAGGAATTTGGACTTGACTTTACTATTTTCCGCTTCTTCAACACCTACGGACCTAAACAATCGACAGACTTTGTCATGTCGAAGTTTATCCGCCATGCCCTCAAAAACGAGGACATCCCCCTTTACGGCGATGGCACCCAGACACGTACCTTCTGTTTTGTGGACGACAATGTGGAAGCCTGCACCAACGCCCTGTATAACAATGCCTTTGTCAATGATGTGGTGAACATTGGCTCCCATTTTGAAATCCCTATCAAGGGGCTGGCCCAAAAGGTGATCGAAATTACGGGCTCGGGCAGTAAAATCGTTCACCGCCCCCCCCTGGAGGAGGGGGATATGAACCGCCGCCTTCCCGACACTACCAAAATGATGCAGCTGCTCAGCCGTCCACTGATGCCTATAGAGGATGGAATCCGCAGCATCCTCGATAACCTTGATTTTATCATGAACGGCTACGACCAGCAATAACCCTTTGCCATGACCCTTGAAAACATATTTAAAAACATCAATGAAAGGATAGAAACGCTCGATCTTATCCGTGAGCCGCGCGAACTTTATGAGCCCGTTGACTATTGCCTGAAAAACGGGGGAAAGCGAATGCGCCCGGCCATGACCTTGCTGGCATGCCAAATGTTTGGAGGCGATATGGAAAAAGCCATGAACCCTGCCATAGGACTGGAACTGTTCCACAACTTCACCCTGATGCACGATGACATCATGGACAATGCGCCAATCAGAAGGGGAAAACCCGCCGTGCATACCAAATGGAATGCCAATACAGCCATCCTTTCGGGCGATGTGATGTTTGCCCTTGCCGGGAAATTTATGATGGGGGTTGAAAATGACCACCTTCGAGAGGTAATGGAGACCTACCACAAAACCGTAATAGAGGTGTGTGACGGACAGCAACTCGATATGAACTTCGAGAAACGCGCTAAAGTCAGCCTCCCTGAATACGTTGAAATGATACGCCTTAAGACGGCCGTGTTGCCTGCAGCCTGCCTTAAGGTGGGGGCCATTGTTGCAGGTGCTGGCAAGGATGACAAGGAACACATTTATCACTTTGGAGAATACATTGGCCTGGCATTCCAATTAAAGGATGATTGGCTGGATCTGTTCAGCGACGAATCCAAGTTCGGTAAGAAAAACGGGGGCGATATCCTGGCCAACAAAAAGACCTGGCTTTTTACCAAAGCTCTTGACCTGTCGAATGCACCTCAACGAAAAACCCTGCTGGGCGCCTTTGCCAACAAAATCACTGACCCCGAAGAAAAGATCCGCACAGTGAAGGACATCTATCTTAACCTTGAAATCGACCACCTCGTAATAAAACAGATGGAAGAATATTACGGACAAGCCTTTAGCCACCTCGCAAAAATCAAGGTCCCAGAATCCAACAAGGAAAACCTCTACGCACTGGCAAAAAACCTGTTTGACAGAGAAATCTAGAGAGACTCCAGCAAATTAAAAGACTTTAGAGAAATAGAGGACTAAACGTTTGGAGGATTACAGCAGGAAGCAGAAAGTAAAAAGCAAGAAGATTGTCTTTTATTCATGACCCTGAACCCCTAATTCCAAACCCTATACCCCTTACCATATTTAAAATAATTTTGTATATTTACCATTCGAATATTTTTGACATCCTTTAAACCACTAAATCTCAGAAGTATGAAGAATCTATTACGGGTTTCTGGCTGGATAAGTGGAGTAATCGGGCTTATTATGATGCTCCTGGGTGTGATCTCAGTATTTGCTGGCGGGATCTTTCTGAACCACCATTGGATGAATTACTTCTATCCTGGAAGTATGTTCGTCGTCCTGGGCATATTCCTTTTCCTTGGGACGATGATCTGCAAACTTCCCAAGAAGGAATAACAAGGAAAGACCCAAACCTGCAGGTATTTTTCCTCCTTACGGATTCCTTTCCGTTCTAGCATAAGGACTAACACTGCCGGGCCCATTGAAAAGGGTTCATCCGGAGGCTAAATTGTTTTGTTTACTCAAGAGCTGCTTCTCCCTGCCCTATGCTACTGTCTTAAGCAAGAACCCAAGGGCGGCACCCCCCAGGATAACCCACAAACTGCTGATCTTTTTGAAAGTCATCACTACCACTAGAGCCACCACAAGGATTGCTGCAGCACGCCAGTCCGACGTCACATCAATGGTCATCAGGATGGTCACGCTGATCATCACGGCCACAGCGGCAGCATTTACCGAATCGAGAAAGGCTTCAGTATAGGGTGATTTCCTCAGCCTGGGGATGATGGGGTAGAGAATGACAATAAACAAGAAGCTCGGAAGGAAGATCCCAAGGGTAGCCGCCAGCGCGCCCGTCCATCCTTGTAAAACATAACCCACAAAGGTTGCTGCCGTAAGCACGGGGCCCGGGGTAAACTGCCCTATGGCAATGGCGTCGAGCAACTGCTGATGGCTTAGCCATTCCAGTTTCTGCACCAATTCCCCGTCAATATAGGCCACAAGCACATAGCCTGATCCAAACAACACCGCCCCGATCTTCACAAAGACCAGGAACAACTTCAGGGTCGTTAATTGGCTCGCTGCAGCACCTCCTGCCTGAAGCAGCAAAAAAGGCGCAAGGCTTTTCAGGTTATCGCTTCCGCGAAAGCCCTTGTGAATTCCGTAAACGGCCATCCCAAGAACTCCTGCCCCCAGGATGGCAGCAATCTCTCCCAGTCCCAGCAGGGTGGCTGCAAGCACTCCAGCAGCCAGCAATGCCAACCAAGAATTCTTAATTGCTTTACGCCCCAGTTGGATGATGGCTCCCGTAATGACTGCAATCACCGCCGGCTTCAGCCCAAAAAAGAATGCCTCGATAGAAGGCAAATGCCCCAGGCTGACGTATAACCAGGCAAGCATGCCCGTAAGCACTACAGCGGGAATAATAAACCCAAAACCTGTTGCCAGCATTCCCCGAAAACCCCTTAACTTATAGCCGGCAAGCATGGTCATCTGCGTAGAATTGGGGCCAGGGATCAGGTTTACCGAGCCCATGAAGTCAAGAAACAACTGCTGGGATATCCATCCCCGCCGATACACGATCTCTCGCTCCATCAAGGCAACATGAGCCGCAGGCCCGCCAAAGGCAATAAATCCTAATTTGAAGAACTCTAAGAAAAGTTTGGACAGGGAGGGCTTCTCCGATTCTTTCATCACCAATAAGGTATTGTTTGAAACAGCAAAAGAAAAAACACTAAATGCAATGAATTTGTTCGTGAAAACCAATAAGATCAGACTCAAGGGAGAATGGGAAAACGAAAATATCAGGAAGGCATTTACAAAAAACTAAAAAATGTTTACCTTTGCCCCGGTATTCTCGGGGTGTAGCGCAGCCCGGTTAGCGCGCGTCGTTCGGGACGACGAGGCCGGAGGTTCGAATCCTCTCACCCCGACAAAAAGCCATGGATCTTATCCGTGGCTTTTCTTTCGGAAACAAGGGAATTTGGAGGCTTTTAAGAATAAAGGGAATTTAGTGACTTCAGTGACTAAATAGATTTAAGAGAATAGAGCAATCAGTAGCGGCCCCAACCTTAAACCTTAAGCCTTAAACCAGAATGACCTTCCCCAGCCCTCCGCAGGCAAGCAGACAAGCTCTCCAAAGGGGGAGTCAACCCCCAACCTGGAACTTGGAATCTGGAACCTTGAACCCCAAACTTAAAAGCTACTTCGGCAGTTTGATCTCATAAACCTTCCTTGAGCGGTTGGGCAACTCCGTTGAGCGGATCCAGGGGTTGAGCAGACGCAGTTCTTTATAATTGGCACCCTGCTGAAGGGCAAAGGAGGGCAGGTCGGTAATTGTTGTGTCGACAGTCAGGGTCTGAAACTCAAGCGGTGGATACAGGTCTTCCTGGCGAAAATGAAAACCACTGGCCTGGGGATCACTAAAAATGGCTTTTACGGCCAGGATGCGGAACATATATCTCGAGGTTTCCTCGTTCAGATGCAGGTCATAGTATTCGCTTACCTTCTGATTCGCCAGTTGCCTGCTCACGCCAGCATTACCCATATTATAGGCTGCAGCGGCCAGGGTCCAGTTTCCAAAACGATTGCGGGCATCCAGGAGATATTTACAGGCGGCTGCCGTAGCCTTCTCCAGGTGGTAGCGCTCATCAACCTGGTTGTTTACCTCAAGGCCAAGATCCCTGGCTGTTTGCTGAAGCAGCTGCCAGTAGCCCGCAGCTCCAGCAGGCGACACCACATTCATCAGTCCACTCTCAATGAGGGCCAGGTATTTGAAGTCATCGGGCACCCCGTGTGCGGCCAGGATGGGCTCTATAACAGGAAACCAACGATTGGCACGCTTGAAATACAACAGGGTATTGCTTTGCCAGTAGGTGTTCACCAACAATTCGCGGTCGTACCGCTCCCGCAGATCCCAGGCATCGAGCTCAACCACCTCTCCTGCAAAACTGATCCTATCAGGCAGGGGAAGTGCATAAATACCATAATGGTTGCGAAAGGAGTCACCATAATAATCTTCGTCTGTTTCAGCTTCCGTCCAGAAAACAAACAAAGCAACAGTGGCAAAAGCCAGTACTGACAAAAATAAGGAAATATTCAGTCGTTTAAACATAGGGGTAAGAAGGTTTACACAATCAAAAAAAACAGGTTCGAGCACAACGCTTTGATAACTTATTCTTCAGGGTTTGCTACTATTTCCGAACAAAGAAGCTAATTTTAACTCGTTCTAAATAGCAACGATAATGCTATCGTTTTATTTGATAACCCTTGTCAATTAAGGCAATTCAAGAGTTGTGCAAATTTTCACAAAAATAAAACAATTAAGTAAAAGGTTGTTATTCAAAAAACAAAATTTATTCCAACAAAACCGAAACGCATATTAACGACAACATTCGCCCGACGAGCGTTATGCATCCCTTGCCAATCGCTATTTTCCCACTGAAAAGCTTGGCCATTACTTAAATTTTGTAGTTTTGTAAACGGTTAAAATAAACACTTTTAAAGGAGATTTTGTATATGAACATTGCCGAATTAAAGGGAGCCCGCAAAGTCCTTAACAAGGTTAACTACCAGCACAAGGAACTGCTCAGGGGCTACACTGACAAAATTCTGTACATCAACGTTGGCAGCCATGAAATCCGCGAGAAGGACGTGCCGCCGGTTATGAAGGAAAAATTCATCGGAGGAAAGGGCTATGGCCTGCGCCTTTTGTGGGATGCCACCAAACCCGACACCCGATGGAATGACCCCGAGAACGAGATCATCATCTCTTCGGGTCCCGTGGGAGGAATTACCCAGTATTCAGGCTCAGGGAAGTCGCTTATTGTAAGCCTCTCACCTCAAACCGATTCGGTGATGGACTCCAACGTGGGTGGTTTCTTCGGGCCCTTCCTGAAGTTCTCGGGTTACGATGCCCTCGAATTGCAGGGCAAAGCCGAAAAAGACGTAATCATTTATATCGATGGGGTAAACCATACCATCGAGGTCTTTGAAGATCCGGGACTGAGTGCTGACTCGCATATCCTGGCCGATGAACTTACCGAGATGTTTGCCCACGATGAAAAGGACTACCGCAACATAGGCATTGTCTCCTCGGGAGCTGCTGCTGAACACTCCCTGATCGGGATGCTCAACTTCACCTTCTATGATGTGAAGCGCAAGAAGATCCGCCTGAAGCAGGCCGGACGCGGTGGTATCGGCACTGTTTTCCGCGACAAAAAGATCAAGGCCATCGTTTCGCGCATCACGGGCGTATCAGGCGACCTGAACCATGTGGCCGACCTGGAAACCATCAAGGAACGCGGCCGCCGATTCAATCGCGAGATGCGCGAACTGGACGATCACCAGTGCCAGATGCGCAAAAAGGGTACGGCCAACATTGTCAATGTAATGCAGGATTATGACTTGCTGCCCACCCACAACTTCAAGTACGGCAGCCTGCCCGATGGTGAAAAAATTCACAGCAACATTTTCCGCGACAAATACTTCACCCAGAATATGCCCGATGGCTGCTGGATCGGCTGCAACATGTCTTGTGCCAAGGCAGTGGATGATTTTAAACTGAAGACCGGGCCCTACGCAGGGGATAAGGTTATTGTCGATGGCCCCGAATACGAGAACGCTGCAGGCCTGGGTTCCAACCTCGGCGTCTTTGATCCTGAAGCCATCATCGAAGCCAACTTCTATTGTGACACCTATGGCATCTGCACCATTACCTGGGGTACGCTGATGGCTTTCGTAATGGAATGCTACGAAAACGGAATTCTCAATAAGGAACGCACCGGTGGCCTGGAGCTTAACTTTGGCGACTGGGAAAACTCCATGGAGGTGATGCACCAATTAGCTCGCGGAGAGGGCTTTGGACTGGTAGCAGGAATGGGCGTAAAGAAAATGAAGGAAATGTTCATTGAAAAAGGCTGGGGTGACCCGAAATTCCTTCAGGACATTGGCATGGAGAACAAAGGCCTTGAATACAGCCAGTACGTTTCAAAGGAATCGCTGGCACAGCAGGGCGGTTATGCCATGACCAACAAGGGCCCGCAGCACGATGAAGCCTGGCTGATCTTCATGGATATGGTCAACAACCAGATCCCCAGCTTCGATGACAAGGCTGAAGCCCTCCACTACTTCCCTATGTTCCGCACCTGGTTTGGCCTGATGGGCCTCTGCAAGCTATGCTGGAACGACGTAGTGCCCGAAAGCAACGCCGAGGCTGAAGAACCCCATAAGATCCCCGAGCATGTGGATAACTACGTGGCTATTTACCAGGCCGTTACGGGCAAACCTTTCGATAAGGAAGAAATGATCCGCATGAGCGAAAGGGTTTATAATTTCCAGCGCATCTTTAACATCAGGCGTGGTTTTGGCCTGCGCAAGCACGACGCCCAACCCTACCGCGCTGCAGGTCCCGTTACGGTGGAAGAATACGAATCAAGAGCCGAGCGTTACGACAAACAACTCAAGGAAATCCTGGGCTATGATCCTGAGGGCAAAAGCACACAGGAAAAAATGGCCGTATTGCGCAAGCACCGCGAAGCCCAGTATGAGAAACTTCTTGATGCTGTCTATAAGCGCAGGGGTTGGACCAAAAATGGCGTCCCCACCCTTGAGCATCTTAAAGACCTGGGCATGGATCTGCCCGAGCTGCTCGAGGTTGTCAAGCCCCACCTGGCATAAGGCCTGACCAGCGAACCATCATAACAGGGCTGTCTCAGAAAAGCGGAGACAGCCCTTTCTTTTCCCCCCTGGAAAAGAGCTCCTCCCCCATTCCTGACCCCCTCTATTCATCATCAGAAAAATCCGTAAGGGTTCTGCCAAGGTTTTAGGCCAAGGCAAAGGCATGCCATGAAGGAACCAGAAACGGAGATCATCCGGAGATAAAACGTATCTGAAACGTACTTTAAACGTATTTTGTACGTCTAAGGTACGTCTAAGGTACGTCTTAAGTACGTCTAAGGTACGTCTTAAGTAGGGCTCTGATCCATGGCAACTGTCAGCCGGTGGAAGGCCAAAACCAGCCTGGTGGAATTGGAAAAAAAGGGTGAAGGTAGCATTGTGCCAAAGCTTACCTCCGGCAATACCTAAACAAAGGGGTGGGTTAAAAGGATTTCTCCCTGGGGAGTCCCGGAGACAGGGGCCTCAGGTGGTCACTGGAAGGCGATGCGGCCGGCAGGTTTACGGCTCAAGCTCCAGCCTGAGTTTCCGGGGCAGGCCGGCGACCACCTGGTCGTAGGAGTGGTCGATCCATTTGAGCAGCAAGGCATCGGAAACCGAGCCATCGAGGATCACCATGTTCCAGTATTTCTTGTTGAAATGCCAGGCGGGCTGAACGGCGGGGTAGCGTTCGCGCAGTTCCAGGGCTTTTTCAGGGTCGCATTTAAGGCTGATGGCGGGGAAGGTATCCACATCGGTCAGGGCAAACATCTTGCCCATGACCTTAAACACCAGGGTCTCCTGGTCGAAGGGGAAGCCTTCGGTGACTCCCTTTTTGGCCAGGCAGTAGTCGCGGAAGGTCTCGATATCCATTCAATCGTCGGTTCGCTTGAGGATGACGGCCGTGCGGTTCCCGTAGGGGAGGGCTTCTTCGGTTTCCTTTAGTTTCTTCCAGGCGCGGGCGATGATGACCTCGTCGATGTCGTCCGGTTTGCAGGGCACTTCCACAATATATTCATCCTCGGCATAGGTGGCAATGTTGCACTTCACGATGGCTTTTCCCATGGATGCAAAATTTGAATCAGTCAAAATTTCATTTGCAGCCCCCTTTCGGGAAAATCCCGTCAAGGCAAGCTCAACAGCAATATTACGAAAAAATCGGGAAAGCCCATTCAAAACCCTGACAACTATTATAACCCTAACCACCAGAAGAACCCTGACATTCATTCAACTCCTCAACTTCTCAACTTATCAACTTCTCAACTCCTCAACTTCTCAACTTCTCAACTTCTCAACTT
>JAAYLH010000034.1 GCA_012521995.1 Bacteroidales bacterium | reverse complement strand
CGATCCGGCCCGGAAGACCATCAGTAAGAGGTCGCCGGCCTGGATGCCATCTGGAAGGGTTACAGAATGATCGGAAATTGTTGAACCAGTCTGGTATCTTGCAGTAGCTTTTATATCTGGATAAAACAAATTGGTGATGGGCTCAGCGGAAGGAACGTTTGCAGAGTTTTGCCAGGATTCATCGGTAAATTGCTGGTCCCAGGTATCGGAGCTGTTCCAGGTTCCGCTTTGACGGCTGCGATACACCTCGATGGGCACTGGCGGGCCAGGATTGATGGCCAGGAGTTGGCCGGTTTGATAGAGTCCTGCGGCAGAGGCAGAAGCTGTGCGATTGCCCGTTGAACCGGCTGTTGGCCTGTCTTCCCAGGCAACTGTCATGATTCCAAGATCATCATAAAGTACTCCTCCATCATAAATGGTCGAGCGGTCAAATACTTTCGTCATCCCTGCGGGGGTTGAAAAAGTTCCCTGGACCCTGGAAATGCTACCCACATAAAGCAACAAGGCGTTGTCTTCGGTCGTATTAACACCGGATGCCACTACATCGGCGCTGGTGTTTTGGGTGGTATTTCCACTGTGAACATTAATGGGATCATTGGTATCGGCGTTGGAAATCCGGATCACTCCTCCAAAGATGGAATAAAATGCGCTTACTCCCCCTCCTCCTTGCCAGGTGTAAATATCTCCTTCATTGTTGGCGATTTTGTAATAAAGGGATGTGCGTGAACGAGAAGTATTGATATCCGTGCGGATCAGGGTCCATCCCGTTGGCGGAGTGATGGTAATGCCACTGGTGTTACTGTCACAGTTTACCCGAATGGTTGCGATGAGAAGGTCTCCATTTTGAACCCCATTGGGTTTAGGAATGGGCAAAGAAACAGAAGTGGCTCCTTGTGTAATTGAAAGGGCATCAGAGGAATGTGACTCTACTACTGGGATTTGTGCCAGGCTTAAAGATCCAGAAAACAAAAAGGCCCAGAGGATTAAGAGGGAAAATAAAGGGAAGGTAAATTTTTTCATGATTTTTTTACGTTGAAGATTTGGAGAAACTTGATAAATGACATTCCCTAAATAAACTAAAAACAAACCAGTGGAAATGCTCCAGCCAATGGATTATTTTGTTTTTCCAAAACAATTTGGGGATAAAGGTAAAAATAATTTTAATAAAACAACATATTCACCTGTATTGTTTTCTATAAAACAGGAAAAATTATCTTTTTACCTAAGTTTGGTTCTCGCCAAGAAAATTTTTCCTGGCGAGAACCAAATTTTCCTTTACCTGACAAATACCCTTTGGGTAGTAACGCCTTTGGGGCTTTGAATCCTGACCAGGTACATTCCCTGCTCCAGTTTCATCTGGAGGGCATGGCTGAGGCCCTGGTCAAGGGTTTGGCTGAACACCAGTCGTCCGCCCAGGTCGTATAGCTGCAGCAGGCGGTTTGCCCCCTCCTCGCTGAAGTTAACGTACAGGGTCTGTTCCCAGGTGTAGATGTTCACCAGACTCTCGCCGGTGACAGGCACATGGGTGGCCTGTGCAAAGGTGATGATGAAGCGCTCCTGGTCCGTGCCCTCCTGTGCCTGGAAGCTGTATTCAGGGTTTTGCTGCAGGTTTTGTTCAGCCCCGCTGAGCAGGTCGCGCAGGAAAACCGGGCCCGAGAGGAACATGCCGCTGAGTTCGCTGATCGAAAGGGTGTACTGCCCGCTGGCAGGTGCCCGCAGACCCAGGGTAAACTCGGTGTCTTCGCTGATCTGGGGGACGCTGTTGATGGCCAAGGATATATTGTCGTCCGCCTGGGTATAGAGCTGGGGAACCTCCGATGAATAGCTGAAAAACTTCAGGGCATCTGAGCGGTCGCGGCTGAACTCGGTTTCTTCACGTACTCTGATGGTAGTTACATCGAAGTAATTGTCCTTGTCCAGACGCAATACCAAGGCTTCACTTTCCGGATTGCTCTTTGTAAAGCTCCCGCCGTGAGCTCTCATAGCATTGGTAAATGTAAAGGTTCCGTTGCCTGCTTCATTTTTGAGTACGAAGAATCCCTGGTTGGCAGCGATGTAAGCTTCAGCGGTTCCCCCGTCAACAGGTTTATAACCTTCGGTAACACCTGATTCGGTGGACACTCGGTCATAAACGTAAGCGAAGTTATCTGCAAAAAGAGAACGGTTAGCCAGGTTCCAGTCAATGCCTGAAGGGTAAGGGTTCCAAATCAGGTTTGAACTGGAATATGCTTCGGTGCTTGCATAGCCGACGGG
>JAAYLH010000005.1 GCA_012521995.1 Bacteroidales bacterium | reverse complement strand
GGTCACGCATTTCAACAATGGTGACCCTATCCTGACTGATCTAAACAATTCGCAATGGAATAATATGAACGAGGGGGCCTATGCCTTTTATCCCTTTGAACAGGTGAATGGATTGGTGTCTGAGGAAGAAATGAAAGCAGTGTACGGGGCTTTATACAACTGGTATGCTGTAACGGATGCCAGAGGTCTGTGCCCTGCAGGATGGAGGGTGCCTAACGATGATGACTGGAAATACCTTGAAGGCTATGCCGACTCAGAATACGGAATTGGCCATTATATTTGGGATATGGATTCAAGTCTGGGCAGGGGTGAGGATGCTGGTTCAAAACTAAAGCTTTTCAAACCTTTCCATTGGTACCTGGGTAATGATGATTTTGGATTCTCAGCCACACTCGGGGGGATTCGCAGGCAGCATGGGGCATTTGAAGGGGAATGGAAAAGAGGTTTCTTCTGGTCTGCAACCGGAAGGGACGAATGGACTGCCTGGTGGAGAGGATTGACATATAACTCCGGCAAAATTTCCAGGCAATATTGGCACAAAACGGTGGGAGGTTCTGTAAGGTGTGTTAAAGATGGGGATTAAGGCTCGTCTTACCCTTTTTGCAGGGACGTATTATCATTTATTGCAAGCCTCTTCACCCCTAAAAACGAATTGCTTTATGAAGGTGAAAAGAATAAAATGGACCCTTTTCTGCCTAACCTTTTGCCTCTCTCTCGTGGGCTGCAAGGACGAATCACTGCCCGTGGTGATTACTTATCCTGTTGAAGATATTACCTCAATAAGCGTTGCAATAAAGGGTTATGTTGTGGAGGATGGTGGAGCCCCCATTACATCCCGTGGAGTGGCTTGGGGTTTGCTGGGAGAACAAAATGACGAAAACTTTTTGGAAGCGCCCTTTGAAACAAGTGGAACGGGAGAATTTCATTTGATTCTATCTGGGCTTATTCCGAATAAAACTTATTTTGTCAAAGCCTTTGCCACAAATGAAAAAGGTACCGCCTTTGGTAATAGTCAAAGTTTTGCGATCCCTGATGGAATACAGGGAACTGTTACTGATATAGAGGGAAATGTTTACGCTACCATTACACTTGCAACAAATGAATGGATGACTGAAAACCTGAGGACTACAAAATTCAGGGATGGCACAGAAATAGCCCTTGTTACTGATAATTCTCAATGGCATAGCACGCTGTCCCCAGCTTTTTGCTGGTTCGATAACGCTCAGGAAACTTATGGGAATGTTTACGGTGCCTTGTATAATGGGTATGCAGTTTTGGATAATCGCGGCCTGTGTCCTGAAGGCTGGCGGGTATCCACTAACGATGATTGGTCTAGGCTGATAAATTATTTTTATACAGGACTTGGTATCGATAATAATGATTTTTCAAATGATGGTACTGGAAACAGATTAAAGTCATGCCGGCAAATTAACTCTCCCTTGGGGGGTAATTGTAATACCGATCAGCATCCCCGATGGGACCAGAACCCTTTTTCATTTTACAGTGATGATAGTTTTGGGTTTTCCGCATTGCCGGGTGGATTACGCACCAGCTTTGAAAATCCCGGAGCGTTTAAAGATATTGGAAGCTTAGGATGTTTTTGGACTTCCACACCTTCGACAGGAGAAAAATATCACTATAAAGTATTTAGTGAATATACAAGTATAAAAGAATATTCAGGGGCCAAAAATCACGGGTTTTCTGTCAGGTGTGTCCGCGATGTTGAGTGAAATCTGGAATAAACAATTTTTTCTTTAACAGGGGTTGCCAGCTATCAGAAGGCAACCCCTGTTTCATTATTTTTCCATACCCGCCCCATGATTCATACGGTGTTCGAACGGAGTTTATACGGTTTAAACCGTATAAACCACGACCATGGTACCTCCATGGTACCTCTTTGGTATGTCGGACCAAAATAAAAAACCCCCTGCCCTTATGAGGCAGGGGGTCGGTTTATTCAGTAATCAATGATTTGAATAACAATACTTTAGTAATTCCAAACCGGGATTCTTCCAGGGGTGTAGGGGGCATTGGCCTGATCCATCAAGCGGCGGGCCTCTACCATTTTTACGCGGGCAATGTTGGTGATCTTCTCCAGGACGGGCGGAAACTCCTGCTTCAGGATTTCGACCTGCATCCTCGAGGTGCCGGTGATCTCGGAAGTGCTGTTGATTTGGGTATAGATCACATCGCGCAGCCTGCTGCCCAGGGGTACGGGCGTTGGGGGCAGTTCTTCGCGGCTTGCCTGGGGGGTATAGCCGTTGAAGATAAATTCTATCCCTTCGAGTTCGCCCTGAATCTCTGACAGCATCGGCAGGAGGCTCTCGTGGCCCTGGGGCAGGGTCAGTGCGGTTTGACGCATCGCTGTGACCTCCCTGAGCAGGTCGCTGGTCAATTGCTGAGCGCCAACCATCGTTTTCGAGATCTCGGAGATCTCACGCTGGAAGGCAACCATTTCGGCGCGGTTGGCCGCAGGCAGGGTGGTGTTGTTGAGCGCCCTGACATTAAAGCTGGCAGGGCCTGCCAGGGGTTTTGCTTCGCCATTGTGTACCATTGCGATTTCCACGGAATAGGTTCCGGGAAGGACATAAACGCTGCCTCGATCCCTTGACAGGGGATTGAACTCGTTGGGCGCCTGGGGGCGGGTATTGCCATAGCTCAAATCCCAGGTAAAACGCTGAATGCCTTTCGAGGGCCGCTGGGTGAATGTCCGTATGATGGAGCCCTGACTGTCGCGGATGGTCACCAGCAGATAGGGGGCAAGCTCCTTGCTCTCTGCCTCAAGTTCGGCAAGACTGGGCTGTGGAATGGGCTTGCCTTCCTCAAATAGCTTTTTCTCCATTTCGCGGCGGATGTCTTTTTTGAGTTTCGGAACCTCTTTCAGATAAAAGGTAAAGGTGGCGCCAAACTCGGGGTTGGGCGCGGTAAAGTAGGTGGAACCCTGGCTCGATTTGTTGCTGGTCTGGATGAACAGCTTGGCGTCCTTTATCTGGAAGAGGTGGCTGCCAGCCTTTTGGATCTCAGGAGTGATTTCCCTTAAGGGTGAATAATCGTCGAGGATGTAGAATCCACGTCCGAAGGTGGCCAGCACCAGGTCGCATTCCCGCTCCTGGATAGCGATGTCGTAAACGGCGATGGAGGGCAGGCCTGACTTCAGCTGCACCCAGCTTTGTCCGCCATTGGCAGAGAAGAAAGCGCCAAACTCGGTGCCCACAAAAAGCAGGTCTTCCTTCACGAAGTCCTGTTCAATGGTGTGTGCCGGTCCATTCTCGGGCAGGTTAGCCGTGATGGAAGTCCAGCTGCGGCCCTTGTCGGTGCTTTTCAAAACGTAAGGTTTGAGGTCATCGCGCTTGTAATTGCGGATGGTGGCATAGACCACGTTCTCGTTGAAACGTGAAGCCTTTACGTCGCTGACATAGCTGTATTCGGGAACCCCGGGGAAATTGCCGGCCTTGCGCCAGGTCGTTCCGGCATCTTCCGTTACCTGTATCAGCCCGTCGTCGGTGCCTACATAGAGCAGGTTCTCCCGGATAGGCGATTCGTCAAGGGCCACGATGGTGCCCCAGAGGGAGGTGGAAAGGTCCTTGGCTACGGCGTCAACGCTCCAGAATTTCCCCATCACGGGCCAGGTGTTGCGATCCGTTTGAGTGGTCAGGTCGTCGGAGATCACTTTCCAGGTGTTGCCGCGGTCGTCGCTGCGGAAGACCTTGTTGGCGGCGAAGTACAGTCGGGTGGGTGAGTGGGGGCTGATGATGAGCGGGGCGTCCCAGTTCCATTTGTAGGTATCCTCGCCCTGGCGGGGCTCAGGACGGATGCGGATGCGTTCGCCGCTTTGTTTGTCGTAGCGTACCAAGTTGCCATACTGCGATTCAGAATAAACGATGTTGGGGTTGCCGGGTTCGATGGCAGGCCAGAAGCCATCGCCTCCCACGGTGATGATCCACTCATCGCTGGAGACGCCTGCGCGGTGGGTATTCTGTGAGGGGCCACCCTGGGTGTTGTTGTCCTGGGTGCCGCCATATACATTGTAGAAGGGCTCGGCATTGTCAACGGCCACCCGGTAGAACTGGGTTACCGGCAGGTTGGAGACAAAAAGCCATTCGCCCTGGTCGATGTTATAGGTAATATAGACGCCACCGTCGCCGCCTATCATGACGTGCTGATTGTTGGTGGGGTCGATCCAGAGGGCGTGGTCGTCGACGTGACGATTGCTCTGACTGACGCGCGACCAGGTTTTGCCTCCATCTTCCGTGACAAAGGAATAGGTTTCGACGGAATATACCTTGTCGAACTGGACGGGGTCGGCGAAGATCTCGTTGTAATACTGACCACTGGAGACATGGCCGCTCATCTTTTGCCAGGATTCCCCGCGGTTGGCCGAGCGGAAAAAGCCCCCTGCATTGTTGGCGGCTTCGATAATGGCGTAGAGCACATCAGGGTTTTGGGGGGAGATGGCGATACCCATCCCGCCCATATGCTCGCGGGGAAGGCCATCGGTGAGCTTGCGCCAGGTCTTGCCGGCGTCCTCCGACTTGTAGAGGGCTGTTTCGGGGCCGCCGCCGATCTTGGTGAAGGCGTGCCTGCGGCGCTGCTCGGAAGAAGCATACAGGATGTCGGGGTTACGCGGGTCGCAAATCACGTTGTTCACACCAGTTTCCTCGCTGATATATAGGACGCGTTCCCAGTTTTCTCCGCCATCAGTGGTTTTATAAAGGCCACGGTCGCCGCCTGGACCCCAGGCAGAACCTTCAGCAGCAACATACACTACGTTGGAATTGCGGGGGTCAATAAGGATCATCCCGATCTGCCGGCTGTCCTTCAGGCCCATATTCTTCCAGGACTTGCCGCCGTTGACCGTTTTATAAACCCCGTTGCCGTAGCCCAGGGCACGCTGGTGGTTATTCTCTCCTGTACCTGCCCAAACCACGTTGGTGTTGTTGGGGTCCATGGCCAGGCAGCCAATGGAATAGGCACCGTAATTGTCAAAAACAGGGGTAAAGGTGATGCCCTTGTTGATGGTTTTCCAGATATGGCCACTGGCAACGGCCACATAAAACTCAGCATGGTTGTTGGGGTTGACGGCAAAATCGCCGATACGGCCTGAAGTAAAGGCCGGGCCAATGCCCCGCCATTTTAATCCTGCCACTAGGCTGTTGTCAATCAGACTGTCATTGGTTTCCTGGTCTGCCCGGGAGGCATTCCTGCGCTGTCCCATGGCCAGTGATGGCGAAAGTAACAATACGGCCAGCAGGATGATCAGGCTGGCCTTCAAGTTGATTTTGGTGGACTTCATAGTGAATTGGATTTGTTGGTTAAGGTTGTCAATTTGGGTTTTTAAAATTAGGTTTTTTATATAATGAAGATCAAATATTTAAACATTTGCTTCTCATAAAAAAGAAAATTATGGACCAGCCTTAACATTAAAACTGGACACTCAGGGCGCCAATGACGTTGATGCCGGGTGCAGCCAAGCCAGAACTATAAGGCCTGTAGCGCTGATTGGTTATGTTTTCGATGCCTCCTGAGCATCTGAAATGCGCATTTACCTGGTAGCGTATTTTTAGGTTTAGGGTATGCCAGGCAGGTGACCAGGGATTCCCGTTTGGATCCACTGCATATAAATAAGGCTTACCCCTTTCTTCCTCGGCCAGATTGTCGTAGGTTACTTTTCCGTTGAATAGGACATAAAGGTTGGCTGTCCATTTTTGCCCTGTCCAGGCCAACTGGGTCATGCCATAACAGGGGCCGGCATGCCTGAGGGGGCTGAGTTCACCATTGTCAAGTTCCTCGACGCCTTTCTGGTAGTTAAATTTTGAGGACCATTCCAAGCCTGGGGTGATCATCAGCTCGAAATCGGCCTGTATGCCCCATACGCGGGCAAAGGCCGCGTTTTGTATGGAATAGACCCGGCTCATCATTCCGTCATAAGGGATGCTGTCCTGCCCATTGAGGGTGGTTTCCCTTCTGACCATTGCATCGTGCAGGATGGTGAAGAAGGGGAAGAAATCAATCTCCAGAAAATCGCCGAAGGTGCGGGTGAACCCCAGCTCAGCATTGTAAGCATATTCGGCCTTCAGCCTGGGGTTGGGCACCACCACTGAACCAGGTTCTGAGTCGAACACTTTGCCCACATCGTCTACGTTGGGGGCGCGGAATCCCGTGGAGGTCATCGCACGGATGCGCCAGTCTTCAGTAGGGTTAAAAATGATCCCGGCAGAGGTGGTGAGGGCGCCATTATTGATGTTGGCACTTGAAAATGGTAAGAGATAAAAGGTGGTGTCGAAGTCGGCCTCAAGCAGGTATTGATTGTATCGGGCCCCGGCCTGCAGGCTGACTTTTTTCGATAATTCCTGCTGCCAGGTGATGTAAGCTGCATAGGATGACCAGCTTGCCTGGGGGTAACGCGGGGCACCCGGCGTTTCTGCCTGGGTCAGTATATTCCGGTCCGAGCCTTCAGAATGCACATCATTGAGGATGGCTTCTGCTCCATAGAACAGCGTCTGCCCTTTCCCGGTGGTTTTCTTCAGGTCGAGGTTCAGGGAGTAGGCATTGACTTTTTCGAGGCGGTTTCTCAGGATTTCCTCATTGAAGTTTCGGTCGTGACGGCTCTCGCGGAAATACTGGTGGGCGGCAATGAGGGTAAACTGGTCGTAAGCGCGGGTGGTCCGGTAATTCCGTAGTCGAAGGTTGTTCATCATCCAGACCTGCGGACCGTAATACCACTCGGCACTGCGGGGAAGCCCATTGCGGTAATAGATGAGGCGGTCGTAACGGTCAAAATCGGTGGTTTCCGAGCGGTGAAATCCATAGGTCAGGTCCCATTGGCCATTGGGGCGATAGGATATCTTCTGCATCAGGTTACCTTGGGCATAGCCTGTGGGTTGCTGAAGCCTGGGATCTTTACTGGACACCACGACATCCTCCTCACCCTGGCGAATAACATAGTTATTACGGAGGTAATCATCATGTCCGTGTTTGCCCATCCTGAGGTCGCCAAAGTCAGTATAGGAAAAGCTGGTGAGTGAAGCCCATTTCTTTCCCCCGACATTCAGGTGCAAATGCCCTGTCCGCTCATCATTGGCCGAAGCCAGTCGCGTGCTTACATTGCCGGAGATTTTTATCGGACTTCCATTTGAATGTTCGGGTGAAAGGGTGTAAAAACTCATCACCCCCCCAATGGCATCGCTGCCGTAAATGACCGATCCGGAACCGAACACCACTTCTGCCTGATCGATGGTAAAGGGGTCGAGGGAGATGACGTTTTGAAGGTTACCGCTGCGGAAGATGGCATTGTTCATCCGCACCCCATCCACGGCAATCAGCAGGCGGTTTGCGGCAAAACCCCGTATCATAGGGCTGCCGCCCCCTTGCTGGCTTTTCTGGATGAAGACCTGCCCCGAGAGATTTAACAGGTCGGCCGCAGTCTGTGGGTTGTGCAAATTTACCTGGCCATGGCTGATGGAGGCCACTTTCAAGGGCACTTCCCTGGATGATTGGCTCCAACGGTATGCCGAAATCACCACCTGGTCGAGGTAAAAAACAGAGGGGATAAGGCTTACCCTGAAGTTCATCGCCTCCAGGTTTTTATAACTGGTTTTTAAGGTATTGTATCCTATCAGGCTGATGTGTATGACTTCGGCGCCGGCAAAACCGGATATTTCGGCTTGCCCCTCCGTATTGGTGGTAGTTGTCTGGCTGAGGTCAGGGGTAATGATGTTGACAAACTCCAGGGGTTGATTGTCATCCTGACTCCTGATAGTAAGGATCTGTGCGCTGAGGGTATTGGCAAAACAAAACAGAAGAATAAGCCAGGTTACGCGCATAGGGAAGAGAAAAAAAATAAGTTATTGAATGGCTGAGTTTTTCTTTCGCCTGAGTTGCCGGGGACGATACCATAGCCAGAAGCCCGTGATGGTAAACAAAAGCAGGGCTAAGCCCATGATGGTTGAGTAAATGAGTTTGAAAAGCCCGTTGCGAATGCCAAGGTAATGGTCGATGATGGATCCGTCGTGAATCATTTCAATGAAGTCCGACCGCCTCCGCTCGATGTGCAGCAGCTCGCCAGTGGCACCATCGACCTGTATGCCCCAGAACCCTTTTTCGAATATGAACTTAACCATTCCCTTATCCATCCTGACATCCATCCGTTCGAGGGTAAGGGGCAGCGAAGGTGAAATTGAATCGCGGAAGACCTTGCAGGCGCTGGCATAGAGGCTGTCGAGTGGAAGCCATTCGGCAAGTTCGGTACTGCTGCCCTGGTAGGTTTTGTCCTGAATCAATTCCCCGCTGTGTTTTTTCATTCCCAGCAGAATTCCAGTAATCCCCATTAGGAAGAAAAAAAGGAACAACAAGGAAGCCGTTACCCTGTGAATTTGCCTGAAAGTGCGCAGCACACTGGCTTCCCTTTTTCTCTTTGCCTGTTGTTCCATTGGTTTGTTCTCTGGGTGCAGAGGGGTAATGACTGCAAATGTAAATAATATGCAGATTATAAGTAAGACTTAAGCAGAAAACAGAAGTTTAATTGGTTAACAACTTTATTAGGGCAAATGCAAAAAAAAAGCCGCCCCCGTTTAAAGACAGGGGCGACAGTAAAGAAATCAGCAGAAATGTTTATTGCTGGTCGTAGCTTTCGATAGGCTCGCAGGTACAAACCAGGTTGCGGTCGCCATAGGCATTGTCGATGCGGGCTACAGGGGTGAAGTACTTCATCTCGACCAGCCAGGGCAGAGGGAAGGCTGCCTTCTCACGGCTATAAGGATACTTCCATTCGGAGGAGGTAACCATTACTGCAGTGTGGGGCGAATTCTTCACCACATTGTTATCCTTTTCGGCATTGCCCTCTTCAATCTCGCGGATCTCTTCGCGGATGGCGATCATGGCCTCTACAAAGCGGTTCAGCTCAGAGAGGGGCTCGCTTTCGGTGGGTTCCACCATCAGGGTGCCCGGTACAGGAAATGCTACCGTAGGCGCGTGAAAGCCATAATCCATCAGGCGTTTGGCAATGTCGATGGCATCGATGTCCACATTGCGCTTAAAGGGATTGCAGTCGAGGATCATCTCGTGGGCAACGGTGTCATTTTTTCCTGTGTACAGCACCGGGTAATGCTCTTCAAGGGCTGCTTTCAGATAGTTGGCGCTGAGGATGGCCGCTTTAGTGGCCTCAGTAAGCCCCTGTCCGCCCAAAAGCTTAATGTAACCATAGGTTATAGTAAGGATTAAGGCACTACCAAAAGGCGCTGCTGAAACGGCGGGAATGCCTTTCTCTCCCCCGGTCTTTACTTGGGTATGATTGGGCAGGAATGGAAGCAGGTGCTTTGCCACACCAATGGGACCTACGCCGGGACCGCCACCACCGTGGGGAATGGCAAAAGTCTTATGCAGGTTCAGGTGGCATACATCAGCACCGCAAATCAGCGGGTTGGTAAGGCCAACCTGTGCGTTCATGTTGGCACCGTCCATATAAACCTGCCCGCCATTATCGTGAACGATTTTTGTGATTTCGAGAATTTCCTCTTCGAACACCCCATGGGTCGAGGGATAGGTCACCATGATGGCGGCCAGTTTGTCCTTGTGCTCTTCGGCTTTCTTGCGCAGGTCGCCCACGTCGATGTTTCCGTTCTCGTCGCATTTCACCACCACCACCTGCATGCCTGCCATAACAGCGCTGGCAGGATTGGTGCCGTGGGCCGATGATGGGATCAGCGCCACATTGCGATGGCTCTCCCTGCGGCTTTCGTGCCAGGCGCGGATTACCATAAGGCCTGCGTACTCGCCCGAAGCACCCGAATTGGGCATAAAACTGATGCCCGCAAACCCCGTTACTTCACAGAGGTCTTTTTCCAGGCCATTGATCAGCTCAAGATAGCCTGCAGCCTGATCCACCGGCACAAAGGGGTGAATGCCACCAAACTCAGGCCAGCTCAGGGCAAACAATTCGCTGGCGGCGTTGAGTTTCATGGTACAGGAGCCAAGGGGGATCATCGTACGGTTCAGCGCCAGGTCGCGGTTCTCAAGCTTCTTCATATAGCGCATCATCTCCGTTTCTGAGTGGTAGGAGTTGAAGGCGGGGTGGGTCAGATATTTACTGGTACGAGCCAGCTCAGCGGGGATTGTGGTGATCTTCTCGCATTCCTTCGGGTCGCATACAAAAGTCTTGAACTCCTTGTCGGCAGCCTTGGCAAACACTTCCAGGATGTCGTTCACGTCTGTCAGCGATGTGGTTTCATCCAGGCTGATGCCAATGAGTTTGTCATCTACCTTGCGGAAGTTCATCTCTTTCTCCAGGGCAAGTTTGTTTACCTGATCGGCTGTGATGTTTCCGGGCAGTTCGACGAGGACGGTATCGAAGAAATGCTTGTTCAACTGCTTGTAGCCGTATTTCTCCACTTCCTGTGCCAGCACACCGGTAAGAATGTTAATATGGCGTGCAATCTGCTTCAGTCCTTTAGGGCCGTGATAAGCGGCGTACATGCCGGCCATGGTAGCCAGCAGGGCCTGTGCGGTACAGATGTTGGAGGTGGCCTTTTCGCGCTTGATATGTTGCTCGCGGGTTTGCAGCGCCATGCGAAGGGCAAAGTCGCCGTTCACGTCAATGGAAACGCCGATGATCCTTCCGGGGATTTGGCGCTTGAATTCCTCCTTAGTGGCAAAATATCCTGCGTGAGGACCACCATAGCCCATCGGCACGCCAAAGCGCTGGGCAGAGCCAACCACCACATCGGCGCCCCACTCTCCGGGAGGGGTCAGCAGGGTCAGGCTCAGCAAGTCGGCGGCTACGGCAATGCGTACCCCCGCATCCTGGGCTTTCTTCACGAAGGGGGCATAATTGGTGACTTTTCCCCTTTCATTGGGATACTGTACCAAGGCGCCATAGAAGGTGTCGTCGAATTCGATCTCGTCAGCACAGCCGGTTACCAGCTCAATGCCTAAAGGTTCTGAACGGGTCTTCAATACGTCGATGGTATGGGGGAACACCCGCATGGAAACAAAGAATTTATTGGCGCCTCTTTTCACGGCATCGCGCGAACGGGCGTTGTGCAGCATGATCATGGCTTCGGCGGCGGCGGTGCCCTCATCGAGCAGAGAGGCGTTGGCAATCTCCAGGCCTGTAAGGTCAGAAACCACCGTCTGGAAATTTAGCAGCGCTTCGAGTCGGCCCTGTGAAATTTCAGCCTGGTAGGGCGTGTAAGCAGTGTACCAGCCCGGATTTTCAAGGATGTTGCGCTGAATTACGCCCGGCAAAATGGTGTTGTAGTAACCCATGCCGATATAGGTGCGGTAGAGCTGATTCTTAGCACCCAGACCTTTCAGGTGATTAAGGTATTCATACTCATTCATGCCGTCGGCAATGGCAAGTGGCTTTTTCATCCGGATCGAAGCCGGTATGGTTTTGTCAATGAGCTCATCAACAGATGCAATACCGATCTTTTTCAGCATTAGGGCCTCGTCGTCGGGGCGAAGTCCGTTGTGGCGCTTTATAAAGTTATTTGTAATCATAATGGATGGTAATTTATGAAGATTTGTGTTTGTATTTCAGACCCCGAAAACCTACCCGCCGGCACTTTATTAACCTGCAGAAGGGTTGGCCATCAAAACGTTTGGCAAAAGTAATAATTTATGCCAAGATGGTTAATTGTTAATGCTTTTCGAAGGCTTTTTGTTTAGTATAATAGTTTTATTTTTAAAAAATGCCTTTGGTTTGGAATAAAAAAAACCTGCCGGAATACCCGGCAGGTATGATTTAAAATTTAAAATTGAAAGATAAAAATCAAAATTTCCTGAACACGCCAATAACCAGGCCTATGGAATTGCCCGGGGCCACAAGGATATTATTCTTTTCCGAAAGTGGGTTGCTTAGGTCGCTCCTGAAATTGACCCCTAAAGTTATTCCCATTCCGGGGTTTAACATTTTGAAATATTTAGCTTCACCCGAAAACCCAAGGTTCACCCTGTCGGCAAATCCTGCAGAATCGTTATTAAATGGACTGCTGCTTGCCGCTGAGAATCCCTTCTGCCCAATCAGAAATGACACATAAGGCCCAAAACCGTATGAGATCCAGTGTCCTGAATCAGAAAATTTCATCCTTGCGGTAAGGTTCAGGGGAACGTAAAGATTCTTTTCATTGAACCTGAATTCACGGAAGTTATTTTCCGCATCGAAATAGGTGTACGAGAATTGCCCAAAAATGGCTTCAATGTTGTATCCCAAGAACCCTTCAGTAGAAAATAGTCCATCAAATTTAATACCGGCTGATGTGCCAATATTCCCGGCATTGCTGTTCACATTTTTTTGGCCAGGAAATAAGATGTTGTTTGACAAGCCGAAGTTTAACCCAAACTCTTGCGAATGCACCACAATGGGTAGCAAGATAATTATTAATCCGATTAAAATTGTAGTCTTTTTCATGATTTCGCCTTTTAAACACTTTATCAATAATGAATCAGATTATACGCAGCTTCAGCAGAAACAGCCGCACCCAAAATACCCCCGACAAACCAACTCCCAGTACTTAGAAAACCCACCCCGACACCGACGGCATCAGCTACAGCAACTCCAAGCACAATTTGCCACCACTTCCTTCGGGTAGAATAATTGTCCTCAATATTTTCACTCCAAAACTCCAAACTGGCTCTACAAACAACCGAACAAGATAAAAGAAAATTCTTTTCATCAGTAGTAAGGTAGTTGGAGTTATAATATTCTTCTTCTTTTTCAAGGATAATTGGAAGAATTTCCTCTAAAGTAATATGTTCTTTCTCGTTTATTTCATTTTCAAACAAAAGGATTATTTCATCCATTTTTACCTTCATGATGTAATTTATTATTTCATCCATAAGGTGTTGTTCAATGTATTTGGAATAATCAAAATCACCAAAACGTTCCAAAAATTCAATAAACTCTTCTTCCGTTAATCCAAGCTCTTCATTGCTACCGCCTTTAGAATTAACTGCCTGG
>JAAYLH010000033.1 GCA_012521995.1 Bacteroidales bacterium | reverse complement strand
TCCTTTTATGATAAAACAACTCTTTTTACTGGCCATAGTGCTGATAGCAGCTGGCCAGGCCTTCAGCCAGAAAACCATTGCCGTTCAAAGCAATGGCACAGCCACTTTTCACACCGACTGGGCTTCGGCCTGGGCAGCCACGCAAGCCGGCGACACCATTTATTTGCCCGGCGGAACTTTCAACATTGGGACTTTCATCATCGACAAACCAGTGGCCATCATTGGGGTGGGACACGACCCGACACAGACCCACGACAGTTTGTTTTCGTTCCTCAATGGGAACCTTTACCTGGCTGAAGGATCAGACGGATCCCTTTTGCACGGATTCAGTTTTGGAGCATTGTTTTTCCACAACCCCAACACGGGTTCTAATGCGAACATTGGCAACATTGCCGTTTCACGATGCAGGATTGGCAATATTTATATCGGTTACAGTTCACCCTCGCTTGTGCACGATATCCTGTTTACCGAGAATGTAATTAATGGGGTCAGTGGAAGGAATGCGCAAAACATCCAGTTTTACAAGAATATTTTTGAGTCGGCCGTGTCTGAATTTAACGGGAATGTCATCCTGGCCAACAATTTCTTTTACTACGGAGGTTCATATTACGCACCATTAACCAATGTTTACTATATCCTTGCGGAGAACAACATTTTCAAGACCGCTTATTATCCGCTAAGAACCAGCGAGAACAATCTTTTGAGAAACAACATATTTGCTGCCAACATCACCATAGACCCTCAAACCGACCTGAACACCTGGCAGAACAATTTCTTCAATCAGCCTTTGAATACTGTATTTGTCAATTACGATGAGGGAGTTTTCAGTCCAACCAACGATTACCACCTGTTGCCCGGATGCGTGGGCATTGGGGCAGGCTCCGATGGTTATGACATCGGCATTTATGGCACGGCAGTGCCCTATAAGGAAGGTGCTGTTCCCTTTAATCCCCGGCTTGTATCAGAGCAAGTATCGACCCAGGCGGATGAGGACGGGAATATAAGCATACAGGTAGAAGTAGAAGCCCAACCCCGATAAAGAACCAAAAGCATTAAAAACGAACACTATGAAAAAGATTCTCATTTCAATGGTTATGCTTGCACTAAGCATTTCGCTCAGCGCCCAGGGCCGTTTCGTGATCCAGAACGGCGAGAACAGCCAGGTGTACACCACTTTCCCAAGCGCTTTTGCTGCCCTGGTGGATGGAGACACCCTGTATATCCCAGGCGGCACTTATGTCATTGGCGACATCAATATTGACAAAAAGGTTGTGTTTATCGGGGCCGGGCATTATCCGGCTTACACCAGTGCAAGCGGTCAAACGATCTTGCAGGGAAACATCCGCTATTTAACGGGTTCTGATTACAGCCGGTTAGAGGGGGTTCACCTTACGGGTTCTGTCCTGATCGGAACAAATGCAAGCAATCAGAATGTAAACTTTCTTACCATCAGCCGCTGTAACCTGAATGGGATAAAACTTTTTGCCTCCAACCCGGCAACGGCTCAAAACATTCACATCACCGAGAATGTGATCCGGGGAGCCATCGACGGGGGCAATGCCCAGCAGGTGCTCATTGAAAAGAACATCGTGACCAACATTTACGTGTTTAACAACAATGTAGTGATATCCAACAACATAGTACTGCAGGTCAATAGTGATACTTTCCAGCAAATCCATTCGTGTCTCTTCCAGAACAATGTCATCCTTCACAATGGGTCTTATTTTTTGTATAACAGTTCCTCGAATACCTTCCTAAACAACCTCTTTGTGAAGGCCATTACTTTTGCAGCCCCTGATTACGGCTCAGGCAATATTATCAGCCAGCCGCTTGCCAGCATTTTTGTCAATTATCCGGGGGGTGCTTTCAGTTATGATTTCGATTTTCATTTGCAGGAAACCAGCCCCGGCAATGATGCAGGCACCGATGGCTTTGACATCGGAATTTACGGAACGGCAGTGCCCTATAAAGAAGGTGCTGTGCCCTTCAACCCTCACATTACCCTTCAGCAAATTTCACCCACAACGGATGCGCAGGGGAACCTGGAGGTAGAAGTTCAGGTTTCCGCCCAGGAACGCTAAAAGCAAACAAGATGAAGAAGATATTATTTTTAATCCTAATAATCGCAGCCTGGTCGGCAGCAGGACAGACGCCCTTAATCGACCGCTACGAATACTGGTTTAACCAGGAGGATGAAACAGCCATAGCGGTAAACATAACGCCTGCGGCCCAGGCGGCAGTTCAGTTTACCTTAAGCACAGCTACGCTTCCCGAAGGCTTGAACAGTTTCAGCATCCGGTTCCGCGACACAGAACACACCTGGTCGGCGCCGCTCACAAGATTCTTTGTTAAGCTGCCCCTTACAGAGAACGGTGGTGCCCAACGACAGGTCGTGGCCTGGGAGTATCGGTTCAACCAGGATGAAATGATAAGCCAAAGCCTCAGCCCGGCAGAGACCATTACCCTGGAGGAAATGATCAGTACAAGCGCATTGCCCGACGGGCTCAATTCATTCTCTGCCAGGTTTAAGGACAATAGCGGGGCCTGGTCGTCGATGCTGACGCGTTTCTTTGTGAAGGTCCCTCAAACGGAAATTGCCGGACAGGAAAAACAAATCGTAGGCTATGAATATTGGCTGAACCAGGATGAAGCGATTTGGGAAACCGTCACTCCGGGGACCGTTTTTAATCTCAGTGAAGTGCTTGGCGTTTCTGAATTGCCCGAAGGCCTGAACACCTTCTCCGTTCGCTTTAAGGACAATACCGGGGCATGGTCTTCGGTATTGAGCCGGTTCTTCGTGAAGCAACCGCTTATTGATGGTGGAGGAGAAACCCCTGCCATTGCCGGATACCAGCTTTGGTTCAACAACGACTTTGCATCGGCTGTTACGGAAGCCTTTGAAGGTGAAATGACCTATGCCCTGACCGAGACCCTTTCGGCTGCCGACCTGCCCAACGGGCTCAATGCGGTGAACATCCGCTTTAAGGACAACCGCGGGCACTGGAGCAGCGTGCTGAGCAAATTCTTTGTGAAAAACCCTGTACAGGAAAGCGGCGGAGAACCCAACCTGATGACGGCCTACGAATACTGGCTGGAAGATGGGGAAGGCAACCTGGTTGACCTCAGCGGGCAGGAAGGCAGAATACTGGTAAACCTTGATGAGCCCATCAACCCCCTCCTGCTCGAACTCGACCTGGACCTGCGCATGATACCTGCCGGAAATTATTACCTGCAATTCCGTTTCCTCGACATCCGCGGCCACTGGAGCAGTGTGCTGAGCAATGAAGTGGAAAAAACAATTATGCCCTATGCGGTTTTCAGCGCCGATGCCACCGCTTTTTGCGGAAGCGGGACGGTTAACTTCTCCAACTTCAGCGTGGATGCCGACCAGTATCTTTGGACATTTGGCGATGGGTCTACCAGCACCGAGACAGAGCCCAATCATCTTTACGACATGCCTGGCACTTATACCGTAACACTTACCGCCACCTGGACCGAGAGCGGTGAACAACATACGGCCAGCCAGGAAGGCCTGATCGAAGTAAACGCCCTGCCTGAACCAGAAATCCTGGCGGAAGCTCCCTTGAGCTTCTGTTATGGCGGCGAGGTAACCCTCACCAGCTCGGTTGCAGGCAGTTATCTGTGGTCGACAGGGGCCACTACAGCCAGTATCGAGGCCACAGAGAGCGGCGAGTACTGGGTACAGGTCACCGATGCCAACCAATGCACAGGCACGAGTGAACCCATAACGGTAACCGTATTTGATTTACCCGATGCCCAGGTCCTTGTCCCCGATACTGAGCCCTGGTGCGAGGGGGAAGAAGTAATTATAGAGGCCAGCCCCTCAGGAACTTTTTTATGGTCAAATGGGATGACAACACCACAAATCACCGTTGTTGAAAGCGGGGCATTTTGGGTTCAGGTCACCGACGGCAATGGGTGTACAGCCCAGAGCCCGGAGGCCAGCATAGAGATCCACCCCTTGCCTGAAGCGGACTTCAGCTATGATGTCAACAACTATGTAGTCAGCTTCACCAACAACACCCAAGGGGCGGCCACCTATTCGTGGGACTTTGGCGATGGCACCACCTCAACGGAGGCGAACCCCGAGCACCAGTACCCTTCCGCAGGGGCCTTTGAGATTTGCCTGACGGCCACCACTGAGGCAGGCTGCATCGATACCCAATGCCAAACTATGAGCATTACCGTAGGAATCAACCAGCCGGGCATGCTCAGTTCAGAAAAGGTTTACCCTGTTCCCTTCAGCCAGTACCTGAACATCAGTCTGCCGGATGGACACCCCTGGCAGGTGATCCGGGTCATCAACGTATCAGGGCGCGTCATCACCCACAGGGAAGCCCCCCAGGGCCAGGCGCTGGTGTACCTGAGCACAGCGGAATGGGACCCCGGCTTATACCTCATTGTGTTGATTTCCCGAAAGGGAGAACACACAACGCTGAGGGCTATTAAGCAGTAAACGAAAACAATTTCAACAAGCCGGGTCAAAAAACCCGGCTTTTTTTTGGCCAACCCAAGGGTTTTTCTATTTTTGCCTGTTGTAACGCAATAGCCCCTATGTTTCAGGCCACCCTCAGATACGAGCCGGATAAAATCAAGGCTCAGGGCGATGAGATCCTTAAAAGCCCCTGTTTTTCAGCCTTGCTGGAGGAGGTACCGGTGGTTTTGTTGATCATCAATGATGCCCGCCAGGTGATTTATGTGAACAAAGACTTGCTGGAGGGGGTCATTGGCAGGGATCACAGAGCGTTTTTGGGGCAGAGGCCCGGGGAATGCCTGGATTGCGTGCATGCTGCCGAAGGGGATTTTGGCTGTGGCAGCACTGCCTATTGCAGTGTATGCGGGCTCGCAAATACAATAGAGTATAGCGAGCACGGCGGGCAGGGTGACGGGGAATGCAGCATAGCCCTGAAGAGCGGGGAATCACTGACCCTGAAGGTGCACTCAAAACCCTTTCGCTATGGCCAGGATGACTTTGTTTTTGTGGCCCTTGAAGACATCAGCGACCGCAAGGCACGCATGATGCTTGAGAATATTATCCTGCACGACCTCAGAAACACCTCGGCCACCCTGTCCGGTTTACGGGAGGTCATGGAAGACCTGGATATTGAAGAAACCAAGAGAATCCTGAAAGATGTGGCAGTGCGCATTGATGAAGAGATCAGCGCCTACCACCTGATCAGCTCTGCCGAAAATCAGCAATTGACCACGCATTCCTCGGTCATAAACCTTCCCGACATTATCCAGGAGGTGATTTCCTCCCTCCTGCTCCACCAGAGGTTCAGCCAAAAAGAAGTAGCATACCATGGGGAAAGGCAAATGATACACACAGATAAAACGCTGTTGCGGCAGGTACTGGTAAACCTTATCAAGAACGCTCTGGAAGCAGGGCCTTCAAGGGATAAGATTGCAGTCGGGCATTGGTATGATGAGCCTACGGGTAAGATCGTGATCGAGGTTAAAAATCAGCAGGTGATCCCCCCTGAACTGAGTCTGAAGGTGTTCCAGAAGTCGTTTTCAACAAAAGGACAGGGACGCGGCTGGGGGACTTACAGCATTAAGCTGCTCACCGAGAAACACCTTAAAGGCAAGACAAGCTTTTTAAGCACGGATGAGGCAGGAACCATTTTTCACATATACTTGCCCGAGAGCCTGAATGACCGGCCCATAAGTTAAACGACTTCCAAAAAAACAACTTTTTTCGCGAAGGTTCCGGTTTAATTATTTCCGGCTTTACCATATTTTCCCTATATTCGCAGGTAAATGGGAAATGGCTGTCCTGCATTTTCCATCGGGGGTCCGGTTCATTTCTTTTATTCTGTTTTTAATGGAATCTTCCGGGCTTTTCCCTAAATGAAAAGTTTGAATCCCTTATTAACCTTAAATATTAGCGATATGGAAAACAAAATTAGGAAGAGTGCATTGTTGATGAGCCTGATGATGGCTGTCATATTCTTATGGTCGTGTGGTGGTGGCAACAGCCAGCAAAATGCAATGGAGGAGAAACTCCTCGAAGCCAAGGAAAGTGCCACAGAAAACCTGAACGATCTGAATAAGGATCTTGATGATCGGATTGCTTACATTGACGAGCAACTTGAAACCGCCGGTGAAGAGATCAAGGAAGATTTAATGGCAGCGCGGGCCGAGCTTGAAGAGCAAAAAGCCATCGTGGCCCAGGAGCTCAAGAATGTTGAAGAAGCCGGGCTGGAGACCTGGGACTCCGTAGTGTCCGCTACCCAGCAAATGGTTGTTAAGATCAAATCAAGTACGAATGACGCCTCCCTGAAGGTCAGGGAGCTGCTTGGCAACGAAGAATAAATGGATCTTAGCGCTTTTCCGGGGGCACTGCCTCCGGAAAACGCTCAAGCTTTAGCTCTGATCCGTCAAAAACTGCATAGGTAAACTGGGAAACCCAGTCGCCAGTATTGATGTAACGGCTTTCCCCGTTTACAGGAAAATCGAGGGGCAGGTGGCGATGGCCAAAGATAAAGAAGTCGAAATGTTTGCTTTGGAGCATCTCCCTGCAAAAACGAATCAGGCGTTCCTTTTCTTCCCCAAGAAAAACCTCATCGGAAGCCCGGTTGGCGATCCTGCTCTTGCGTGAGAAGTACAGGGCCAGTCCAGTGCCCAGTCCCGGGTGAAGAAATGAAAACAGCTTCTGGTTGATCCTGGAGGAGAAAAGTTTTTTAAGGAACTTATATCCCTTGTCGCCGGGCCCCAGCCCATCGCCATGGCCAATAAAAAACTTCTTCCCGTTGTATTCGCGTTCAACGGGCTCACGGTAAATCTTCAGGCCCAGCTCCTTTTCAAAATAGTCGAATGCCCAAAGGTCGTGATTGCCGGTGAAGTAATAAATGGGTAATCCTGAATCAGCCAGGGAAGCCAGTTTGCCAAGCAGCCTGACAAAGCCCTTGGGGACAACGGTTTTGTATTCAAACCAGAAGTCGAAAATATCGCCAAGGAGAAAAATCTCCGCGGCATCGGCTGACACCTTATCCAGCCAGCTTACCAGGTGTTTCTCCCGTTCCAGGCTTTGGCCTTGTGAAGGAACTCCCAGGTGGCTGTCGGAAACGAAGTAGATCTTTTTGCCCTGCTGAATCTCCATGTGAACAGGTTTTCCGCTTTGATGGCAAAGATAGGCATTCACATCAAGGAATTCCGTGCCATCATAAATTTTTTAAGGGCTATTCTCGCGGGCATTTCATTGGAAGATAAGGGCAAATGTTGTATTTTTATGCCGAAAAGATAAGCAAACTATAAACAGAAAAGGAAATGAAAAAATTATTACAAGATCTGAAATCCTTAGAAGTGGGAAAAATTGAGCCCAATGCCATCCGTGAGTTGATCCGTTCGCATGATTTAAGGAACCTGAACTATGAACCCTATCTTGAGAGTCAGGAGTTGACGGGATACCACAGGATTCCCCTGATGGAGGAACCCGTGCAGGCATTCATCATGATCAGGCCTCCACAGCACAACCTTGCCATTCATCACCACAACAATTTCTGGGGGTTTATTGTACCCCTCAAGGGCATGGTTGCCGAGACCATTTACCGCTACGACCAGCCAAAGAGAAAGGTTTATATCCACCCTACAAAGACTTATACCAAAGGAGATTATATTTACGAGCCTTTTAATGTATTGCACAAACTGCAGAACAACTCCCCCATTGATCCTGCCATTACCTTTCACATCAGGTATCCCAGTGTTTATGACTATTCGGGAACGATGATCATCGATGCCAAGAACCGCCGTCTGGCCTTCCTAAGCAAAAAAGCCACTGAAATAGGCTGGGACTTGCCTGCCGACCATTACGAAAAAATAGAAGAAGAAGCCTACGATCTTGAAAAGCTCTGGTAACGGGATTCTGCTTTATAGATTATTCTGCCACGGTCCTCATGATTGTATTTGAAAGATCCCTGAGGTAACGGAAAGGGTTTGCTTTATCGAGGTGCAGTGAAAACGTCACCTGCTGGAAATATGTGTCGAAGGCAAAATCGGCAACCTGCCTGATGTCAGACGATACGGCAATGGGGAAGTTGATCTCGAGGAAACCCTTGACAGGCACAAACTGCACGCCAAGCACCCAGCTAAAGGTCCTGGATCCATTGAAGGCCGTGCTGGCTCCCGAATAGGTGCCAAGGTCCAGGTAGCCTTTCAGGGGCAGTGCAGGGAAATCGGCCTTAAGGTTTACAGCCATCAGCCACTCCCAGGTTTGCCCCACCGGGCTGGGATATTTGAACCCGCCATCCTTTTCAGTGATTTGATTGCCCCAAAAGGTTCCGGCCGCTTCACTGCGTCCAAGGAAAGGGGTTTCATAGGCATAGTCATGGATCCCCCTGGGTCCGCCCAATCTGAAGCGATAGTCGACAAGGCTGTTGACTTCAGGACTTTTCAAAAAGGTGCCTGCAAAAAAACGTATGGAAACACCCTTGGGCATGGAAGGGTAATGCCTGAAAAACCTGGCCTGACCTGAAAGCTTTGCAAAACCCTCACCTTGTTCCAGGTTAATTCCGAAGGAATAAGGGTTCAGGCTTCGGTTGTGATCCCACGAAAAGCCTGCCTCGTGGATCCAATACGTCTTTTCTTCTGCTATCCATTCTTCGCCCTTTAAAACCGGAAAACTTCTGTTGATCATGGTCGTCGTCAAAGAGAACCCTCGATCGGGTGCATGGCCTGCATGAGGTTTTTTCAATATTGCAGCGATGGAGGCCTGCAGGCGGTTATAGCTCCAGCCCTCATTGCCGGGGGTAAAGCCATAGCGGCGCCCGTTAACCCCCGCCCTGTAGGCCTGAACCAGCCCCCTTTCGGGGTAAAAGCTCCTGTATGCCCAGGCAGCCCCTGCCAGCCGGTCATTGCCAAGACCGTACATTGGCATCAGGAACAACTCTGTAGGCCTGGATGGGAACACATAATTATAGAAGGCCACCCCGGCCATCAGACCATTGTACTTGTTTAAGCCCAAAACAGGGAGGTAGTTGATCCTGTTTATTTCAGGATCTTCAATGCTCCCTAACAACTGCATCTCCAAAGGATTTTGCCCGGGCAATCTTTTGTCAAACCAGTAATTGTTGTTCCTGCGGTTGATCTCAGGCATGAGACCCCTGGAGTTAATCTGCAATAGTTCGTAATCACCCTTTGGGAATAAAAATGACCTGCTGCCTTCAAAGCCTTCCTGCCACTGGATCATCACCAGGGAATCTTTCCTGACCCCTGCAAGGGAAAAGGGCACTGCCGGCCCTCCCCTGTTCTCAATCTCCACCAGGTAAAAATGATCATCGGCAACTTCAAGATCCTTTATTGCATAATCTATCTTTCTTGTTGTCGCCGCAAGCCCTTCAAAAAACCAGGCAAGCTCCCTTCCACTCTGCTCCTCAAAGGCCTCTCTGAGCTGTTCAGGGCCGGGATGTTTCATAGCCCAGCTTCCTGCAAAAACCTTCATGGCGGCATCAAAAACCTCATGTCCAAGGTACTCCTCAAGGTACATAAAGGAAAGGGCTGCTTTGTAATAGGTCATGATGAAGTAATTCAGGGCAGAAAACGCTTCAGTATGGAGATTCATGGGCTGATCCAAATTAGTCCGGGCACTGAAGAGGTAGGCCAGTTCCATGTAATCCTCCTGGGTGAGCTCATTGAGGCCGAAAGATACGGCAAGGGCAGTGCCTGAAAAGTCCCCCAAAAGTCTTCGGTCAGGGTGTTTTACCCCCAGGTAGCGATGCTCATAAAAAGAGGTGAGGCCTTCATCGAGCCATGGATGCCTTCTTTCGTTGAAAGCCATTTTGCCATAAAACCAATTATGGATTGTTTCGTGAACCACTACTCGTTCCAGTCCAAAATCGCCGGGAGCTTTGCCAATCAGGGTAACCGCAGGGTATTCCATACCCGAACCGGCACTGTTGACTCCCTGTACCACCGACATCCCGTCCCAGGGATAGAGCGAAACGGCATCTGACATATAAAGCAGTGTGCCCGAGGTATATGCGGGCACCTTCGACCAGGCCTCTGCTTCCCTATGGAAAAACGCACTGACCAGGACAGCTTCTTCTTTGCCGGGAATATCAATACTATCCCTGAGGACATAAAAGCGCTTGTCGGCAAACCACGCAAAATCATGTACATTTTCCCGCCGCAGGTGAATGGTCTTCTGTGTCTTTGAGGAGGGAGGAAACTCAAGGCGGGGAGGCAAGAGCTTGCCATCTCCCTTCCTGCCCGCCGAATCGGATAAGTCACTGAGCCACTGCTCTTCCTCTTGGGTCATGACCTTGCCCGTAGAAGCAACCACATAATTATCGGGCAGCGTCAGGAAAACGTCCACATTTCCAAACTCAGAATAATATTCGCCAAATTCAAGGTAAGGCATGGGGTGCCAGCCTTCCCGGTCATAAACAGCAGGCTTTGGATACCACTGGGTGATGTAATAGGCCTGCTCGTCGTGCCCCAGGCGGGAGAAGCCGGCAGAAGGAATCTTTACCCGAAAGGGGGTGCTGATCCGGATGGAACGTCCCGGCAAGAGCGGTTCGGTAAGTTCTATTATCCCGATATCAGGATGCCGGGCATCGAGCTCCCATTGAACGGGAAGCGCATCCACCCGGAAGTCGAGGCTGTCGATATATCCCATTTCCTCCGCTTCAGCAAAGTGGAAATCCGTCCGCCCCATGTCACGCATTTGGCGGGCAAAGGCTGTTTCTTTTGAGGAATATGCATTGGGCCATAGGTGGACATAAATCACCCCCAGGGTATCGGGGCTGTTGTTTGTATACAGGGTACTTATGACGGCATTCAAAATATGTCGCCGGTCATCAAGAGTCACATGGATCGTATGATCGGCACTCTGTTGAAAATAAGGCCTGGCCGGATCACCGGAGCCGATTGCCTTTAGACTTGCACAGAAAATAAGGAAAATGAGCAGGATTCTTGAACACATAGGCATGCAGCATCATAGAGCCCAAATGTACGCTGCAAATTGTTTACCTGAAAGTCTCAGCCAAAAAATTTTCAAGTTCTATCATTGAAAGCCCTTTTGCCAGGATGCGCCCCTCACGGTCGAGCATTACGCTGTATGGGATGGCTTCCACATTGTAAAGGCTTACCACAGGGGAGTTCCAGAAACGGAGGTCACTTACCTGTATCCAGTTGATCTTATCGTCCTTAATACCCTGGATCCATTGCTCGCGGTTCCGGTCAAGGGATACGCCATAGATCTCGAAACCCTTATCCCTGTATTGTTCATAGAGTTCTTTAAGCTTAGGGTTGGCTATCCTGCAGGGTTTGCACCAGGCCGCCCAGAAATCTATCAGCACTACTTTCCCCCTCAAGGAAGACAAAGCAATGGGGTTGCCTTTCGTATCAGGAAGGATGATCTCTGGAGCTTCATTGCCAACAGCCAGGATGGCTTCCACTTCTTCGCGCTGCAATTGGCCTCTTTTCCATTCATTCACCCGTCGCTTCAGGTCCAGGACGTGTTTGTTGTCGGGGTATACCTGGCTGAGGGAGCCTGCAAGCTTTTCGAAGTAATCAAAGTGGTCGGTTTCACGCAGCAGTGCCTGGTTGCCAAAGAACTGGTAAAGCGCAATAATGGATGCCAGCGACCCGGGGTGTTCATCAATGAAGTCCATGACATATTGCTGTTGTTCTTCAAAAACACGGGTATAGGCCAGATCAAGTTCTTTTTTCTGTTCAATAAAATCATCCGAGCCTTGTATTTCCCTGAAGATGGCCGCCAGCGAATCCACCCTTTCATAGCTGTTGCGCTGAAAGGTGTTGAGTTCGGCAAGCAGGGTCGAACCCTCAGAGCCTTCAACGCCATAGCTTTGCGGCAATTGCTGCGCATCCCCTGTTAGCTTGACCTTTTCGCCGGCATCAAGCAAAAACGTAATGAAGTTATTGCGGTCGTAGCGCAGGATATAGAAGCCGGGGGTCGTGATCTCGCCTTCAAAATGAAAGCGCCCCGAAGGGTCGGTTTCTATCGTATCGAGGGGGATGAGGTTATTGGTGGTAAGCTCTTCAAAGAGCAACTGAGCATTGGCAGCATTTTCGAGCCTCCCTTCAATTTCAAAGCCTTCGCTGTCCCCAAACTTTCCGTTTGAACAGGCAAAAGCAAGAACTGAAAGTAAGGGGATAAAAACACGTAAACGCATCATAAAGGCAAGTTTCATAACGGGGCAAAATTAACAGATTTGACCTGCGTGAAAAAGCTTTTAAGAATTTTTAACCTGCTGCAGTCAGGATGCAGTATCATGTGTGCCTTCAGCTTAGCGGTTTCTTTTTTCAGGGTTATCAAGCAACAGGAAGCCGATGTAAACCATGATAGCGGTAATGGCAGTGGATAGGGCAATACGGCCAAGGGTGATGAAGAATTCGCTGAAGCGAAAGATCTCCAGGAAAAACAGAAAGGTATGGTGAATAAATACAAGGATCAGAATATAGAAAAGAACCCAGCGGGTTCCCATGGAGGAAAGGGCGGGGATGGTACCGGGGTCAAAAACGGGGCGGCCTGAGATCATGCGGATCACCCCGGGCCGAACAAAGGCCAGCATTACCGTGGCAGCGGCATGCATGCCCTGGGTGTCGGAGAACAGGTCAATGGTGAGCCCCATCCCAAAGGCACTCATCAGCAACAGCCAGCCCGGGATGTCAACAGGAAGCAGCATGACAAAGAGCACATACACATATGGATTGATGTACCCCCCGAAACGGATCTTATTGAGGATCAGCACCTGGATAAGCACCAGGAGGACAAACTGAACGATATGACGCACTATTCCTGTTCTCATTATCCGTGGGGTTTATCTTGCCGTATTTTCGCTTTGAGATTCGAGTGTCTGCTGCTCTTCCAGCATAAGGTTATTGACCACCTGCACGTACTTCAGCTTATTGAAATCAATGGCCAGTTCCACTTCTGCCGAGAAATAGTTATCCCCCCTGCGGATCTCAAAATCACTGATGGTGCCAATGAAAAGGTCTTTGGGGAAAATTACCGAGAAGCCACTGGAAACAATGGTGTCGCCAACACTCAATGCAACATGACTGGGGATATAAGTCATCGTGGCCTTACGGTAATCATAGCCTTCCCAGAGCAGGGTGCCAATCTGATCATTCTTCTTGATCCTGGCCGAGATTTGCATATCCTTATGCAGCAAGGAAATAACCGAGCTGAAACGATCGCTTACGCTGGCCACAATGCCCACTATCCCGTTGAAGGTGACCACCCCCATATCGGGCTCTATGCCATGGAGCTTACCCTTGTTTATGGTCAGGTAATTATCGCGGCGGCTCACACTGCTGTTCACCACCTCTGCATTGACGTATTGATACTGTCGCTGATACAGGGTGTCGCGAAAGGTAAAAACCTGGCGGTCGGTTTTCAAAAAGGATTCCCGAGTGAAATGGAGCAGGCGCGCATTCTCTTCAGCCAGTTGCTGATTGGCTTTACGCAGGCTGAAATAATCCGTCACTCCTGAGCTCCATTTGTAAACCTGGCCTGCGACGGCATTAGCTGAACTTGCAAAATAGGATCTCTGGTAATGCTGATGCTGGTATACCATAATAAGGGCAAGGGTCTCGAGCAGCAAAAACACAAAAAAGAAATAATTCCTGGCGATGAAGCTAAACAGGTTACGCATGGTCTATCCCTGGTTTTAACAAAACAGGCCGGCCGGAGGAAGGCCAGCCTGCCAAAGCAATGTGATGTCCCCTACTTGATAAGGAAGGGAAATTTGTCAAAGTTCTTCAAAGCAATGCCAGTACCCCTGGCCACAGCCCTGAGGGGATCTTCAGCCACATGCACGGGCAGCTTGGTCTTTAGGGCGATGCGCTTGTCAAGCCCGCGAAGCAGCGACCCACCTCCTGCCATATATATCCCTGTACGAAAAATATCCGCTGCAAGTTCTGGAGGAGTCATCTCCAGTGCGTTCAAAACAGCCGCTTCAATTTTTGAGATAGACTTATCCAGCGAATGCGCCACCTCTTGATATCCCACGGTGATTTCCTTGGGAATACCCGTCATCATATCACGTCCATGCACCGGAAGATCGGCAGGCGGGTTTTCAATATCGGTAATGGCTGCCCCAACTTCTATCTTGATCTTTTCGGCTGTACGCTCACCAATAAGGATGTTGTGCTGCTTGCGCATATACTCCATGATGTCGGTATTGAAGTCGTCACCGGCAATGCGAATCGACTTATTGCAAACGATCCCCCCAAGGGCAATCACCGCAATTTCAGTGGTACCGCCACCTACGTCGATGATGATGTTTCCCGAGGGCTCCAGCACGTCAATGCCGATCCCGATGGCTGCTGCCATGGGCTCGTGGATCAGCCTCACTTCCTTGGCGCCCGCCTGTTCACAGGAGTCCCGCACAGCACGTTCTTCCACTTCCGTGATGCCCGAGGGGATACAGATCACCATCTTCAGTGAAGGGGGAAACAAGGGCTTTTTGGTGTCAATCATTTTT
>JAAYLH010000001.1 GCA_012521995.1 Bacteroidales bacterium | reverse complement strand
TGCCATAGATTTTTCCTTAAGTATGCTAATCCAATCACTGCATTTAATGAGCAGTATTGATTATGGACTCAGCAGTTTAAAAAATCATTTTTTGAACCTTAACGCCAGGAATTGCCCATAAGTCATTCTCAAGCCTGAGGCTTTCGTTTAGGTCGCCCATAAGCTCAAGGATGATCAACCCACAACCCGCACACTGTTCCCTGTCCAATTCATTCAAACCCAGTCGGGTCCTGATGTTGCAGCCGTACTTGGTAAGGACTTCCTGAACCGTGATGGCTGCCTGGCTCTTTTCTGATACCAATACACCTAATACTCTAATTTCTGACATCGTTAAAGAATTATTTTGACAAATAATCGAATTTCATTTTCTGGATTTCAATGCCTCCGACCTGCGAAAGGTCTTTTTCGAGCACTTGCCAGTCTTCTGGTTGCCCTTCCAGGATAAGAAGAACAGATCCTATGCGACTGCACACGGCTTCAGAGAGTTCGTGAAAACCAAGCCGGGTGCGAATGATACCAGCATGCTTTGACAATATTTTCTGGGTCTTTCCTGCTTCCTTAATGCGGTCAAAGACCAGAATTCCGAGAATCATTGTTTGTTTCATATCGGTAGCCATTAGAAATATAAATCGCGTTTTCCTTCCTTGATCATCCCGAGTTTTTCTTTCAGGCTGTCCACTTTAGTAGATTTGGACAGTTCATCAATTTTTTTGCTGATAAGTTGGTATCCTGCTTCCCGGGTATCCTGGGGGGCATAATCCTCGAGGTATTCGGCCAGGGTAAGGATGGCGTTGGGTGAGCAAAACCTTTTGATGAAACCGGGGACAGAGAATTCCATGAAGTGTTCTCCTGTGCGGCCGAGTCGATAGCAGGCGGTGCAGAAAGAAGGGATATAGCCTGTTCTGATCAATTCGTCCATGATCTCGTTGAGGGAGCGGTTGTCGTTGATCTGGAACTGCTCCATGCTGAGGTCCTGATCGCCTTCGTGTTTTCCTTTGGAATAACCGCCGAGCTCAAGGTTGGTTCCGCCATCGATTTGCGAGACCCCGAAGCGCATGATCTGATCGCGGACATGAGCGGGTTCGCGGGCAGTAAGGATCATCCCCGTATAGGGAACCGCCAACCTGAGGATGGATACCAGGCGAACGAATTCTTCGTCATTAACAAGGTGGTCCTTTTCGATGTTCAATTCGAGGGCATTTTGTATCCTGGGGAAAGAGATTGTATGAGGGCCGACATTATAGGTTGCCTCAAAGTGATTTACATGCCTAACCAGGCCCATTACTTCAAAGCGCCAGTCGTACAGGCCGAACAGAGCACCAATTCCGACGTCATCGATGCCTGCCTCCTGAGCACGGTCGAGTGAGGTAAGGCGCCAGTCGTAGTTGCGCTTCACTCCGCCCAGGTGGACCTTGGCATAGGTGGGCTGGTGGTAAGTCTCCTGGAAGATTTGGAAGGTTCCAATGCCTGCATCTTTCACGGTACGGAAACCCGGGATGTCGAAGGGCGCGGCGTTGATGTTCACGCGCCTGATCTCGCCGTGGTTGTGTTTCACTGAGTAGACGATGCGTACGGTTTCGGCAATAAATTCTGCGGAATATTTGGGGTGTTCGCCATACACAAGGATCAGGCGCTTATGTCCCTGGTCAATCAGGGCAGTGGTTTCGTTAATCAGGTCATCGCGGGAAAGGGTGATGCGCTTCACATCCTTATTGGTGGAGCGGAATCCGCAATACTGGCAGTTGTTGGTGCACAGGTCGCCAACATAAAGGGGGGCAAAAAGAACGATCCTTTCGCCATACACCTTTTCCTTTAGCTGTCGTGCCCCTTCCTTGATCTCTTCGATTAGTTCCGGGTCGGTGGCGTTGAGCAAAACGGCGGTTTCCTCGAGGGACAGGCGTTTTTTGTCAAGGGAGGCTTTGATGACCTCACGAACACGTTGCTTATCAGCCTTGGTATTATTTATGAAGTCCCATATTTCACCAGGATCGATAAACGGCTTCATCCGTTCGTCCTTGATAGAATATTTTTGTGGATAGTAGATCATGAGAATGAAGTTTATTATTTCTGCAAATTTACCTAAACTTTATTTGAAAAAATACTTTCAGCCAGGATTTTTGCATTGTAAGATTTAAATACCACGAATACCTGAAATCACCCTGAGATATTAACCTTAAGGCCGTCGAAAGCGAGGAAAACATTGTCGGGGAGGTCATTCTGGATGTCCTGGTGAAGGCCAATAAAGTGGCTAAGGTGGGTAATGTAAGCCTTTTTAGGTTTTAATTCGCTGATCAGTTCAAGGGCTTCATCGAGGGAGAAATGTGAGATGTGTTTTGATTTTCGGAGGGCATTGACTACCAGTACATCCGAGCCGATTGCCTTTGGTTTTTCGGATTCGGAAATAAAGCTTGCATCGGTGATGTATGTAAAGGTGCCAATTCTGAAACCGAACACGCTCAGTTTATGGTGCAGCACTTCGATGGGTAGGATTTCGACCCCGTTGATTGAAAAAGGTTTATTTTCGATGACGTGGAATTCGAGTTGGGGTGCGCCGAAGAATCTCTTCTCAGTAAGAATATAAGGAAATTCCTTGTTGATGGAATCAATGACGGCTTGGGTTGCGTAAATATCAACCGTTTTATTGAGTACATAATTGAAAGCCCTGACGTCATCAATCCCGGCGATATGGTCACGATGGCCATGAGTGAAAATGATGGCGGAAATATCTTCCACTTTCTCGCGAATCATCTGATAGCGGAAGTCCGGTCCGCAGTCAATGATGAATTTGTGGCCTGCCACATCAACCATGACGGAGGTTCTGAGCCTGGTGTCGCGCTTATCGTTGCTCTGGCAAACAACGCAGTTGCAAGCCACGACAGGGACCCCTGTGGAGGTTCCTGTTCCCAGAAAAGTTATAGTCATGGGCAACATAGAGTTCCTTTCTTAATCAATAAATCAAGTCTTCCACCTTTTCTCTGGCTTCTTCTATCACCTCAGGGGTGATTCCACTATTTTCCAAGACCGGCAGTTCCATAACCTTCTTATAGAAATACAGGGTGCCTTCTGTGGTTTTCTGATTCAGGTCATCATACAGGAGGCTGGAAACGATCCTTGGGCCGTTGGCCTGATGGGGCAGGATAAAAGTGACGGTTTTCAGGACCTGGTCTTCCAGGTAAAGGTTGGAAGCATAAACGCCCTGGGGGGGGATCAGTTTTTCTTGCTCACGGATTTCAATGCTGAAGGTATTTCCAATAGGTAAAGGAAAGTCCTGCTGTTCCCGGCGAATTTTGCCAGTAATGATATACTGGTGGTCGAGGTAGGCATTGGCACGCTGGATATTCCCTTCGGTGAGGGCTTTGCGGATCTTTGTAGAGCTGACGGTCTCGTTTTCAATGTCCTGAAGGGGGATTTCTTCCACGCCAAAATGGAGTTCTTCGGCCAGTTTGTGCAGGTAATCGTAATCGCCCTTACGCTTATGTCCAAAGTGGTGATTGTGCCCCACGATCACCACCTTGGCCCCCAGTTGCCCTACGAGGATGTCGCTCACGAAGTCGTGCGATGAGGTCCTGGAAAATTCGAGGGTGAATGGAATGATGATCAGGTTCTGCAGGCCTGTTTTTCTGAGCAATTCAATTTTTTCTTCCTGCGAGTTGATGAGTTTGAGGTCGTTTTGGTCAGGGTAAAGTACTTTCCTGGGGTGGGGATGAAAAGTGATCAAAACGGATTCCCCGTCAATTTTCCTTGCGATTTGGTTCAGTCGGTTGATGATCACCTTATGACCGATATGCACTCCATCAAAGGAGCCTGTGGTAACCACTGCATTTTTAATTTTACCCTTTGCTTGTGCAGTACTAAGGAATACGTTCATGATTTTGTGGTTGAAAGCAAGAATTTAACGGCCAAGAAAGTTTATTTTTTTACCAGGAAAGCAAGTTTTTCAAGTGAGGTAATGATGTCGTATTCTTCAAGGAAGACTCCTTCAGGGACGGATACAGGCACGGAGGTATAGTTCAGGATTCCTTTGACCCCTGCTTCCAGCATAAGTTTGGTTGCTTCGTGGGTTGCTTGGGGGGCAACGGTAAGGATGGCAATCCCGATGTTTTCCTTTTGGACGACTTCTTTCAATTTGTTGATGTGGTAACAGGGTACCCCGGCAATGATACGATCGTATTTTTGGGGATCATTATCGAAAGCGGCCACGATGGACAGCTTTTCGCGTTTCCCTGTGAAATAGCTTGTTATTGCCCTTCCGAGGTTGCCCATTCCCATGATGGCAATGCGCTGGCCCGTATCGCTGTCGATGATTTTTCCGATGAGGGAAATGAGGTCTTTAATAACATACCCCTTGCTTTGACTGCCCGAATATCCAATGAGCATCAGGTCGCGGCGCACCTGCACGGGAGTAAGGTTCATCATTCTGGCCAATTCATGTGAGTATATATTGGTTTTACCCAATTCGACGCTATTAAAAAGCAGGCGCCGGTATTGGCTGAGGCGTTCTACGGTTTTACCAGGAAGCTCTTCAATTTTTTTGTTTGGCATTTTTTGTCTGTCGTTTTAAGGATTATCAATGGGAAACAAGACAGTAAAGCTGCTTCCTTCTCCAGGGGTGCTTTCCACCTGAATATCTGCTTCGTATAAATTAAGGATTTTCTTTACAATGGATAAACCCAGGCCACTTCCACTGATGTTCTTGGTTTCCTCTGTTTTTATCCTTACAAAGTCTTCAAACAGCTTCCCAATATCATCGGGATTCATTCCTATTCCGGTGTCTTCCACCCTGATTGTTGCATTGTTTCCATCTATGCCCAGGCTAACATCGACCCGGCCCCCTTCCTTATTGTATTTTATTGCATTGCTGATCAGGTTGTTGAGGACGATTTCAATTTCCTGCCGGTCAGCGCGTATTGGGATTTTTGATCCACAATTCAGGTAGGTGTCAATGCCTTTTTGAATGCTTAAGGGCTGGAAGGAGTCGATGCATTGCTGGGCCACATCACAAAGCATGATAGGTTCAATTTTGCGGATTTTTTTACCTGATTCGATTTTGGTAAAGTCGAGCATATCCATAATCAGATTGCGCATGCTCTGGACGCGAAACAGGGAGCGGTCAATCATTTCCATGTAGTCGTCGATCCTGTCGCCTTCTTTTTTATCTTGCATCATTTTGAGGTAACCCTCAATTGCATTGATAGGAGCTTTTAGCTCGTGGGAAAGAACGGAAAGGAATTGAAACCTGATTTGTCGGCCTTCCACGTTTAGTTTCTTTGTCATCCGCCTGAGAAACAACTGCTTGGTAATGGTTTCGATAGTAGCTCTGAGTTCCTTTGGGGTAAATGGCTTGGGGACGAAGTCGTAGGCCCCTCTGCGAGTAGCTTTGACAGCCAAGTCGAGGGAGGCATAGGAAGTGATCATTACCACCACCACATCGAGCTGTTTTTTATTGATAAACTCCAGGACATCAATGCCTTGAATTCCCGGGAGCTTATTGTCGAGTAGGACGATGTCGAATTCGTTGTCGACCAGGAGGTCGAGGGCATCTTCACCCGTAGGAGCTTCTGCCACATTAAAGTCAAAGTCCTCGTCCATAAAGGGATAGCTCACCGAGAAGTTTTCGAGAATACGAATCACCCCGCTTCTGATCCCGGGTTCATCATCGACCACCAGCAGTTTCAGTTTCCCCATGGTTAAATTTTTAGCAGTTTATTGATTTCCTTATGCAGTTGATCGTTCCTGATGCCTTTATCGAGGAAGAGATCGGCCTTGATCCAGTCCTGGTCATCCTGGGTGTTGACATCGAAGATCATTCCTGTTTCCGCAGTAACGGCCGAAGCTATGATGATAGGCACTTCAGGATACTTGTTCTTCACCTTATGGCAAAGGATAAACCCAGTATCCTGGCTTTCCATCATCAAATCAAGGATTGCCAGATCGGGTTTGATCCGATCGATAATATTCTCTGCTTCTTTTTGGGTTTCAGCTGTAATCACTTCAAACCCCATTTCCTGGATGGTCGATCTCATCTGGAAAATATAATCTGGGTCATCGTCCACCAGCAAGATTGTTCTTTTAATTTTTTTCAACATAATAAAAGATTTTTATGCGACGCTTAAATTTTCTTCTTTAGCGCTTGCCGATTTACGGGGGATACTGACAAAAAAAGTTGTTCCTGTATCCCCTTTATCGGGGTCGTTGTTGCTTTCCACTTTGATGTTCCCGCGGTGCATTTTTACAATACCATAAATGATGGGCAGGCCCAAGCCTGTACCCTTGCCATTTTCTTTGGTGGTGAAGAAAGGCTCAAACATCTTCTCCTGGTTTTCAAGGGAAATACCTGATCCTGAGTCAGAAACTTCAAACTGGACTTCATTGCCATGGGCATGGTCATCGATTGTAACCTTAAGGGTGCCTCCGCCTGGCATGGCATCTATGGCGTTTTTAAACAGGTTGGCAAACACCTGGACCATTTGGTCGTGGTCACATTCAACCATTGGGTCGTTGGTTCTGGTTTGGGTGACCATTTTTATATTCGGGGGCAAAACTAAAGTACGCAAACTATCCTTGACAAGCTGGTTTACATTGATCTGATTGATGGAAACCTTGCTTTTCCTAGCGAAATTAAGCAGTCCACCCACGATTTTCTTGCAGCGGTCGGCTTGTTCCACGATGAGTTTGAGGTCGCGGTGAATGGGTGAATTTTCTTCGACTTCATCGAGCAGGATATGGCTGTACATGATGACTACTCCGAGTGGATTGTTCACCTCGTGGGCAATACCAGCCGCCAATTGCCCCATTGAAGCAAGCTTTTCACTTTGTTTCAGGGCAGCTTGGGTTGATTCCAGTTTTTTATTGGAGATGTCGAGTTCCTTAATATATTCGTGCAGTTTGTCAATAGTGTATGGCAGGCACATTTCTGTTTCAGCGATACCTTTGAGAATGGCGACGGCATGATCATAACAGGTATCGTAACCACAGGCTCCGCAATTCAGCTCATCTTCAGGCAATTCTTTGCCCAGGTTTTTCAATACTCCCCGTATCTCTTCAGAGTTTGGGGGATTAGGGAACCGCTGGTCATCAGGGATGTAAGAACGGCTTAAATCCAGTTGCAGATAGGTGTTGAGATTCTTTTCCCATTCCTTAACATCGAGTTTGTCAAATTTGCGTTTGGCAAAGTTTGAGATGCTTTTCCTTTTGTTGAAGAACTGTTGCTTATGGCTCATTCCAGGCCCGTTGATGCATCCGTTGCAGCACAAAAGGTCGAATAGTTTAGCTTCAAGGTAGCCCTCTTCGAATTCGCGCAAAACTTCAATGATATCCTGGCGTCCCTCAGCCACCACGATTTCGCCACTGATATAGTCTTCTTCGAGGTTCACCGTCTGGAGCATTCCTCCGCTGATGGGGAATACTGCTCCCCTGCCGGCGGCTGGCGTATCAAAATCGGAGGGTTCGACATTGTCTTGGGTCACTCCTTTTTCGGAGAACATCCTTCGAAGCTCAATAAAGGAGATGACCTCGTCAATCAGTCCATTGAATTCATCACGCACTGCTTCCCCTTTTTTCGCGATACAGGGACCAATGAAAACAATTTTTATGTCCTCCCCATGCATTTTTTTCAGGACTTTAGCAGTGGCAACCATGGGAGAAACGACAGGGGCCAATGCTTCAATGATCTGGGGATGATGTTTTTCAACAAAGTTTACGATGGAGGGACAACTGGTAGAAATGTAAGACCGTTCAGGGTTTTTCTGAAGCAGTTCCTGGTATTTGTGGGCCACCAGTTCAGCGCCAAAAGCCACTTCATTCACATACTTGAAGCCGAGCGCCCGGATCATACCCACAAAAGCATAATAATCGGAAATGTCGGTAAATTCGGCTGCAATACTGGGGGCCACGATGGCTGCCACTTCCTTTTCTTCCCGCAGCAGTTTTTTTACTTTATCGATGGCGAAAGTAAACATCTTGGCTTCCCTGCTGCAAACCTTCACGCAATTGCCACAAGAAATACAGCGTGAGGGAATGATCTCAGCCTGGCCATTGATGATTTTAATGGCTTTGGCAGGACATTCCCTGACACAGGTGTAGCAAACCTTACATCGATCCTTTACAGTAAAAATAAATTGGTTAATAACGGGCTGGTCCATTTAAATGCTGTTATTTCGGTACATTTCTTTCAATAAAACGGGTATGGAATAATTTAGGCCAGGTTTCCTTGTCGGGACTTTTTTCCATTGTTCGGAAGATTGAATCCAGACAGATATTGTTTCCAGGGTTGTCCCAGGGGGAAAATTTTTCCAGATCCTGGCAAGCCTTTTTTCTGTTTTTTGTTTTATCGGGGATGCGGTTAATGGGTTGCCCACCTCCCCCCACACAGCCATCGAGGCAAGTCATGACCTCGATGTAATGGATATCGCTTCGTCCATCGGCAATCAAATCATCAATATAGGCTTTGGCGTTGGTGATGCCACTTACCCAAGCAAACCCGATGGTTTTCTTTCCAATGTTCAGTTTAAATTCCTTACGGCCTGACAGGTTTTTGGGGACATTAAACTTGAAGGTTTCCCTGGAGGAAGTCTTGAGGTTTTCAAAGAGTTCGAAGGCAATGGCTTCAGCCTTTCCACCCAAGTATCCCAGTTTAAGGGCATTTTTGCTGCTTGCAGAAAAAGGTTTATCGAAAGGCACCGGTTCAATCCTTCTCAGGTCGATCCCGTTGCTGCGCACCATCCTGACGAATTCGCGGATTGTAAGAACGGCATCGACTTCGGAGATGCCCTTAAAAGTCATTTCTTCGCGGGAGGCCTCAAATTTCTTTCCCACGCAAGGCATCACTGCCACACTGAAAATATTATCGGGCATTACTTTTTCTTCCTTTGCATACCAGGTCTTCAGTAATGCTCCGAAAATCTGTTGGGGCGATTTGGCCGTAGAAAGAGAGGGAATCAATTCAGGCTGGAATTCCTCAACAAATTTCACCCAAGCGGGGCAGCATGACGAATACAATGGCCCTTTATTTCCATTTTTTACCCTATCAATTAGCAGCCTGGCTTCTTCGCGAATATTTAAATCAGAGGCAACACCCAGGTCGAATACCTTGCTTGCCCCCATCTTTTTTAAAGCGGCCGAAATCAACCAAGCAGGGTTTTGTTCTGTTTTTATGCCATAATGTTCAATAATGGAAGCGGTGACGGAGGGGGAAACAAAAAAGATTACCTCTTTCTTCTTTTTGTCAATATTTGCCTGAACTTTTTCGATATGGGAAATGTCGGTCAATGCCCCTGTTGGGCAGACCATGATGCATTGGCCGCAATTGATGCAACTGGAAATATTCAGACCTTTGTTGAATGCGCTGTTGACTTTGATGTTGTTGGCGCGGGAAGTAAAATCGATGGCAGTAACATACTGGGTCTCTTCGCAGATCCTCACGCAACGGCTGCATAGGACACATTTGGCAGGATCCCTGAAGACGCTGGTGCTGGAGTTGTCAGGATACTGGGCATTTTTGTTTGCAAAGAACTTCCGTTCCTTCACATTCATTTCTTCTGCAAGCCACTGCAATTCACAGTTGCCGTTTCGTTCGCAGTAAAGGCAGTCATCGGGATGATTGGAGAGCAGCATTTCGACGATGGACTTCCTGGCGCGAATTACCCTTGGGGAATTGGTGAACACCTTCATTCCTTTTTCGACGGGGAATGAGCAGGAGGTGATCAGATCGCGTTTGCCATCCACCTCCACCACACAGAGCCGGCATGCCCCTGTTGGGGAGAATCTGTTCATATGGCAGAGTGTTGGAATCTTAATTCCATTACGCCGAAGGGCGGTGAGCAGGGTTTCCCCTTCATTCACCAGGATCAGGCTATTGTTTACTTCAATTTGAAAGTCCATATTGATTCCTTGAAGCTTAATGGATTAGAACCGCATTGAATTTACAGGCATCGTAACAGAGGCCGCAACCGATACATTTTTCTTCCACCACAAAGTGGGGATGTCTGGCAGAACCAATGATGGCATCGGCAGGGCATTTTTTGTAACAGGCAGTACAGCCCGTGCATAAATCCACATCAATGGAAAAGACCCTTAAGTCGCGGCAGACATTTGCAGGGCATTTTCGCTCAAAAATATGGACATCGAATTCACCCTTAAAGTTATTCAGGGTGTTGAGGATGGCATTAGGGGCAGATTTTCCCAAGGCACAAAGGGAGGTGTCTTTCATGACGTTGGCTAAACTGCGCAACTGCATTACACCCTTAAAGCGTTCGAGTGTCTGAAAATTGCTGAATTTTCCTGGCCTTTGGGTAACGACCTCCATGATTTCCAGGAGCCGTGCGGTGCCTTCCCTGCAGGGGATACATTTTCCACAACTTTCCTTTTTGAAGAAGTCGGTGAAATATTTTGCCAGGTCTACCATACAGGTGGTATTGTCAATGACCACAAAGCCACCGCTACCCAGGGAGGTCCCGATGGATTTGAGCTCTTGAAAGTCAATCCTGGTGTCGAGTGTGGATTCGGTGATATAGTTACCTGAATTGATTCCGAGGATAATGGCTTTGAATTTTTTATTGGCGGCAATTCCCCCTCCAATTCTCCAGATGATGTCCCTGAAAGAAACGCCCATAGGAACCTCAATGGTGCCATAGTTTCTGACTTTGCCCGTTAGTGAAAAAAGTTTTGTGCCTTTGCTTACCGAGGTTCCAGTATTCTTAAACCAATCGGGCCCATTTTTCAGGATCAGGGGAACATTGAAAAGGGTCTCAACATTATTCACAATGGTAGGTTTGTTCCATAAGCCCTTTTCGGAGGGATAAGGGGGTTTGGATTCGGGCATAGCCCTTTTTCCCTCAATGCTGTTATTCAAGGCTGTCTCCTCACCACAAACGAAGGCTCTGGCACCCTTTTTGATAATAATATCGATATTGACTCCTGAATCAAAAATATGATGCCCGAGCAATCCAAAATTGCGGGCGTTTTCTATTGCTTTTTCCAGGCGTTCGATCGCAAGTTTGAACTCCTGCCTGATAAACACGAAGGTTTTAGTTGCCCCAATTGCATAAGCTGCCAATAATACCGCCTCAATCAGTCTATGGGGGTTGCTTTCAATGATCACCCTGTTCATGTAACTACCTGGATCACTTTCCACGGCATTACAAACCAGGAATTTTTGATCAGAAATTGTTTTCTGGGTGTCGGCCCATTTTTTTCCGGTGGAATAACCGCCACCTCCCCTGCCAAAGAGTTCGCTTTCAACAATCAATTCACAAACTCCTGCAGGGGTCAGTTTTGAAATGGAATCGGTAAAAGCCCAGTAACCCCCTCTGGCAATGTATTCTTCAACGGAGACGGGGTCAATTAACCCGCAATTATCCAGCAAAATCCTTTTTTGATTTACAAAGAAGGGATGCTCAAAGACGGAAGGAATCCCATCCCAGGGCTGGGAGATATCATTGGAGTATTGCCCAATAATTTTCAGATCGGGAAGGTTATGGTTAAGTACCTCATCGAGGAGATACTGAACCTCATCCCGGCTAATGTTTCCAAAGGAAACCCGGGCTCTGCCAGGCAATTGTACATCAACCATGGGTTCGGCGCTGCATAGCCCAATGCAACCCCCTTCCACAAGGTCAGCTTCAATGCCGTGGTCATCAAGGTATTCCTTAATTGTAAGGAAGGTTTGACCAGCACCTGCAATCTTACCGCAGGTTCCCATTCCCACATAAATCCGGGGTTTGCTGACCCGCTCCCGACTAATATATGAAAGTTCTTTTTCGAGCAGAGGGTTCTCAGAGCGGCGAGGATCCAGCAACACCTGGTTGATCAGAAATTGCTTTATGGCTTGGGGTGATCTAGCTTTCATAGATATCCTGGTCTTTAACTCTGAACGAATGAATTACATCAATAAGGCCGTCGATAGTGAGCTTGGTGAAGTATTCCCCATTGATTTCAATGATGGGGGCAAGACCGCAAGCACCAACACAAGAAACCACCTCCAGGCTGAATAAACCTTCTTTGTCGGTTTCCCCGTGTTTGATCTTTAGCAGTTTCTCCAGTTCCTGGATAAAAGTAGAAGCTCCTGCTACATGACAAGCCGTTCCATGGCAAAGCCTGATGTGGTATTTTCCAGTGGGTCCAAACCTGAAGTTGTCGTAGAAAGTGGCCACTCCATAAATCTTATTGACCGAAATGGAAAGATAATGCCCCACCCGGTTAATAATTTCTTCGGATAAGAAACCATACTCATCCTGAAGTTCCTGCAGCAGCGGAATCAGGTCTTCCCTCAGTTTATTGGGGAAACGTTCAAGAATCGCATCAATTGAAGCCTGCATGGATTGTAAGTTGTAATTTATTTCACAATAATAAACAAAACTGAGGATAATGAAAAATTTTTTGTCTTAAATATTGCAATCTCAAGGAATTATATAAGTTTAGAATGACTCTTTGGGGTTGTTGAGCAGGCTAAAAGCTTAATAAAAAGGAGTTTCAAATTTTGGCGAGAGGCTAATTGTAATTTAGATTAAATCAGAATAAGGGGAAAAGGGCTTGAGATGTTATGGGGATAACGATTAATTGAAAAGGAATGAGTAATTTTGTTAAACCTTGAAGTACAACAAAATAATATTGAAGGAACCAATGGATGGACAAGGCATAACGATTACCATTTGTATGGGAAGCAGTTGTTTTTCGCGAGGAAACAAGAAGACCCTGCAAGTGATTCAGGATTATCTGAAAGAGACAGGCCGTCTGTCAGATGTGACCTTTCAGGGCTCGCATTGTTTCGGGAATTGTGAATTTGGCCCCATGCTGAAAATTAATGAAGCCCAGTTTAACCAGGTTACAGAAGCCAATGTGATCAGTATTCTGGAACAGTATTTTGAAACCCAGGGCTGAAGCCTTCAAGTGTCAGAAACAATAAAAAAGACGAGGGAATTATGCAAATCATAAACATCGACTATAGTCGCTGCACGCAATCCTACGCCTGTATCCGGTCATGTCCGGTAAAAGCAATTTCCACCCGCAGTGATGGTAACCCGTATGTAAATAATGATCGTTGTATCGGTTGCGGGAGTTGCCTTTCGGTTTGCGGATCCAATGCTGTTTCTCATGTAAGCGATCTTGAGCACGTAGTTGAACTGCTGGCTTCTGACAATAAAGTTGCGGCGATCGTTGACCCAACCATCAGCGGTGAATTTCCTGATATCCAGGATTATAGGAAATTTGTTGAAATGATCCGCAAACTAGGTTTTGAATATGTGAGTGAGATTTCGTTTGGTGTTGACCTGGTTGCCAGGAAATATAAGGAGGTTTTTGAAAACTTTAAGGGTAAGTATTACCTGGCAGCCAATTGCCCGAGCCTGGTTTCTTATGTTGAAAAATATTATCCTGAGTTGACGGATAACCTGTCGCCGATTGTAAGCCCTATGACGGCCACAGCAAAGGTGGTGAGGAAAACCCACGGTAAGGATGTAAAAATTGTCTGTTTTGGCCCTTGCCTTTCAGCAAAACATGATGCCGGTCTTTTTGCAGATGATGGGAAAGTGGACGCGGTGTTAACCTTTAAAGAGTTGAGGGAATTATTTTCTCGCTTTAACATTAAGGAAGGAAAGGTTGAATATTCGGAATTTGATCCCCCCATTGGTAACTTGGGCTCTTTATATCCTTTGCCCAGTGGGTTTGTATATGCTGCGAATATTAACTCTGATCTTCTTTCGGGCTCTACCATATCAGCCAGTGGGAAGGAGAATATGATCCAGGCGGTTGAAGAGTTCAGCCAAAATACTGAAACCATAAAAAAGCATTTTAGTTTATTCTATGATCAGGGTTGTTTGATGGGACCCGGGACTACGGATCGTTCGCATAAGTTTTTGAGGCGTTCGCTGGTGTTGGCATATTCTAATAAAAGGCTCAAGGACTTTGATGTTGGGCAATGGGAGAAAGACCTTGAAGAATATTCTGACCTTGATCTCACGCGAACTTTTGTTAAGGATGACCAAAGACTTCCTGTACCCCATGATGACCGCATTGAGGAAATTCTGAAAAGCCTGGGGAAGGACCTGGAGGAGAGGTCCTCCTGCAGTGCTTGTGGTTTCAGGACGTGTAAAGATTTTGCCATTTCAATCAGCCAAGGTTTAAGCAAGCCTGAGATGTGCCAGAACTTCTCACTGAAAAGTAAATCGGAGTATATCAAGACGCTTAAGAATAATAATGAGAAGCTAAAGAAACAAAATGAGGTTTTTCAGGATACAGAAAAAGTGCTTAAGACGGAAAACCAAAAGATTAAGCAGGAAACAGATACCATATCCACCTTGCTTCAGAACTTGCCTTCTGCTGCGGTAATTGTTGATGACAAACTCAGAATTATTATGTCAAATCAAAGCTTTATCAAGGTTTTGGGCGAGGATGCTGAAATGATCAATGAGGTAATTCCGGGTTTGGTTGGTGCAGATTTGAAAACCTTATTGCCATACCCTATTTATAACCTCTTTTCTTATGTCCTTGAAAACGATGAAAACGTTGTTGGTAAGGATGTTAATCATGGGGATGGTCTGTTAAATATCAGCATTTATTCACTGAAACCCAATAAAATTGTGGGAGGTGTATTCAGGGATATGTATGTTGCAGAGGTAAGGCAAGAAGAAATCATAAATCGAGTCACGGAGGTTATCGACGAGAATCTGAAGATGGTTCAGAACATTGCATTTTTACTTGGTGAGGGTGCAAGTACCACGGAAAAGATGCTGAATTCAATTATTGAGACTTATCAAAAAATAAACAAACCCTGATTTCAGGATGGAAGACCTTTTTTTTACGGAGGTAGGAACGTTTCAAAAGAACCATGCTGGAGAGCGTATATGCGGTGATGTATTCGTTTCACAAAAGGTGAAGGAAGAAAACCGTACGGTTGTGGTTCTTTCTGACGGGATGGGGCATGGGGTAAAGGCAAACTTGCTTGCTACCCTGACAGCTACCATGGGTTTGAATTTTACCCGTGAGCATAAAGATGCCAGAAAGATTGCCGAGATCATAATGAATACCCTTCCTGTATGCAGCGAGCGAAAAATCAGTTATGCGACTTTTTCTATAGTTGATCTGGAGAGTTCGGGTCAAACCACCATAATAAATTATGATAACCCTGATCCTATTGTCATGCGGGGAAATGAAAAGTTTAAACCCGACTGGCAGTACTTGATGCTAGAATCAGAGAATAATGCTGGAAAGGAAATAAAAGCCTGCAGCTTTACAGCTCAAAAAGAAGACCGTATTATATTAATGAGTGATGGAATCACTCAGTCAGGATTGGGGAAAGGAAAGTATTTGCTTGGTTGGGGTTTGGATAATGTAGAGCAGTTGGTCATGGACACTATTAGGGATCACCCTGAGATATCGGCAGGGAAACTGGCAGGAAAGATAGTCAATAAAGCCCACGCCAATGATAATTACCAGGCGAAAGATGATATGAGTTCGGTTGTAATTTATTTTCGTGAACCCAGACAGCTTTTACTTTGTTCAGGGCCTCCCTTTGATAAGGAAAAGGATAAAGAGCTTGGCCAACTTGTAAGGAGCTTTAATGGTGAAAAGATCTTGTGCGGGGGATCAACAGCTGATATTATTTCCAGGGAATTGAATATTCCTATAAAAGACACCCTTGAATTTGATGATCCGGATCTACCTCCGATATCCTTTATGGATGGAATAGATTTGGTCACTGAGGGCATCCTCACATTAAGTAAGGTGTCAGAAATCCTGGAAAAATTCAGTCCCCGCACAGAACTTGGAAAAGGTCCAGCCGATAAGATTGTTAAAATGTTTCTGGAAAGTGACTCCATTCACTTCTGGATCGGTACTGCGGTAAATGTAGCCCACCAAGACCCAAATTTGCCCGTTGAATTAGAAATTCGCCGTACGGTGGTAAAAAAAATAGCCCATACCCTGGAAAGCAAATTTTTAAAGGAAATCAGCATTCATTTCATTTAGTGATACTTATATATGAGTTGCATTTAATGCATACCCCAATTATTATTTAGAATCATTCTAAATTTCAAAAAATATTGGTGTTTTTTCTTATTTGCAAACCAGTAAAACCCCTTGTAAAATAAGGGTTTTTACGTATATGGGTATTTTTAATCTACATTTTTTTATAGTACAACACACATTTTTGTTTGGAAAACGATTTTTTTGTTTTACATTTGTAAAGTCAAAACAGAGTATTTTTGACAGTCCGACAAGCGAATTGAATGTATAACTAAATAAACTGCGTGAAAAAAAATCTACTCTTTGTTTTTTGTTGCCTAATTACATACCAAATTTTTTCGCTCCATTTTCAAGATTGGATAGTTCTATCTGATGGAGAAGGAAAAGAAGTATACTTTGCGCAACAAGGCTTTTCAGACAACTCCACCTCCCCTTCTGAAAAGCACTTCATTCTTTTTTCAGCCAAAGAGAATGTTGCTCCCTTGAAATACATGGGGTCTGCAGCGTTGGGATACCAGGGCCAGATATCCGGTTTTTTGGGGTTGAGCATGTTTAGGCTGACAAGCCAGTTATTCCGCCCGCTTTCTATGAGGGTATATATTTATTATGCCCTTGCATTAATATTGATGCTGGGCATACTGATTGGTTTTGGCATTTTCTTGCTGAGGGTTACCAAAGCAAAACGTGATGCTGAAGCCAGTGAGGCTTTCTTCAGGGCCCTCATTGACGAGTCACCCCTGGCCATGGTTATTTTCCAGGATTTAAAAATCCAGTATGTGAATCCAGCCATGGAAAGTTTAAGCGGGTATTCCCAAAAAGAATTGTTGGAAAAGGAAATCTGGCAGCTCATTCATCCTGACAGCCTTTCAGGCATCAGTGCTGAGAACTGGTTTCTTGTTAAGAAGAACAGTGGAATGCGTTTTGAGTTCCGTTTGCAAAATAAATTTCAGGATGAGACTTGGGTTGATTTCTCTGCTCGTCTTATCGATTTTTATGGAAAGCCTGCGTTTCTTGCAACGGCCCTTGACATTTCAGACCGTCTTCAAGGTGAAGTCCAGGAAAACAACTCCAGGGATCGACTTTCCCTTCTTCATTTAGCCAGCAATGACGGTGTTTTTGATTATGACATGAGTTCTGAGGAACTTTATCTCTCACCCAAATGGAAAGAGGTATTAGGTTTTCAGGAACATGAGATAGAGAACAATCTTACAGCCTGGGAAAGCTTGGTTCATCCTGAGGATAAACCTTTTGCACTAGATCTTTTTGATCATATTAAGAAAGGTCTTGTACCCCAGAAAGCCGCTGAATTCAGACTGCAATGCAGTGATGGGACCTATAAATGGGTAGAAGTAAAGATTTCCGTGGTCTTTGATGAGCACAATCAGCCTATTCGTGTTTTAGGAACACAAAGTGATGTTTCAGAAAACAGGATCAGGAATCAGGAATTGATAACAGCCAAGGAAAAGGCAGAGGAAGCAGCCAAAGCGAAATCAAGTTTCATTTCCAGTGTAAGCCATGAGATTAGAACCCCCCTGAATGCCATTATTGGACTGGTTGATCTATTGTCTCAGGACAAAGCCCTCAATGAACAACAGGCTGAAAATCTCAGTTCCTTGAAGTTCTCGAGCAATCATTTGCTTGGCATCATTAATGATGTACTTGACTTCTCAAAATTGGAAGCCGGGAAAATCAATCTGGATAAGGCTGATTTCAACCTGGAACAATTGGTAAATGAGACCTCCAGAGCCATAGAGTTTAAGGCAAGCGAGAAAGGGGTTCCGATAAAGGTTCGGATCAATCCCAATGTTCCCCAGACTGTTATTGGAGATGCAGGAAGGCTGCGTCAGGTTTTGCTCAATCTTTTGGGTAATGCTGTGAAGTTTACTTCAGAAGGTCATATCGATGTTTACGTTAAAATGCTTGAGCGAAGCGGACAGAATTGCAGGCTCAGGTTCTCGGTGTCGGATACGGGCATTGGAATCCCCGAAGAAAAACGTCAAAGCATATTTGACAGTTTCACCCAGGCAGAAGTAAATACTTTTAGGAAGTATGGAGGGACAGGACTTGGACTTTCAATCAGTAAAAAACTGGTTGAACTCCAAGGAGGCGAGATTGGCCTAAAGAGCATTGAAGGGATTGGTTCTACATTCTGGTTTGAGCTTCCACTTGAAATCAGCGAAAAGAAAATGGAAGTTGAGGCAGGCAGGACCTCCCATGAGGTTAAAGACCTTCATGGTCTTCGCATTCTCTTGGTTGAGGACGACCGTATGAACCAATTTGTGATGTCCCAGTTTTTTAAAAAGTGGAATGCAAAGATAGAGCTTGCCGAAAACGGCCGCCTTGCTATTGAGAAACTATCAGAAGAGACCTATGATTTGGTGCTGATGGATGTTCATATGCCGGAGATGGATGGCTTTGAGGCCACCCAGGTGATTCGCGATTCTTCATCGAGTGTTCTTGATCACCAGGTTCCGATCATAGCCCTTACTGCGGATGTTAATAGTGAAACACGCACACGGGTAAGGGAGGCCGGTATGAATGATTTTGTTACCAAGCCTTCTGAACCAGAATTATTGTTCCAGAAAGTTCTGGATAACTCCAACCTTGAGGTTAAGGTGCTTGAAGAGGGTAAAGATTTATTGACCGCTTCCGGTCTTACCGAAGGCTACGAACTGAATGAAATAAAGCAAACTGTAAAAGCCGCCCTCAGGGAGATTTTCGAAGACAATACAGGTGCCACCACTTCCATGATCCAGCATTTCATGAAGCAGATCCCTGCAACCCTCGAACGCGTCAATGAATATATTGAAAAAGAGGATGGAGAAATGGCAGCCCAGGCATTGCATAGAATAAAACCAGGCTTTCACTATCTTGGGTTCAGTAAAACCGCCAACAAAGTGGAAGAGCTACAGGAGGTGATCAGAAAAGCCAGGGCGCCGGGCGACATACGCAAGCACATGCTGGTCCTCGAACGCGATATAAAGAAGATCATGCATGTGCTTATAGAGATACTTCAGGAAATTGAATTTAATGAACCTGGAGAAACCTGACAAACCTAACAAACGAAGCAAAAAAAAACGAACAAATTATTAACAAAATAAACGCCTTTGATAACAACCCTACTCTTTAAACTTTCGGATTTTAATGCTACATTTGGCCTGAAATTTCAGGATTATTCCCAAGTAGTTTCATGACCAAAGATGAGCAATACATGAGTCGGTGCCTCGACCTTGCCTCCAAAGGGCTAGGGTCGGTGGCACCGAATCCTTTGGTGGGCTGTGTGCTTGTTCACAATGGTAAGGTAATTGGTGAAGGTTATCATCGCCTATACGGTGGGTCCCATGCAGAGGTTAATGCAATAGCGTCAGTAAGGGATAGTTCTTTTTTTCCAGAATCAACTCTTTATGTTAACCTGGAACCTTGCAGCCATTATGGGAAAACGCCCCCGTGTAGCGATCTAATTATAAAGAAAGGAATCAGGAGGGTTGTCATCGGGAGTGTTGATCCTTTTGATGTGGTTGCAGGCAAAGGGATTGCCCGCTTAAGGAACAACGGCTGTGAGGTGAAGGTAGGGGTTTTGAAAAATCAATGCCAGATGATAAATAAGCGGTTTTTCACTTTTCATGAAAAAAAGAGGCCCTTTATCATCCTGAAGTGGGCCCAGACAGCTGACGGGTTTATTGATTCCCTGCGCCCAATTCATTCCGACTTGCGTCCAGCATGGATTACCAGTGAGAAGTTGCGCATCCTTGTGCATAAATGGCGTAGTGAAGAGCCCGCAATCCTGGTTGGTACTCATACTGCCCTGGCCGATAACCCGAGGCTGAATGTACGAGACTGGTCAGGCCCCTCCCCCCTTCGCATTGTTGTGGACAGAAAATTATCATTACCCGGGAAGTTACATCTTTTTGATAACAGCCAACCAACCCTTGTGCTGAATGCAAGTCTGGATAAGAAAGAAGGAAACACGACTTATTTGAAGACCCCTTTTAAAGATGACCTTGTTGATTTGCCTCATTTAATGCAATACCTGTTTAACGAGGGCGTACAGTCGGTTTTTGTGGAAGGAGGGCAAAAGCTCTTACAGTCATTTTTGAACCAGGGTCTCTGGGATGAAGCCAGGGTTTTTAGCGGTCCTCAATTCTTCGGTGAAGGCATCAAAGCTCCCTTCCTGAAACCAACCAATCTGGCCCATGTCATCATTGGCAATGAAGGCTTTTTCTGGTTTAAAAACTTTCTGAACTATTAATTAACAGAACTCATGGTTTATCTGATCCTTGCCATTCTCATTTCTACCAGTATTGTTATCACATTCAGGCTCTTTAGCCGATTTAAAATTGACAACCTCCAGGCCATAACAACAAATTACCTGGTCGCTGCATTACTTGGATTCATCATTCATCCGGCCGTTTTTTCATGGGCAGATATACCTGGGAAGCCTTGGTTCTTGTTTTCCTGCATTATTGGGATAACCTTTATTCTTACGTTTTTTCTATTTGCCCTTTCTGCCCAAAAGGTTGGGGTTGCAGTTACTTCAGTTACCAGTAAAATGTCGGTTGTGATCCCAGTGACGGTTGGGATTATTGCTTATGCTGAACCTGCAAACGCTTTGAAAATATTTGGGGTTATTTTATCCTTATTGGCCTTTTATTTAACTTTCCGGAAAAAAAACAGCCAGAAAATTGATAAGAGATTTCTTGTTCTACCTGTAATGCTTTTCCTAGGCAATGGAACCAATGATACCTTGACTAAACATTCCCAGTTATTCCTGATTGGAAACGATTATATGCTTTTCCTGGGTATGGTCTTTACTGTTGGATTCATTATTGGTTTGGGTATGATAATAATAAAAGCCATCCGTAAAAAGGAGGAATCAAGCAGGATTCTGATGAAAAACCTGGTTGGAGGTGCCTGGTTGGGTTTGCTAAACTTCGGGTCTAGCTATTATTTTATTGTTGGAATGAGTCATTTTCAGAGTTCGGTTTTCTTTCCAATTTTCAATGTGAGCATTGTTACCTTGTCAGCCATGGCAGGTTATCTTTTCTTTAAGGAAAAGCTAACCGCCATTAACTGGACCGGGATAGTACTTGCAATTGCTGCAATTCTCCTGATCGCGTTTGCTGGCTGATTTTGATTAATTTTCCTGTGACAGACGATACCTATCTTACCATAGAGAATCCTTCAAAAGGCTTTTATAAAGACAAGGGAAGCAAGTTTATTGCCCTTGCCTGGCCAGTAGACAATGAAGAGCAGATACAAGAGATTCTGACTTCTGTAAAAAAGGAATATTACGATGCCCGCCATCATTGTTATGCATGGATACTGGGACACGAAGGTGACCATTATCGCGTGAATGATGACGGAGAGCCATCTGGTACAGCAGGAAAACCAATTTACGGGCAATTGTTGTCAGCAGGGCTTTCCAATATCTTTGTTGTGGTTGTGCGCTATTTTGGAGGAATCAAGCTTGGAGTTCGGGGCTTGATAGATGCTTATAAAGGGGCAACCATGGATGCCCTTCAGAATGCAACCTTGGTAACAAAAATCCTCTATGACCATTTTCAAATTGATTTCGATTACTTTTCAATGAATGATGTAATGAAGGTCTTGAAAGACAATGATCTGCAACAATATGACCATCAATTTGACCTGAATTGCTCATTGAAATATAAAGTCAGAAAGAGTGTTTCCCGGCAAATTTTGGAAACACTTGAGGCCATTGATCAGGTTATGGTATCCAGAATATCAGAGGATTAAGCAATAATATTTCGACATATTTAAAGTCCCTTTTTTCAACATTTTTTAATCATATTATTTCTTGTTAGCAATAAATTGATTTTTAATATATTACACGAAGTAAAGTAATAAAAATATTACACTAATTAGAGTCGTTATAAATAGAATAATTCATACAATTTTTTTTGCTTATTACTCTAATTAGTTATAATATTGCTTTCCCTCTCAATTAAGGATTTAAACAATTTTAACAATGGTTATAAACCAAAGGATACTTTTTTCCCTTTTCGTTTGTATATTCCTGGTTCTTCATTCTTGCCAGCATAAGCCCCTTTCAAAAAAAACAAGCAGCGAACTAAAGGTTGTAAATTCTTCCATTGAACCTGATCAGGAGGTTGAGTCCATGATTTCTGCATATCGTTCTCAGCTTGATGAGGAAATGAACCAGGTTTTGGCAAATTCTCCTTTTGCAATGAGGAAAGCTTCCCCTGAGGGCTTGCTAAACAATTTCATTGCTGACCTTGTTCTTGAGGTAGCTGATGATTTGTATAAACCTGAAGACGGTCAGGAAATTGATTTCTGCCTATTAAATTATGGAGGCCTTAGGGCTAATTTGCCAGAGGGTCCCATTACCAGGGCCAGGGTTTTTGAGATTATGCCGTTTGAAAATGAAATGGTTGTCCTAACCCTTTCAGGAGATAAGGCTTACGAGTTGTTTGAATACGTAGCCCGCAGCGACAAGGGGATGCCGATTTCTGGTCTTAAAATTGGGGCCAGGAACGGGAGCCTTGGACACGTCCTGATACAGGGGAAAGAGTTTGACCGCCTCAGAAATTATAAGGTAGTCACCTCAGATTACCTGGCTGAAGGTGGTGACAGGATGCGCTTTTTTCTAGACCCATTGAACACCGAAATGGTTGGTATGCGAATTAGGGACGCCATAATTCTTTTTATGGAAAGGGAGACTGCCAGCGGAAAGGAACTTTTTTCTGAATTGGATGGCCGTATCTATTTCATGGAATAGCAGAATGTTTTGCTTTTTAAATTATCTTGTATGATGCAAACTTTTACCCGAAGAAAATTTATTGTTTTTGCCGGTATTTCAGGTGCCGCAAGCCTGGGGGGAGGGGCTGTGATGGCCGCACTAAAAAGCCATCAGAAAAGAATTACCATTCTTCATACCAACGACACCCACAGCAGGATAGACCCCTATCCACCCAATGATCCCAATTACCCAAATATGGGAGGCTATGCTCGTAGGGCAGCCCTTGTCAAGCAGTTCCGACTTGAGGATCCTGAACTGCTGTTACTGGATGCCGGCGATTTCTTCCAAGGAACTCCTTATTTTAATATGTTTGGCGGCGAAGCCGAATTAAAACTGATGAGCGCTTTGGGATATGATGCAGCCACCCTGGGCAATCATGAATTTGACAATGGCGTTTACGGTTTTAATCAAGCCTTCGGCCATGCTAGTTTTCCTTTTGTTAACTCAAACTACGATTTTTCAGATACAGTACTTAAAGGAAAGGTTAAACCTTACATTATTCTGGAAAGGAATGGTATCAAAGTGGGCATTTACGGCCTGGGAATTGAACTGCGGGGGTTAGTAGCACCAAGTATGTTCGCAGGCTTGAAATACAATGACCCCGTTGAAGTTGCAAGATCAACCGAGGAAACCTTAAAAAACAAGCATAAGTGTCAGTTAATCATTTGCCTTTCTCACCTTGGTTTCAATTATGATTATGGAAAAGTCAGCGATGTAGTTGTAGCCCGTCAAACTCGATGGACTGATGTTATCATAGGGGGGCATACCCATACATTGCTTGATCCAGCCGTAAATGAAACAAATCTGAGGAACCAGGAGGTGATTATTGGTCAAACAGGTTTTGGAGGTGTCCGTATAGGTAAAATTGAGGTGCTTTTTGATTCTTTTTCGGAAGATAAACTTGTCGAAGGCAATACAACAAAAATTTATAAAAATCAAGTGGTTTAGAATTTTTTTATTAACTATTTTTCGGTAAAATTTGTTAAGAAATCAATTGGAGTCCTCTCGATTTTACAACGGTTGAGAATCAGTCATAAAGGAAATAAGCATGTTTTTTTATTTTGCGCGTTAAGGACAGGATAATGGAGAGAGTTCACGAAAAGGTTTGGTCTGGGTGTTTAAGTATTATTCGGGATAACATTAGCCCCAATAGTTTTAATACTTGGTTTGCGCCTATTAAACCTGTGAAGTTGGAGAAGAATATTCTGACCATCCAAGTACCCAGCCAGTTTTTTTATGAATGGCTTGAAGAGCATTTCATTGATCTGCTCAAAAAAACCATTAAAAGAGAGCTTGGTCCCGAAGGCAGGCTGGAGTATAGCATCATTATGGATACCAACTACCATGCATCCCCTGCAAATCCTTATACTGTAAGTGCTCCAACCCTCAACAAAAAGGCACTGAAGAACCCTCCAGTCAGCATGCCCATTGACCTGAACAAGGATCAGGGAAAGTCTATTCCTAACCCTTTTGTCATTCCCGGGTTAAAAAAACTAAACATTCACCCACAGCTTATTGATTCATACAATTTCGATAATTTCATTCAGGGCGATTGTAATCGCCTGGCACGGAGTGCTGGCCTTGCCGTTGGACAGAATCCCGGTAAAACCAGTTTTAACCCCCTACTGATATACAGCGCCAATGGATTGGGTAAAACCCATCTGGCTCATGCAATAGGCATTGAGGTAAAGAACAATTTTCCTGAAAAAACTGTTCTATACGTTTCCTCTGAACAGTTCACCAACCAGTTTGTAGACTCTGTTAGGAATAACAATCAAAACGATTTTATCCATTTTTATCAAATGATTGACGTTTTGATTGTTGACGATATCTATTGCCTTGCAGGAAAGGAAAAAACCCAGGATGTGTTTTTTCATATTTTTAATCACCTCCACCAGAACGGAAAACAAATCGTAATCACCAGCGACTTGCCTCCGGTAGAGATGAAAGGGATTGAACCAAGGCTGCTTTCCCGATTTAAATGGGGCCTTTCAGCCGACCTGCAGGCTCCTGATTACGAGACCCGAATTGCCATCCTGCAAAAGAAACTTTACAACGATGGGGTTGAAATGCCCCAAGATGTTATTGAACTCATTGCCTCCAGAATCACAAACAATATCCGTGAGATGGAGGGTGCATTGATCTCTATCCTGGCCCAGTCCTCAATGAATAAAAAGGAAATTACGCCCGAACTGGCCCTGAAGGTGATAGAAAGATTTGTAAAGAATACCCCAAAGGAAATTACTGTCGAATATATTCAAAAGGTTGTTTGCGATTATTTCAGTATCCCTGTCGAGAAGATACATTCAAAAACTCGTAAGCGTGAAATTGTTCAGGCAAGACAGATTGCCATGTTTTTTTCAAAAAGCTATACCAAATCTTCCTTGGCCGCCATTGGAAGTAAATGTGGCAATAAAGACCATGCCACAGTGCTTCACGCCTGTAAGACTGTTAAAAACCTGGCAGATACCGATAGGAATTTTAAGAAATATGTGGATGAGATAGAAAACCTCATCAGAATTAAACTTTGATTTTCTTTTTCATTTTTTGGTTTTGACCCGGAAACAAAAAATTATCTTTGTTTCTGGGTTTTTAGTTTTATAAAATATTTTTTATGAGGATTTTAATGGTTTGTTTGGGAAATATATGTCGCTCCCCTTTGGCAGAGGGAATTATGCGGGATAAACTCAGAAAATATGATATAGAGGGTGTAGTCGGTTCAGCAGGAACGGCCTCTTATCATATTGGTGAACCTCCAGATCCTCGATCCATAGATATTGCTAGGAAACATGGTTTAGACATTTCAACTCAGGTTGCCAGGGCATTTTCTGTCAATGATTTTGAACAGTTTGACCTTATCCTGGCAATGGATCAGGAGAATTATGATTATATCCTTCGCAAAGCACGTTCTGATCATGACGGGCAGAAAGTACATCTGATTCATGATTCTCTCTATCCTGGCGAAGGGGTTGAGGTGCCAGATCCTTATTATGGAGGTCAGGATGGTTTTGAGATTGTCTATAAAATGCTTGATGAAAGTTGTGAAGCAATTGTTAGGAAACTCAAACTTTGAACATATGCCTGATGTTGTTAATCAATCCAATAGGATTCCAGGTGCAGAGGATATTTGTAAAGTAAGGGAAATCATTGCCCCTTACATTCACAAGACGCCTGTATTGACTTCGCAAACGTTTAACCAAATGCTTGGGGCCAGCCTCTACTTTAAATGTGAGAATTTTCAAAAAGGAGGCGCCTTTAAATTTAGGGGGGCTACCCATGCCGTGATGACCCTTGGCGATGAGGATGCAACCAGAGGCGTATGTACCCACTCTTCAGGTAATCATGCCCAAGCCCTGGCTTTGGCTGCACGAATGCGTGGAGTTAAGGCACATATTGTCATGCCGGAGAATGCTCCCCAGATCAAAGTTGATGCGGTTAAGGGCTACGGGGGGGAGATCACTTTTTGCATGCCTACACTGCAAGCCAGAGAAGCAACCTTACAAAAGGTAATGGTAAAAACAGGAGCCGTCGAAATTCATCCCTATAATGACTACAGAATCATTGCTGGTCAGGCTACTTCTTGTGCTGAACTTGTTGAAGAGGTTAAAGACTTGGATATGGTGATCGCTCCTGTGGGCGGTGGGGGCCTTCTGAGCGGTACCATCCTCTCGGCCAGATATTTTGCCCCTGGAGTAAAGGTTTTGGCCGCTGAACCGCTTCAGGCAAATGATGCCTGGCAATCTTTTCAATCCAAGACGTTTATCCCTTCACAAAACCCTGCTACCATTGCTGATGGCCTGCGAACGTCTCTGGGAAGCCTGACCTTACCCATTATTCTTGATGGAGTGGAGGACATTCTTACTGCTTCTGAAGAAAGCATAGTTTATTCGATGAAATTGATTTGGGAAAGAATGAAGATTGTGGTGGAACCCAGCGGTGTTCTTCCCCTTGCCGTAATGTTCGAAAATATGGATTTGTTTGTCGGCAAACGGATTGGGCTTATTCTTTCCGGTGGAAATATCGATCTTTTCCGACTACCTTGGCTTGAAGATACTTCCTTTAGTAAGCGATAAAAATGCCTCAGAAATGGCTATGGATAGAGGGAACTTGTATTTAATTCCATCTTCTCTTGGAGGTGACGAAATTTCATCAATATGGCCAAGAGGGCATGTGCAACTTGTGAGCCAGTTGGATGTGTTTATTGTTGAAAATCTTCGCTCTGCAAGGCGATTTCTTAGGGCTTCAGGTTATTCCCGCTCGTTTGATAAGGTTCAGTTCCATTTGCTTAATAAATATACCCAGCCTGAAGAATTAAGTGGTTTCCTTTCGGCTTCACTCGAGGGGAAATCAATTGGCTTGTTGTCTGAAGCCGGTGCTCCCTGCATTGCTGATCCTGGCCAAGCCATTGTTGCCATCGCTCACAGAAAAAACATCAGGGTTATTCCTCTCGTTGGCCCCTCTTCCATTCTGTTGGCATTAATGGCATCAGGGTTTAATGGCCAAAAATTTGCTTTTTCAGGGTACCTCCCGATTGGAAAGCCTGAAAGGGGAAGAATGCTGAAAATCCTTGAACAAAAAGCCTGGCAAGAAGATCAAACTCAGATATTTATGGAAACCCCGTTTCGCAACAACCAACTGTTAGCCCATATGGTTACTTTCTTAAGAAAGGATACCCTGCTTTGTGTTGCTTGTGACATTACCCTTCCAGCAGAATATATTAAAACCCAATCCATTGCTGCCTGGAAAAAAGAAATGCCCGACCTGCATAAGCGGACAAGCATTTTTCTCTTATTTCACTCCTAAGTGATTTTTAGCTATTCTTTCTTTCTGGCTCAAGCTTCTGCTTAAGCGACCAACCCATGACAATAAAACCTGCAATAATGAGCGGGAGGCTGAGCCATTGTCCCATATTTAGGGTCATATTTGCTTCAAAAGCTGATTGATCTTCCTTAACAAACTCAACCAAAAATCTTACCGTAAACATTATAATGGCAAAAAGGGATAGCAGGAAAGCAGGGGGAAGGACCTTGATTTTTTTCAGGTATAACCATCCCAATAAGAGGAATAGCATCAGATATGGAACACCTTCATAAAACTGGGTTGGATGCTTAGGTACAATTTCACCAGCGCGGACAAAAATAAACCCCCATGGTAAATCAGTCTGATGTCCGTAAATCTCAGAATTCATCAGGTTTCCCATTCTGATTAAGAATGCCCCAAGAGCAATGGGGATCACCAGACGGTCCAAGAGCCAGGCATACGACTTAGTGCTCACTTTCTTTTGATAGTAGTATAGGGCTAGGATAATGCCTATGGCACCCCCATGGCTGGCAAGCCCTCCCTTCCAAATCATCAGTATCTCCAATGGGTTCTGGATATAATAACTGAAATCGTAAAAGAAGCAATGCCCAAGCCTTGCACCTACAACCGTGCCAATGGCCATATACAACAAAAGTTTGTCGACTTGTTGCAATGGTATTCCTTCCTTTTTGAATATTCGGAACATGATCTCATATCCGAAATAAAAGGAAAGGGCCCAAAACAATCCATACCAACGAACGGCAAGAGGGCCAAGTTCAAAGATTACGGGGCTTGCATCCCATGTGATTTGAAGTATGCTCATGAAGTAATATTTAATTCTGAATTTCAATCAGTTCAACATCAAAAACAAGGGTTGATCCAGCAGGGATAGGACCTACCTCTCGTTCACCGTAGCCTAAAGAAGGGGGTACGATGAACCGCACCTTGGAGCCCGTTTTTAATAGCGCAAAGCCTTCATCCCATCCACGGATAACCTGGTTGCGGCCAAGGATAAAACGGAACGGCTCACCTCGCTGAACGGAGGAATCAAACAAACTGCCATCCGGAAGGAAGCCAGAATAGTGCACAACCAAGAGTTGTCCCGCCTGCGGATAATCACCCTCCCCTTCCTTGACAATAATATATTGAAGTCCAGACTCAGTAGCTTCAACAGGTAGGCCTTCCACTTCAAAAGGTTTTGGTGCTTCAACAATTTCAGTATCCAGCACTTCCACATCGAAGATCAGGTTTGCCCTTGCCGGAATGGGACCGCGGCCACGCTCTCCGTAAGCAAGCTGGAATGGTATCCATACCCGGGCCTGATCCCCTACCCTGAGGCTTTTTAAACCTTCCTCAAGTCCGGGAATGACCATTCCTTGACCAAGAACAAACTCAATAGGTTGCCCTCGTTCATAGGAGGAGTCAAATAGGGTGTCATTTTCCAGAAAACCATTATAATGCACCTTCACACGCACTCCTGGTTCAAGAATCGTTCCGTTTCCTTCACGGACAACAAAGACCTCGACACCGTTTTCTGTCATCTTTCCACTAATGCCTTTCGTTCTCAAAGGAGCAACTGGGTTCAAAATATCCACCAGTTCAATTTCAAAAGTTAAAGTAGCATTGGCAGGAATGGGTCCAATTGCATTCTCTCCATATGCCAGTTGAGGAGGAATGACGAGCGTTGCCTTATCCCCTTTCCTGAGCATCCTAATCCCTTCTTCCCAGCCAGCAATGACTTGCCCCTTGCCTATCTTGAAAGAAATGGGCTCCCCACGATCGTACGAGCTGTCAAATACGGTCCCATCCTCAAGACGGCCTGAATAGTGAACAAAAACCTGGTCGCCGTCTTTCGCATTTTCACCTTCGCCTTCAGGGATAATGGAATATTGCAGACCTGATTCAGTCATTTTTTTTTCTTGCACTACTGCCACCTCCGCCCGCTGAACCATGGCACTGCGGCATCCTGGCATCATAAGAAAAGCAACCACACTGATGATCGGTACAACCTGCTTCCTCGGGAATTCAAAGTAAAACCTTTTTTCTTGCGTGTGCTTTTTCATGACAGCCGTTTTACTTTACGTCAACAAGTTCTACATCAAATACCAATGTGGAATAAGCAGGGATTTGGTTGCCAGCCCCACGTTCACCATAACCAAGGTGTGAAGGGATGATCAGGCGGGCTTTTCCACCTACATTCATTAAGCTGATACCTTCATCCCAACCGGGGATTACATAGCCAACACCCAGGGGAAATTCAATGGGTTCACCGCGCTCAAGGCTTGAATCAAATACTGTCCCATCAAGCAAGCGACCTTCGTAATGAACGGAAACTGTCTTTCCTGATTCAGCCTTTACCCCCGTTCCCTTTTCCCGCTCAACATAGATAAGTCCGCTCTCGCGGGCTGGAATTGTGATATTATTCTCAGTCAGGAAATTCTGCAAAAGTCCTTCCTCTGCTCCCGCTCGGGCTTCATTTGCACGCATAGTTTCCTCTGCAAGGCGTTTCTGCTCTTCCATATACTCCTCCTCTGTCAAAACATCAAGAAGTTTAATGTCAAAGTTGAGGTGTGATCCGGACTCAATGGATTCCGGAAGCATGGGCATCTGGGCAGTAGTGGTAAAAAATTGCTCGGCATCAATAATGAAGGAGGCACTATCGCCTACCGACATCATACCAATGGCTTCATAAATATCTCCCGGATATTCAGGCTGAATAAATTCAAGTACAAAAGGAACGCCACCTTCACGGCTGTCAAGCAAGGTATTGCCCTTAGAGTCACTGTATACCATGATCATAGAAACTAGTTTTCCTTCTTCAGGCTTCTCACCATTGCCTTTTTCATGAAAACGGTAAAATATCCCATTGTCATTTTCCTTGAATCCCTTATGTGGGCTGTTTGAACAGGCTGCAACAAAAATTGCAAGCGTTAAAATAACTAAACTTCTCAGGTTTTTCATTATTCGTGGATTTGTAATTGTTACTTGGACGAGTCCCGCATGTGAATACCCTATCCTTCAAATGATTATACGAACATGCTCGCTTTCTCGAAAATTATGATAAATTATTTGAGTTCAACAAGTTCAACATCATAGACGATGGTGGCCCTTGCGGGAATTTTCACCCCGTCGCCTGGCACGCCATGCGCAAGGTGAGATGGCATAATAAAACGTGCCTTGTCTCCTTCACGCATCAGCAGAATACCTTCTTCCAATCCAAGCTCTACGCCTCCTCGCCCGATTTTGAATTCTCTTGCGCCATCTGTTTCCGAAGAATACACCAGGTCTCCGGTGAGTAAGTGGATCTTGTAATGAATGATGGCCAGGGCTCCGCTTTGAGCATATGCTCCGCTCCCTTCATGGTATATCTTGTACCAAAGCCCTGTACCGCTTTCCTGCATATCCCATCCATAACGCGAGATAAAATCTAAAATTTCTTGCTTTTCGGCCTCCAACAGGATCTTATTACTCTCCTCAAAGGTCTTTCTAATTTCTTTTGGATCAGGAACTCTTTGTTGTTCCGAAGTCTGATTACAGGCCATGAACATGAATAACAGTGCAATAATAAGGCCTGCCAGAACTCTTGCGTTTATTCCTTTCATTTTTTTAATTGGCCCTTTTTTATTACATCTTCAAACTGCCGAATTGTGACTTCCAGGCTGTCAAAACTTTTTCCGCCTGCAGCATTGCGGTGCCCACCACCATTAAAATATTCGCGGGCAAGCATATTGACGTCCACGACCCCTGCAGACCGGAAAGAAATCTTCACGTGATCTTCCTTTTCAATAAACAATGCAGCAAGGTGAATGTTTTCTATGCTCATGGCATAATTCACAACGCCTTCAGTATCCCCTTCCTGATGATTGAAACGTTTCAGGTCCTTTGCCGACAGGCTGATATGGGCAGCATTTTGCTCGGGTAACACCTTGAGCTTTTCACTTAAACAATATCCCAGCAGTCGCATCCTGTCAGCCGAATAAGTGTTGTATATCAATCGGTGAAGATGCTCACCGTCTACTCCCAAGGCAATCAATTTGGCTGTGATTTCGTAAGTCTTGGGTTCATTACAACCATAGCTGAAAGACCCAGTATCGGTCACTATCCCTGCATATAGGCATTCGGCAACCCTAACATCCATCGTCATTTCCCCGCCCAGGGCGGCAATGAAATAGAACACCAATTCTGCAGTACTGCTAACATTGGTATTTGAAAATACGATATCAAATTCATCCTCTGGTTGGGGGTGATGGTCAATCAATATTTTTTTCCCTTTCGCATTCCTCAGGGTTTCTTCAAGATGATTTACCCTGTTGATACCATTGAAATCAAGGCAAAAAACAAGCTTTGCTCCCAAAATGGCGGCTTCCGCCTTTGCTTGGTCCTGGTCGGCAACAACGATCTCCTGTTCCCAAGCCATCCATTGCAAAAACGAAGGATAACGGTCAGGGGTGATTACACTAACCCGCTTATAGCCTGATAGAAGTAAAAAACCATACAGCCCAAGGGAGGAGCCCAGGGCATCTCCGTCAGGATTGGTATGGGTAACTATGGCTATAGGCTGATCTTTGTCTGAAAGCAGGTTTTTTACCTGGCTGATCATTATTGGGTTCAAATCCCTGCAATTTTTTTAGTTGAACAAAGGTAAAAAAAAAGAATGAGTTTGGTTTTTACCCACCAAATTAATTATTTTTATGCTTCCTTATTCCCCGCTGCCTTTTGCAGCAATTGTTTCAGATAATTAAGACCTTCAAAATGGCCAAAGGAAATATTACCCTTACCATGATCAAACCCTATGCTGTTCAGCATGGTTATGTGGGCCCAATCCTGGCACGCATCAACGAAGCAGGATTTCGTATTGCCGCCATGAAATACCTTCAGCTCTCCCTCAGACAGGCTGAAGCATTTTATGAGGTGCATCGCGAAAGACCCTTTTTCGAAAGGCTTACCCGGTTCATGTCAAATGGCCCCATTGTAGCTGCCATCCTCGAAAAAGAAAATGCCGTTGATGATTACCGCCTCTTAATTGGTGCTACCGACCCCACCAGGGCCGAGGAAGGTACCCTTAGAAAACTCTTTGGTGCCAGCATTGAGCAAAATGCCGTTCATGGGTCCGATTCCGACGATAATGCCATACGTGAAGCCAGTTTCTTCTTTTCTGAACTGGAACGCTTTTAAAGGCCTTATTGCTGCTCCGGAAAATACTCAAAAAACGTACCATCAGCATAAAACAACATAACCCTGATGGCTTTTTTATGAAATTTGACAGAAATGTCAGACTTTTTACGTGCTGTTGGCATATCCTTGTCAGAAAAAACTTCCTTTTCTGGCATTTTTTTATCCCCCTCAGATTTCGATATTTCCTCCCGGGCTTGGCTACTGGGTGAAATTTTTTCTTCTTTTCCCGCTATATCTGCCTTTTCTTCTAAAGGCGACTTAATCACTTCAGAAAGTTCGAAATCCTCATCAGGGAAAAGCGTATTGCTCGCCTTTAACATATGACTCTCTCCGCGGATTAGCCATTCGGTACGAATTTCCGGAAAAGAATCCAATACCTTCTGCACAAACTCAAGGCTCGGATTATTCCTGCCCGATAAAATATGACTGATCGTCGATCGGGGCACCCCAACTTTATCTGCAAATGCTGATGAAGTCAACTTTTTCAATTGCATGATCTTTTGTATCCGCTTGATCATTTCTGGTCAATTTTTCAAACCATTAACAATGTTATAAAATTACGAAAAACTGTAATTCAAATTACGATTTTGTGAACAAGCCATTAAGTTCATGTTTGTAAAACGTAAGAAATATTAAACATAAGGTTTAATTAGACCTATTTTTAAATTGATATTAAATTCTTTAATACGAGAATATAAAATGATTAAAAAAAAATTTACTCATTAGCATTATTTTAAAGTAAAAGATTAGATAAAATATTTAAAAAGTTGAAAAACAATTAAATAAAAAAATAATTACTGGATAAATCAGAAAAAACAATATAATTGCATCAGAAATTCAAATTTCTAAATTATAACAAACAATATCCGAGAAATTACAAATGTTAATTCACTATTAATCAATAATAACAAAAGAAATATTTACAAGGGTGAATTTCTCTTTGTACGATTGTAAATCCTCTTGTTTGTTAATTCGTTCAATTATTAAAAATGAAATTAATGTCTAGAAAAATGTTCAATGGTTTAACAATCTTGGAAATCAACTTATAATCCTTCTCTAAAAGCGATTATTTCAATAGAATGAAATATGCCTCTTTATTTTCAATCTACAATCTTGAAAATTACCAGCCAGGGATATTTCAATTTTTCCTATCCCAAACGGGAAATGTATTGTCATGGATTAACCAATAAGTCCTTGAGAATTCAATATAACTTCTCTCCCTGGCCCCTACCCGATTTTATTTCATCTTTAAGCAAACAAAAAATCTTATCATTTTTAATTTCCAAGTGTCTTTGTTTTTATTATCAGGCAATTACCCTTGAGTAATCCCAATTTTTCCAATGCATTTGGAATCTGACTTAAAGATTTAAAGGAAAATAATGGGGGTATTACCAGGCTTTCACAAATTTGGCTACAGAGAATTCTCCTGAAGCTTCCAGGACCATCCTGAGAAAGTAGATTCCATTGTCAAGATGAGCCATTTTTTCAAAGGGTTGAACCCGGTTATACCCGGGAAAGAAAGTTTGACCATCCAAAAAGTAAACAATTTGTCCCCTGAGGTTAAACACCTCAATAATAAATTCTTGTTGAATGTTTGAATAATATGAGAGGAAAGAGTCAGGTGAAACTGGATTGGGGAAAATGACCAGTTGTTCCGCAGGTTCAAAATCGTATTGGAGCAAACGGGAGGCCCAGTTGAAGTCAGGGATTCCATGGCCGAAAATGGTGTCGGGTTTAAAAAACAAATGCCCGCTTTCAATAATAGCCCTTTTCAGTTCGCTGGCAAGAGCGTTTGGATGTTTTCCCCATAGAGAGGCCGACATTCCTGCGATCATTGGGCTCGAAAAGGAGGTCCCATTGACCAGTCCTATGCCCTCCGACAAATCGCTAACAGGTACCCCCAAACCATGGGCCATAATGTCTGGTTTTATTCGTCCGTCTGCGGTGGGGCCCCGTGAACTGAAGCCTGCAACCTCTCCCTGAATATTTACCGCCCCAACACTTAGTGCGCCAAAACTGTCAGCCGGCGAGCCTACAAACCTCCAGGTCTGGTTGCCATAATTCCCAGCACTGTTTACCACCAGGATGCCCCTTTCAAAAGCCATATTGGCCGCTTGGGCGACAACAGTAGTCCCTCCATCAAGGTCAGAATACGAGTAATCCTGTTCTGGGTCATCAAATCGGCTGTAGCCCAGCGAGGAATTGATTACATCGGCCCCGATGCTGTCGGCTAGTTCTGCACCTGCCAACCAGTTAAATTCTTCTATCTTGTATTCTGTCCTGACATCCTCCGTGCGAATCAGGAAATACGTGGCTTCCATTGCGGTGCCCATAAGAGCGCCGGGACGATGACCTGCCATTACACACAAAACATAAGTGCCATGAGGGCTGCTGCCAAATATATTTTCTGGTGTTTCCACAAAATCCCTGGTGCCTGCAATGCGACCGGATTCCCATAAATGAGAGAAAACTGACAACTGGTCGGCCGCATAATATCCCGCATCAAGCACCGCAATTAATATGCCTGCACCACGAAACCCATCTTCAAGTAATTTGATCCCATTGATTTGCGCAATGCTTTCGCTGGAATAACCAGGATCCAATCCCGAAAAATTACTTCTCCAGTTGGCTTTCCCCAACGCTTCAATTAGGCTATGTTCAAAGTTTCTTTGCCCAAGATTCTGCCCACCGGACCTCAATTCGTTATTGCCGGGAATCTTTTCCTTGAATGCTTCCTCACCTGGCTTTACTAACTCTGAACCTGAAACAAAGGATAAGCCCCGGATACGATCAAGGCTAGTCTGGTCTGCTGTTTGGATTAATGCACCGTTCATCCATCTGCTGGAATAGAAAACCTGTACCAGTTCATCTGTTTTTAGGCTATCCAGGTAAGCAGGATGGACAGGAAGGTCTGCCTCTGTAATTGAAATCCCCTGTAAAACGCGTCGGCTGATGGCTCGCGGGGATAAGAAGGCCTCTGGTTGGCCAACGCTGAATGGTGTATTGTTTTTATCTTTAAACGATATCCAGTAATACCCTCCTTCAACAGCTTCCTGACCATAAACCCCGGGGGGCATACATAGGGCCATAAGCAAAAGCAACAAGGTTATTCCGGTTTTGCCCATAATCATTGTTTTAGACCTGAATCCTGGCCAAAAGCCTTGATTTGATAGCTGTAATCAACCCCCCTGACAATGCTTCCGTCGGGCTCCTTTTCAAGTTTTTTGTAACGTTTAAATACCAATCCAACATTCTTGGCATACTTCTCTTCCTGGAATTCTTCGCTGATCAGTGTTGTAATATCATTCTGCAATACTGTAACGGTCGAATCGAATGACAGACTGGGTGAAATCAGGTATGGTTTGTGTGCCTCAGTTACCCGGTATCCCTGTTCGGGAAGGGTGTTATATGCATTGCCGTTCCATCTGCTCCCTGCTTTCGGGGGGAAAACAAGCTTGATATAAGTGATATTTTCCTCCGTTTTTTCTGCGCGGTCTGGCAATACCCTCGCCTGCCATATGTCCTTGATCTCCCAGTCAGATTCGCCATCAGACCGGATGTAACGCTCTAGCCTTAGGCTTTCCTTCCCTTCTCCATCCGTGAATCGGCTTTTAATCAATTCCTTAACCTCATATTCGAAATGGAGCACCTGCCCGGTAAAATCATCATATACTACCGAATCCACGGCATATAGTACAAATTGACCAACCGTGTCCGGAAAATAGGAATAATACATCTTTTCAGGATCAGTTTGCTCCTCCTGGCAGCCTGCGAGAATGACCAAAATCCCTAGGATGATCAGCCAAGCTCTTTCCCAAACTCCTTTTCTCTCATCTCTGTTCATATGATTTGCAATAACCTGATTAAGCTAAATATGTAATGCATTCTGCTTAAAATGGCGCGGTAAAAACATCCTCCGATGCTTCACTGTCGGGCCTCAGGGGTATCGTTACCTCCTCTTCCCTTGCAATGTAAATGATCTCATTTACAATAATCCCTTGCTGGTAATAAACCTCTTTTTCAAGTTCCCCTTCACGCGTAAAAAATTTCCAGGTGCCATGGGGAAGGTCATCGGCATAATGGGCAATCAATTGCTCGCCCCCAGCTTCATAAAACAGCCTAAAAGGACCAGAAAGAGCGTCGTTTTCATAGGTAGCGTCAAGGCGCAGGGTTCCGTCTTCAAAAAACTGGTTCCAGCTCCCCTTTTTCACTCCCGCCTTGTAATCAACGGTCTCAGCCACGCTGCCCGATGCAAAAAAAGTGACTGATTTCCCGTCAAGGTTTCCGTCGGTGTATTCATTCTCAGCCAGTTTCACGCCTGAATCCGAGAAAAACCGCCAGAGGCCTGTACGCTGGTTGTGTTTAAACTGACCATTTGCCATATGCTCGCCATTTTTATGAAAATAGACGGCAGGGACAAGCACTTGGGCAGGGTCGTGATGCAGCTCGGCACGCAGGCCACCTTCTGGATAGAAATACCTGAAAGTGCCACTTGGCTTGTCGTCTACAAAATGCCCCTGGTAGCGAAGCATCCCGCTTTGATAATTCCCCTGCCAGATACCTTGTCGCCTTCCCTGTTCATCACGCTGATTTTTGCTGCCCTGTGAAAGCCCTGATGATGCCACCAAAACCATTGACAGCATTATTATGAACCAAATACTAAACTGGTTTTTCATCCTAACAACGAATTTACAAAAATCTCTCCATTTCTTTTTCTTTCCCCGATCACTCAGTGCCCCTTTGACTTCAAAAAGGCAGCAAAGGCTTGTAAACTCTCAAATATGAGATCAATAAATCCTGGATATTGCCTGGCCTTTTGAATGTCTTTCGAAATAAAAACCGTTTTCATTTTCAGCCGTTTACCAAAGCGCATATCGCTAATGGTATCTCCAACCATAACCGATTGCCTGAACACTATTTCAGGAAAATCCCTCCGTGCCTGCAGGCCCATGCCTATCATAGGCTTACGGTTAAAATTCCTGCTTTGCTCCAGGTCAGGGCAATGATAAACCTGGTCAATTCTTCCACCTGCACGAGCCACATCCTCAAGCATATTTTTGTGGATCAGACCCAGTTCCTGTTCTGTCATCAAACCCTTACCGATTCCCTGCTGATTCGTTACAACAACAATTGTTCCAAACACACCACTAAAATATGAAAGGCTTTTCAACACCCCATCAAGCCACTCAAACTCCTCAGGCAGCTTCACATAGTCCCCCTCCAGCCTTCGGTTCAATACACCGTCACGGTCCAGGAAGAGCGTCCAGCTTTTGTTTGGGTTTAGCTTCGTCATTAATTCTTTTTAAACCTACTAAAGGCACTTATTAAACAAATATTCCGAAATTTTTTATCCGTTCTTATCCGTCTTATCGGTGTCATCCGCGTGCTATTCCTTAAACAATATCCCCTCAACATTTTCACAAATGATATGCCCCAGCAAAATATGTATTTCCTGTATCCTGGGCGTATCTGCCGAGGGGATCTTAAACAGGATATCGCAGAGGCCATTCATCTCCCCTCCTTCCCTGCCTGTAAAACCAACGGTGGTCATCCCAAGCTTTCGGGCAGCTTCCAAGGCCTTCACGATGTTGGGTGAATTTCCTGAGGTACTAAACGCAAGCAACATATCCCCTTCCTTGCCCAAGGCCTGCACCATTCGCTCATATATCCTGTCAAACGAATAATCATTAGCCACTGCAGTAAGAAATGAGGTGTTCACGTGCAATGCCTCTGCGTTCAGGGGCGGGCGATCGAAATAAAATCGTCCCGACAACTCTGATGCCAGATGCTGGGCATCGGCAGCACTGCCCCCATTGCCACACAGCAGCACCTTGTGCCCTGTATCGTAGACATGGACAAGCTCCCCGATGCAATGCTCCAGACTCTCCAGCAGATGTTGATCCGACAGCACCTGCTGCTTCAACCGAATAGATTCTTCTATTTGTTCAGTGATCCTCATGAGTGTTTTTCCTTTCTTTTTCCTGCTTCATTAAGGCTGCAACCAACTTGTACCAGCTAAAGCGCTTTTTCTCTTCCTTTAGGTTTTCCCTGAAAGTCATTTCCTTTTCCTTTCGGAAAAAATCAACCAATGCCTCTGCAATGGCTTTAGGATCAGGTTCCACCACATAGCCTGCCTTACCATGCGGAACCATTTCCGGCAGGCCGCCCACGGCTGTCACCAGCATTGGCACCTCAAAATGATAGGCCACCTGCGTTACCCCGCTCTGGGTGGCGCTTTTGTATGGCTGGGCCACAAGGTTGGAAGCACAGAAATATTCCCGAACCTTTTCATTGGGAATAAAATGCGTATGCCAAAAGATATGTTTGTCTATTCCAAGCTCCTCAGCAAGTTCGTGATAAGTTTCCGGGTCAGTATAGAACTCCCCTGCCACCAGTAACTTCACCGAAAGTTCCCTGATTTCCTTTCTTCCAAAAGCCTTCAGCAGCAGATCAAGCCCCTTATAGTCGCGGATAAATCCAAAAAACAATACCAATGGACCCATGTGATCAATCCCGAGGCTTTTTCTTGCCTGACCCATGGGAAGCGCCTCACCAAAATTATCGTATAAGGGGTGGGCGCAATAGCTGCTGTTTTGCTCAGGCACTCCAAACGCCATAAGGTCATTACGCACCGATTCCGAGAGCGTGACAAAGCCGTGGATCCTTTTTATAAAATATTGCGTCAGAAAGCGGTCGCCGGGACGCTTCTCGTGTGGGATGATGTTATCGGCAATAGCTACCACTCTTGTATGGCGGTTTCCTTTCACCAATGCTGCAATGCTACCCAGGCAAGGCGCCATAAAGGGGATCCAGTAGCGGATCACCAGCAATTCAGGCTTCAACTTCCGCAGTTCGAGTCCTATTTTGAGCCAGTTCAGGGGATTGATGCTGTTGACTTTTACTCGTATGTCGAGCCCTTCAGGGGCAGGCTCCTCACTGTATTGGGTCTTCCCCGGAAAAAGAAAACCGGGGTACTGCAAAGAGAAAGTGTAAATGTTGACCTCGTGCCCTTCCTCCTGGAATGCACGGGCCAGCCGTTCATTAAAGGTGGCAAGCCCTCCGCCCCTGAGCGGATAGGCCGATCCCAAGATTATGACTTTTGCCACTGCGATTCGGTGGTTTTTTCAATGAGATAATGGTTGCGGTCGGAAGCACTGCGCGAAATCAGCTCCCCCAGAAAACCCGCAAGAAACAACTGGGTTCCCAAGACCATGGCCAACAAACCAAAATAAAACAAGGGTCGGTCAGTCATCCGGTAACCCATCAAAAAAAACTTGGCATAGGCCAGGTAAAGGGCAATCACAAAACCCGCCAGGAACAGTAAACTGCCAAACAATCCGAAAAAGTGCATGGGCTTGCGCCCAAAGCGAGTAACAAAAGTTATGGATAAAAGGTCCAAAAAACCATTTACAAAGCGCTCCATGCCAAACTTGGTTTTCCCAAACTTTCGCTTCTGGTGTTGAACCACCTTCTCTCCTATGTGGGTAAAACCTGCCCATTTTGCGATGACGGGGATGTAACGGTGCATTTCCCCATATACTTCAATGCTCTTCACCACTTCGAGCTTATAGGCCTTCAGGCCGCAGTTAAAGTCATGTAGCTTTATGCCTGTTGCCTTTCGCGTTACCCAGTTATACAACTTGGTGGGAATGGTTTTCGAAACAGGATCATACCGCTTCTTTTTCCAGCCGCTCACCAGGTCGTAGCCCTCTTCACGGATCATCTTGTATAGATCGGGAATCTCCTCAGGGCTGTCCTGCAGGTCAGCATCCATGGTGATGACCACATCTCCCGAGACGTGCTGAAAACCCACATTTAGCGCTGCCGACTTGCCATAATTACGGCGAAACCTGATCCCCTTTAAGGCACGGTTGCCTGCCGATAGCCGTTCGACCACTTCCCACGAGCCATCACGGCTGCCGTCATCCACCAGTACCACCTCATAGCTGTATCCCCCTTCTTTCATCACCCGGTCAATCCATTGGGTCAACTCGGGAAGCGATTCCGCTTCATTGAACAGGGGCACTACTACCGAAATATCCATCTCTATAGGCTTTGATGTGCAACAAACATAAGCTCAGCCAACAAATTTAAGGTTTTTTTCTGCATGTAGCCGACTGACTGAAAAACCATAACTTTGTGGGTTATTTATTTTTTTAAAAAAACCCGTTTTCGATGCGCGACCTGACCAGGGGTAATCCTGGGAAACAGATCCTTATCTTTGCCCTGCCCATGCTGCTGGGCAACGTGTTTCAGCAATTATACAACATTGTTGACACTATCATCATTGGCCGATATATCGGAACCGATGCCGTTGCTGCGGCAGGGGCCTCATTTCCTGTGATATTCGTGCTGATCAGCCTGGTGATAGGCATCACAACCGGTACTACCATTATCATCTCTCAATATTATGGTGCCAAAGATTATGAAAAGGTCAAACGAGCCATTGATACTGCCTTTATCATCCTGTTCTTCGGCTCTATATTTCTTACCGTGTTGGGCCTGCTGCTTATTGGCCCCATCTGGAAATTGCTTGCACTGCCCGAACACCTGGTGCCAGATGCTACCCTCTATTTTAGTGTATATGCAATCGGACTCGTTTTTATGTTCGGATACAATGGCGTCAGCGGGGTGCTAAGGGGACTGGGCGACTCCAAAACTCCCCTGTATTTCCTCATCATCGCCACCATCCTCAACATCATCCTTGACCTCCTCTTTGTCCTTGTCTTTGGCTGGGGGATTGCAGGAGTGGCTGTTGCCACGGTGATGGCCCAGGGCATTTCCTTTGGCCTCAGTGTGCTTTACCTCAACCGATACCACCAGCTCATACGCGTGTCCTACTCAGGCTTGGTATTCGACCGGGATATCTTTCGCAAGAGCCTCCGTATTGGTATCCCCACAGGGCTTCAGCATACCTTCGTTTCCCTGGGGATGATTGCACTCTTGCGTATTGTCAACGGATTCGGCACCAACACCATCGCTGCATATACAATTGCAGGGCGCATCGACTCCTTCGCCGCAATGCCCGCAATGAACTTCTCTATGGCCCTCTCCACTTTCGTGGGCCAAAACCTCGGAGCCAATAAACCAGAGCGGGTAAAGTCTGGTTACCGCAGTACCCTCACCATGACCACAACCATCTCATTGGTGGTGACCATTGTAGCCTGGCTTTTCGGTCGCGACCTGATGCGCGTGTTTACTCCCGATGCTGAGGTCATTCAGATCGGATACGAATACCTGGTCATCGTCAGCAGCTTTTACATACTCTTCTCAGCAATGTTTACCACCAACGGCATCATGCGGGGTGCGGGTGACACTTTAGTTCCCATGTTCATCACACTATTCTCACTCTGGGTATTACGCATCCCCGGCTCCTATTTCCTTTCCCTGCGAATGGGCACAGACGGCATCTGGTGGGGCATCCCCATGGCATGGTTCTTCGGATGGCTCTTCTCGTGGATTTACTACAGAACCGGCAAATGGCGCTCAAAAGCCGTGGTCAAATATGCCGACAACGACCAACGCGTGGAATAGCCCTGAAAAAAATTAAAAAACCATTTTCCGTTCCCAAAATAATATTATCTTTGCAACCGCATTTGGCTCCGTAGCTCAATTGAATAGAGCATCTGACTACGGATCAGAAGGTTTCAGGTTTGAATCCTGACGGAGTCACTAAAAGCCCCTTTTTAGGGGCTTTTTTTTGGCATTTACCGCAACCCACCATTGATGAAGGGGTTTTCATCACAATATTTTCGAAAAATGATTAGTCTTTGCTTGAATTCTATGTTCCAAATGAAAATTCTATTCCGGATTTATGACCGGAACTTTATGTTATTTCTGATATTTGCATAAAGGAATAAAAAGTGTGTTTATAACAGGATTATTTATGCCCCTCAACGAAAAAATCAAAGCCCAGGTCATCGAAATAATGGAAGAGTATCTTGAATTCAAAAGGCCTCCTGTGGAATTGCGCCATAAGCTTGATATTTCCTACCGGATTGATGGGCAGAGTGTGATAATTGCTGAAATCGTTGCCATCCATTTTGAAACGATTCAAATGGTTGAAAGCCCCATTGCCAAAGCCACCTGGGTGGCTTCCAAAAAACACTGGAAGGTATTCTGGCGGAGAGCCAATCAAAACTGGGACCCCTACCCTCCTGTCCCAACCGTAAAGACCTTCCCTGAATTTGTTGAGCTGGTGGATGATGATACCCACCATTGTTTCTGGGGATAACTCGGGGCAGGCATTCGCTAAGTGGGCTATAGGGCTCAACAATACATTGATTTGCTTTTTCTCCTTAACCTCTTATGGGAATAACCAGCTATGAGGTTGGATTCAAAAAACAACTACGCCTTGGAAAGAAGTAGAACCGTTTCATTTTCTTTTCCATTTTCAAATTATCCCCCCTCTGTAATCCGTCCCCTCTGGATCCATTGCCAATAAAGGGGAAATATCTTCTTTACCAAAAAAGGGGCTGCCACAAATATTTATGGCAGCCTCTTTTTTTTCGGTTAAGATTAATGGTCGATTACCTTTTTATCTGAAGCTTATGTGTAAAACGACCGGAATTGGTTTCAACAATCATCAGGTAAAAACCTGTTTTCAGCGAGGGGTATATCGCTACCTGGTCACCAATTATTTCCTTAGAATAAAGAATCCTGCCGCTCAGATCTAGAATTTGCACCTTGATAAGATTTTCAGTTGTACTAAGGATGACATAATCTCTTGCCGGATTGGGGTAAACTTTTAGCTCTGGCCCCGCCACACCTGCTACCGATTCAGTGATCGAAAAATGTGCTACCAGTGTAACGTTTTCGGCTGGCATGGTTAAGGTATATGAAGCATCTTCGCTCACTACCACCCCGTCTTGCGCCCATTGAATAAAGACGTAACCCTCGGCAGCGACAGCATTGATCGCCACCTCATCATTTTCTTCATATTCGCCGCCCCCGCTCACAGTCCCTCCTGCTTCTGGATCGGCAAGCAGGCTCAGGACATAGGTGGGTTCGGGGATCGATTCAAAATGGGCAGTAAGCTGAACGTTGTTGGC